>JAOAGV010000012.1:6105-37253 GCA_026415575.1 Candidatus Sumerlaeia bacterium
CCGCCGGCGGTCGAGCCGGTCCAAGTGCCGCTGGCAAAGCTTTGCATGACCGCCTCGATGGCGGCGTCGGGATTGATCATGCCGTAGCCTTCGTAGAGGTCCTTGGGCGTGGCGCCGCGGCCGAGTGTGGGATTGGTGCCACTGGCAACTTCGCGGTTGGCGTTGCTCTCCGTGGCCGTCATGCACAGGAGCATCTTGACGAGGAAGGGATGGGTCGAGGAGTTGAAGTCCCACGTCACGCCAGATTGCTGGAGGGCGTCAATGACCAATGCGGCGCAGCCGGCGGCAAAGGGCGCGGCCATCGAGGTGCCTTTGATATTGTAGTAGTCGTTGGCTTGCTTGTCGGCGAACGAGGTGCTTCCCGCGTCGGCATCGTTGGAGTCGGGCGCCAAGATATTGGTGTAGTAGTCCGAGCCGCCGGGGGCCATAACATCCGGCTTGTAGTCTTCATCGCTGCCCGGGCTGGCAAAGCCACTGCTGGTATAACGGGTCAATTCGTTTTGGGTATTGCTGGCGGCCACAGTCAGGGCGTAGGCGGCACGGCCGGGATCGTCAATTTCGTTGGCACCGGCCGTCCCCGGCCCGTCATTGCCCGCCGAGCAAACCGGTACAATCCCATTTGCAGCCATCGTATTGACCTTGGCCCGCTGCGTGGTCGAAATTCCCGGACTTCCAATCACACCGATGCTCATATTGCAGACCTTGATGTTGTGAGTCGTCCGCTGCGTGACGACGTCGTCCATGCCTTCGGCGATATCGGTTCCGCTGCCGGTGCCGGCATTTGTGAACACCTTGAAGCCGGCCCATTTGCAGGCCGGCGCGACGCCGCGCAAGGCGTTGAAGCCGTCGCCCACGCCGGTAATTGTGGCGGCAACGGTTACGGCATATCGCGTGATGGTTCCGTTGGCTAACAGCGCCGGTTGATAGTGATTTGTGGACAGCGCCGTAAAGCTGTTGTTCTCGGAAAGTGGAGAAGTCCCCGTAGAAGAAGCACTTAGAGCATAGTAGCTCATGGCGCCGTCGGCGGAATACAGCCCAAATAACTGCCCGGTGCCGCCGTCGTCCCAGTAGGCGGTCGTGTTCAGCACAGCCGAGCCGGCGGTGAGGTGGCGGGAAGAAAGCAGAAAACCACCGGCCGAAACACCGGTCAGATTTCCACTGTCAGTGTAAGAGACCGTCGTGGGTGAAAGCCCCGCGGCCGCTCCCGTGCCGCAGGCGATGCCGGCCACGTGCGTGCCGTGCTGGATAATATCGCGCGGCGTCGCTTCGGCGTCCGAGGTCCAGTCGGCCCAATACTCCTGGCGGCCGGACAGGTCCGTGTGCGAGTCATCAATGCCCGTGTCAATAACACCAATGGTGATGTTGCTGTCGCCGTCAAAACCCGAGGCACTGCCGGCGAAGCCGCTGACCCAAACCGGCCGAACGCGTCCGTTCTGCGTTGCTTCCTTCAGATGCAGTTGGTAGGGCACATCGGCGACAATAGCCAGAAGCGACTCGCCCATGGCGTTGGCGATGGGCGCGGCCTGCCCGCGAGGCATCCAGCCTGTCCAGCCGTAGCTGACCGATTTGAAAATATACTTGATGCGCCCACCGGCGGCCACAAACGCATTCAATTGTTCCTGCGTGATCTGTTTAGAGAACACCAGTTCGACGCGGATCATTTCGCGCAGCGCCGCATCGCGCGTGTCGGCGTCTGGCGCCGCCTGCGCCGCCGCAATCTCCCGGTCTATCGCGTCGTCCACTTTGTTGCCGTTGAGGTCCATTTCCTTGACCGACGGCAGGATCGGTTTGACGGCCGGCTCGGGTGGCGGAACCAGCTCCGCCGCCGTGAGCAGTCGAACCGTGGCCGGTTGCGCTCCGGCCGGTTTGGGGAATACGACCAAGCCCAGCAAGACTGCCAGCGTAACGCCACCGACCAAAGTCATGGCCCATGCTTTGCTCTTGCCGCCGCATGCAGAAATCGTGAGTCTCATGGTATTCCTCCTTGCTTTGCGGTATTTTGTTTGACGTGGAACTTACCGCAATCTGTTATGTCCGTTCTACGAACTCGACCGCTTCGGCATCGGGCACAAAACGATACTCCTCGCACGGAGCGGCCTGCACCAACTCTTCGAAAAAATCCAACGTAAAACCTAATGCGCCTGCACTGTAAAACGGCGGGAACGAAGCGACGAACAACCGCCGCACAGCATCGGGCGCGGCCAGGGGCACCAACTCATTGGTTGCGCCGCGCGCCAGAAGAAAAATTCGGGTCAGCGCCGCGCCGCCGGCCAATGCAATCTCCGCCGCGCCATGCCACGGCGTGCCGAACATCCAAAACCGTCCGTCTTCTTTTTTTCGCACAACAATCCGGTCGTCGCTGAAAACCCGCACCCCCGGCCGGCCCAGCCACAGCCGCGCCGTGGTCGTTTTTCCTGCGCCCGAACAGCCGACAAACAGCAATCCCCGTCCCGCTGAATCCGCCAACCCGCAGGCGTGCAGAATCACGCCGCGCCCCAAAGCCAACCAGTTCGACAAAAGCAATTCATCGAGCGGATAGTCGAGCGGATAGACCCCCTTGCCGGACGGATAACAGGGCCGATGGAGTAACACTTCGCCGGAAGCAAAGTCGGCAGCGAACCGGCCGACTTTGTAAGGAACGCGGCCTGTCACAGGGGAAATGAACTGAAACGTATAATGCCCGTTCTTCCGATAGAGCGTCCACAGATGTCCCGGATCGAAGACAGCCGGCCCTTCCGCCCGATAGCCGTCGAGGTCGGCCCAACGCGCCCGCAGCCGGATGTCGGTCGGGCCTTTGTCGCCCGCCGCTTCGAGGAATGCTTGGGACGGCCCTTCGACTGCCAAGGGCAAGTCCTCGGAGGCGGCAACGATCTCGATGGCGGCATCGCCGATTTTCAAGATCATCTGTCCGGCGCTTTGCGTCATGCCCTTTTCCTTTGGCGTGCTTGGTGGGCTGGGATCAAAGGAAACAAACTCAAGTCTCACGTGCCGGCATCGGGGCAAGTCGAACCGCAGATGGCAAATGGGCCAACGCCTGACGTGGTCTTGCACGCGCCAAGCACCGCCTCCTCCGGCCGCAGCGGCACTTTGGCAATCTGCGGCTTTTCATACGGCTTCTTGCTATGTTTGGTTTTTTTGGGTTCTGCCATGATAGAAATCCTCCTTGGCTGCCTGCGAAGTTGTATTGCAATTCAAAAAGCCCTGCGCTGCGGCTTTGAATTTCGGAAACATGGAGTTTATTTACTCTTTTGTTTTTAAAAACTCTTTTCACCCACCATAATTTACAAACAAATTGGACGCTCTGTGTCAAGGCAAAACATTCGCCCCGTGTTATTTTTTTAAGTCGGACAGCTCCAACTCGGCCTTTGGACACAACCAAAAGGAACGTATCGGCATTTCGTAAAGCTAATTCGTAAGGCTAATAAGAGCAGCACTACAGCCTCAGGGGTTCTGTCCTTGCGGGGCGCACTCTGTTCGCCGAACCATCAACCGGAGACGAATGGCTTTCACCGCTATTATACTCCAGCCATCAACTGGTCTGACCAGAGTTAATGCAAAGTTGCAACAATGGGCCTGTGGGAGAATGTGCATAGATCCCAAGGAAAAAAGTAAATCAGCCAAGTCCAACCGACACCGCCGAGGGAGCGCTGCAGGGTTGACGTGTCCGGGCCTGTTGTAGGTTCTCCAAGGACGGAACAGGAGGATAGGGCCGCGACCGACCACTGCGCTTGTGGCGTGCTGTGCCCTACACACTATGTACTTGCAATGCACGTCCAGTCCAACATAGAGTTTTAGTGGGGTGTGGTTCCATGCGTTTTTTTTTGGCGCTAGACCAACGGTAACTCCTTTGGTTCCGCCGGTTCTCTTCAAACTATCCTTGGAGGCCAGCCCGCTATCCGCGCTACAAACGTTAGTTTTCCGTTCATAGCGTGCGTTCCAGTGTGCAGTATTTTCCGCGCTTCCCAATTGGGCAAGTCCCAATGTTGGCCGCGCGAAAAAAGCCCCGCTAAAGCGATGAAGAATACGGCCTACAGGCGGTTTAATTACTCTCCTTATCCTTCACCAGCGACATGAAGAACAAGCAGAGGGAGTCCAACATGACGGCTTCTCGTATTTCCCGAAGCGCATTTATGAAACAGGTTGCTGTAGGCGGTGCCGCATTGCTTGCCGGCGTATCGCTGCCCAATGGTTCAGTCGGCATGGCCGCTGCCATGAATCGTGGCGCCAAACAACCAGCCGGTCCCGATGGTGCGCATCCAAACGTCATCCTTTGCATGGCCGACGATTTGGGCTGGGGCGATGTCGGCTATAACGGCCACGGGGTGCTGAAAACTCCGTGCCTCGACGAAATGGCCCGAAACGGATTGCGCTTCGATCGCTGGTATGCAGCCGCGCCGGTCTGTTCGCCCACTCGAGGCAGCTGTCTGACGGGAAGGCATCCCTATCGCTATGGGATTTTCTCCGCCAACGTCGGCGCAATGCCGAAAGAAGAAATCACGCTGGCCGAGGCGCTCAAGATGCAGGGCTATGTCACGGGACATTTTGGCAAATGGCATGTGGGAACGTTGACCCGCGATGTCAAAGATGCCCGTCGCGGCGGCCGGGGTGACAAGAACTATTCTCCGCCGTGGGAAAACGGCTTCGATGTTTGTTTTTCAACCGAATGTCAGGTGCCCACATGGGACCCGATGGTCAACCAAGTGTTCGTTTCACGTTACTGGACGGGGCCGGGAACGTGGGCGACGGACAATCTCGAAGGCGACGACTCGCGGGTGATCATGGACCGCGCCATTCCGTTTATTCGACAGGCCGTTGCCGAACAAAAACCCTTCTTGGCGGTGATATGGTTCCACGCGCCCCATGAACCCGTTCGGGCCGGTGCTGAATACCGCAAGCACTACGCGGAGCAGGACGAACAGCATCAACATTACTACGGCTGCATTACCGCCATGGACGAGCAAGTGGGGCGGTTGCGCAAGGAACTGCGCGCGCTGGGGATCGCCGGGAATACGCTGTTGTGGTTCAGCTCGGACAACGGCCCCGAGCACAAAACCGGTCCGGGGTCGGCCGGACCGTTTCGCGGCCGCAAGCGCGACTTGTTCGAGGGAGGCGTGCGTGTGCCGGGATTGCTGGAATGGCCCGCAAAAATCAAGACCCCGCGCGCTACAGCCATCCCCGCGTGCACCTCGGATTACTTTCCGACAATTCTGGAGATTCTGGGTTTCAAATTGAAAGGCCAGCCCCAACCTCTCGACGGGATTAGCATCCTCCCGCTGATTGAAGGAACCATGAGTGAGCGGCCGCACCCGATTGCTTTCGAGTCCGGCAACCAAGTCGCGCTAAATGATAATCGCTATAAGATCATCTCGATTGACGGAGGCAAAACCTTTGCCCTGTATGACATAGTTGAGGATGGCGCCGAAACCAAAGACCTTGCCGCTATCCAGCCGGAATTGAGAGACCGCATGGTGAACAGGCTCGAGCAGTGGCGGGCATCATGCAAAGACAGCCTCGCCGGCAAGGACTATCCCCGTTCCTCCGTCCCGGATTGACGCGAGGAAGCGCACCGGCGTGCAAAGGAAATTTGGATTGCATGTTTTGGATTTTGGATGAAAAAACCGTGCCGGATTGTCCTTCTTCAGTTGTATTTTGCTGGAAATGGGTAAAGGATTCAAAAGTAAATAAACGATATACCCTCGAGGCGGAAGCAGCATCCATCTTATGCCAGAAAGAACCGCATCATGAAAAAACGAACCGTCTCTCGAAGCGTATTTCTGAAGCAGGCCGCAGCCGGCGGCGCCGCATTGCTTGCCGGTGTGTCGTTACTCGACACTACCGTCGGCGAGGCCGCTTCCCCGAAACGCCGCACCAAACAACAACCCGTTCCCGATGCCGCACGGCCCAACATCATCCTTTGCATGACCGACGACCAAGGTTGGGCCGACGTGGGCTACAACAGCACCAACAACCCCGAGCGCGACAAGGTCAAGACGCCTGTGCTGGATGAAATGGCCGCTTCCGGCGTCCGATTTGACCGCTTCTACGCCCAGTCGCCCCTGTGCTCGCCCACGCGCGGCAGCGTCCTGACCGGCCGACATCCGTTCCGCTACGGCACATTTACGCCCGGCGCGCCTTTCCGCAATCAAGAAATTACGATTGCCCAAGTTTTGAAATCCGCCGGCTATACCACCGGCCACTTTGGCAAGTGGCATCTGAACGGCGTCAGCGGCCCCGGCCAGCCGGTTCTTGGCGACGACCCTTTGAGTCCGGGCCGGTTCGGTTTCGACGAATGGTTTTCCGTTACCAACTACTTTGAGCACGATTGGACCTTCAGCCGCAAAGGCGAGCAGGTCAAAGTGCCCGGCGACGGCTCCGACGCGATTGTCTCCGAGGCGTTGCGATTCATCGCCGACGCGGTGAAAAACCAGAAGCCCTTCCTCGCGGTGATCTGGTATGGCAACCCGCACGTGCCGATCGAGCCGATTCCGGAATATCAGGAGAAGGCCGGCGGGTCGGCCTACTACGGCGAAATCTACGGCGTGGACCACAGCATGGGGGTGCTGCGCAGCGAGCTGCGGCGTCTGGGCGTCGCCGACAACACCTTGATCTGGTTCACCAGCGACAACGGCGGCGTGCCCGATTATTCCGTCGGCGGGCTGCGCGGCCGCAAAGGAACGGTCTGGGAGGGCGGCCTGCGCGTTCCCGGCATCATCGAGTGGCCGGCCCGTATTCGCAAACCCATCCGGACCGACATTCCGGCTGTCAGCAGCGATATCTATCCAACCATTCTGGAATTGACCGGCATCACTGTGCCCAATCAGGTCCAACCGATTGACGGGATTAGTCTGGTGCCGCTCCTCGAAGGACGGATGACCGAGCGGCCCAAACCCATTGCCTTCTGGCACGGCGGCGGAGGGAAAAAGGATGCCGGTCATGCGGCGCTGACCGACAACCGGTACAAGCTGCACAAACTGTCGCCGGAAAAATACGAACTCTACGACCTCGTGGCGGATATGGCCGAAAGCAAAGATGTGGCGGGCGAACATCCCGATGTCGTCGAGAAAATGAAGACCACGCTTCTGACTTGGCAGGATTCGGTCATCAACAGCCTCGCGGGCAACGACTATCCGGGCGGCTTGTCGCACGAAGCGGTCGCCGCCGCTGCGGAGTTTTCGCGCACGCGTTACCCAGACCTGCGAAAGGCCAAGAAGGACGCAAAGGCTGAAACCAAGCCAGAGACCAAGAAGGAATCGAAGGCAGGGCGCAAAAAAGCAAAATAAAAAACCGCGCAACTTGGCGTGGGGACTAATCTTCCGTTTGCGGTATTCTTACCCGCTTGAGTAGGAGTCTTGCCCACGGAAAATGCACGAAATTACCCTGGTCAACGGTGGAAATACTGCCGCCGGGAGGGCGGGCTTTCTTATGCAGTCAGCGGCGTCTTGATTTTACAGACAACGGAGTGGCGGCGCGGGCTGCGGACAATCGGTAGTTCGTCCACGACCTTGATCTCGACGCCGATTTGCTGGTTGAACAATTCGAGACACTTGGTGCGCATCATCGCGGATGTCCGGTCGTTGAACATTGTGGTCGGCACGACGAGAATCTCGACTTTGCGCGGATCGGTCTGCACCAGCCGATAGGCCAGAACATTGGTGAACTGATCGAGAATATGTTCGATATGTCGCGTGCCGACGTATCCGCCGCCCGGCAGATGCACCGAGTGTTCAAACCGCCCGTGCACGCCTTCGAGCACCGGCCCCTGCCAGCCGCATTTGCACGGGCCCTTTTTCCAACTGGCCACATCGCCCACCCGATAGCGAATCAACGGCATCGTATCGTTGGCCAGACTGGTCAGAACCACCTCGCCCGGTTCGCCCGGATTGACCGGATGGCCGTTGTGCAGAATCTCGACGTGGACCAGATCGAAATTGACATGGAGTCCGTCGCGGGCGGGGCACTCGGCGGCCACCGGCCCCAGTTCCCACACCGAATAGACATCGGTCGGCGGAACCCCAAACGTCTCGCGCAGCGCGTCGCGATCGCTGGCGCGCATGACTTCACCCCAGCTCAGGAGCAGCCGCGGCTGGAACCCCAGCGCTTTGCCTTTGCGGATTTCGCCGCTGATGCGGCTGAGCGCCCACAGCGGAGCGGCCACGCAATCCGGCTTTACGCGGCTGATGACATGCAGATGTTCGAGGGTGGTTTCGGATGTGGGTATGTAGTATCGCCGCCCGCGCAGTATGCTGTCGAGCCACGTCTGGGGTGGCGGGGTCAGGCCTTGCGGTAAAATGGCCACGCGATCGTGGCGGCCGGTCAGGCCGTGGGTCTCGATAATCCGCCGCTCGATCAAGCGAATGGTTTCGTATTCATCGGGGGAGAGAAAAACGTGCGGGGCGGCAGCCCCCGGCTCGGCCACGGCAGCCCGCTGCCGGCACGACTCGCGCACTACGTCGCGCGCCAACAGTGCATCGGCTTCTCTTTGCAGATCAGCTCTCGTGGTGAAAGGCAGGATGGAAATATCCCGCAGTTGGCGAATGTCGCGCAGTTTGATCCCGTGCGAATGAAAGCGCTTTTCATAGAAGGGAACATGCTGGGCGGCGCGCTCAATGACCCGGTGCAAGCGCGATTCCACAAATTTGGCGATCTGGTGCGCCGACCAATGCGCTCGATCGAGTATGTCCTTGGGATGAATTTTGGCCATCGGGCACGCTCGCCGTCGAAAAATGCGCCAGATTCTGCGCTTCCGTCTTATGAATGATGTATGCACCACAAACTGCTGGCCCGCAAGCCTTTTCTTGTCCAAAACACCGCGCATGTCAACATAGTGGGGGATTCGATGTCATCCCGCAGAGCGATTGCGTTGTCCTGAATACATAAGGGAACAGTCGAAAAAGAAAAACGCGCGAAAAGTATAAGCCGAAACTGTATGGGAAATAAGATCAAATGGCATGTAGTTGAAATATTGAAACATCGGTTCATCATAGTTCCGCTTGCGGAAAGATGCGTTCCACCGCGTCCGAAAGCGGTCGGGGTGGAACCCGACCCTCCACCGTGCAAATTGAAAATCCGGTCGGGGTGGAGCCCGACCCTCCAGCGTTTGGCGCGGCTTTTGGCCACGATAGATTAATGATGAAGGGAGAAACATTGGGCAAGAAAACCCTTGACGGGTGCAAAGGTTTCCGGCAAATTAGCTTTTTGTATGGCTGTATTACAGCCTGACATTTGGCTAAAACAAATATTTACAGTTTTTTATGAGATGGATGCGAAAAGGTAGTAATATAATGGTACGGTTTCTTCGCATCGTTTATGCCGCAGTCGCAGTTTTGGCCATTGCCGCTTGCGGCAGCAGTCCGCAGACCGCCCGCCCCTATCCGGTGCGCAACATCAACGTGACGGTGTTTTCAAGCCAGGGAGGCGGTTCCGACCGCTGGGCGCGGCACCTTGCCCTGCTGATGGAAAAAGACCTCGGCGTTCATATCATCTGCAGCAATCTGCCCGGGGCCAACGGCGGTTCGGGCGCCATGAAGGTCTGGAGCGCGCGGCACGACGGCTATTCCGTGCTTGGCGCTTCGGAAACGGCCATGTTTTTCGGCGTCAATGCGGTGGCGCCGACCGCCGACCAGTGGGAGTTTTTCATCGCCGGCGGTTCGCCCGGTGTCCTTGCGGTTCACCACTCTGCGCCGTATTCGACAATTCAAGACTTCGTCGGCGCGGCGCGAAATCAGGCGCGCAAGATCAAAATCGGCAACTCCGGCCAAGGGAAGCTTTGGAACATCAAGGCTGTTCAGTTCGAGCGCGCCGCCGGCGTCGAATTCCAGCATGTTCCCTACAACGGCAGCGGGCCTGCGATCACCGCCCTGCTTGGCAGGGAAGTGGACGCCGTCAGCTGCTCGGCCGGCGAGGTGGTCGAGTATGTGCGCGGCGGGCTGGTCCGCCCGCTGATCATCACCGAGACCTACTCGATGGAGATGGAGCCTTGCGGGACAATTCCATCGGCTGCGGAGCTATATCCGGAGCGGGCGAAAGATTTTCGCGATCTGTTTCAATGGCTGGGGTTTATGATGCCGGCCGATGTGCCGTCGGAAGTGCTGGAGACGTTCGGCCGGGCGTTCGATCAGGCCGTGCGCCATCCGAAAACCGAGGAGCTGGCGCGCGCGGAAAAAGTACGTCTCCTTGCGCTGCGCGGCAAGGAGGCCAAAGACATGGCCTTGCGCATGCAAAGCGTGGCCTCGTGGTTTTCCAAAGAGCTGGGGCTGGCGCGAAAAGACCCGGCGGAATTGGGCATCCCAAAACCGGAATGAGCGCAACAAATCGGATGTGTTGCCGGAGCAATTGGCTGCCCTGTTTCTCACAGCGTATCCTTGCACAGGTGTGATAACGCATTGGGGGCAAAGGGTGGGTATGGATCAGACAAGCGGCACAGCGCACGACAATAGGAGCGACTTGCACGACGGCGATCAAGCGACGCAGCTTTCGATGAAAAGCCTGCGGGACAAGGACGTCTTGTTTGCCCTTTGCTTGATTGTCGGCAGCGCCAGCACCCTCGTCTATGCTCTTCACATTTCCTTCGAGGCCATGAAAGCGGTGAACGCGGAATTTTATACTGCACCGGGCTTCTTTGTTCTCATCATCGCCGCCGCGCTTCTGATCCTCGGCTCTTCGCTCCTTCGTACGGCGCTGAGGCAGGGCGGCTCGCTCGGATGGCTCTTGCCCCGCCGCCTTGTGGCCAGTGCCCGAACGCAGGCGTTCCGACAAACCTTTACCGCTTTTGCTTATCTGTTTTTGTATATGGTTCTGTTCTGGCAACCGGTTCCCGGATGGGGCGCGCCGATGCCGTTCTGGCTCAATACAGTCCTGTTTCTCGGCCTGATGATGATCACGTTTGCCCGGATCAAACCCGGCTACATCGTGGTGATCAGCGTTTTGACTACGCTGGCGGTTGACGGGTCGTTCCGATGGTTGTTGCACGTGCCTTTACCGTAGCAGAGCGGGAGAATTGACGTGGATTTCTTGCAGACATTTGGCGCCACAATAGCGGACTTCAGCCGCCATTCGATTGCCTTTGTCAGTCTGGAAAATCTTGCACTCATGCTCGGGGCGGTGGTCGTCGGCATCGTCTTTGGCGTCTTGCCCGGTCTGTCGGCCACGATCGGAATTGCTCTGTTCACCGGTGTAACGTATGGCATGGCGCTGGACAAGGCGCTGGTAGTCTTGCTGGGCGTATATATCGGCGCCATTTATGGCGGCTCGATTTCGGCTATTCTCATCAATATTCCGGGAACGGGCTCGGCGGCGGCCACCTGCTTGGACGGCCACGCGCTTGCCCTCAAAGGCGAGGCCGGCACGGCCAACACTCTGGCGCGCATTGCTTCGGCGCTCGGCACACTCTTTGGCATGGTCTTGTTCTTGTTTTTCACGCCGCTGATTACCCGAATTGCCATCCAGTTCACCTCGCCAGAGTTCTTCTGGCTGGCCATCTTTGGCATCCTGATTTGCGGCTCGATGGCCTCGCCCGACCTGCCGATCAAAGGATGGATCGCCGGTCTGCTCGGCATCCTCATGGCCCTTGTTGGCCAAGAAGACATCCACGGCTGGGAGCGCTTCACCTTCGGCAATCCCAACCTGATCAACGGCATCCCGTTTGTTCCGATGACCATTGCCTTTTTCGGCATCCCGGAGATCGTCAAAGCGATGAAAGGCCGCGGACTATCGGTGGCTTCGAGCGTTGGCGTACGCCGCACGCCGATCGCGCCGGTCATCCGGCGAAACCTGTTGGGTATCCTGCGCTGGGGCTCGATCGGAGTGGGAATCGGCGCCGTTCCGGGCGTGGGCGAAAACATTGCCGCATGGGTGGCCTATGGCGACGCGCGCAAGCGCCATCCGCGGGGGCGCGAGTTCGGCACAGGGGTCTATGAAGGCGTCATGGCGCCGGAAACGGCCAACAACGCGGCCATCGGCGGCTCGATCATCCCGCTGGTCAGTTTGGGCATTCCGGGCAGTCCGCCGGCGGCGATGCTTCTGGCGGCACTCATGATCCATGGCATCCGGCCCGGCCCGCTTCTGAGTATGGAAAATCCGGGCATCATCCCCCAGATCGGCGCGCTGATTTTGTGGGGTTCGATTTTCATGCTTGTGTGCGGTTTGGTTCTAACCCGCGCGATGGAGGCGCTCCTTCGGATTCCGCAGACCATTCTTATGCCGATCATCGGAGTGCTGTGCGTGGTCGGGGTCTTTGCCTACGAAAACAATCCCTTTCATCTTGTTCTGGTGTTCGGCTTTGGCGTGTTCGGCTATTTTCTCGACAGGATGGGTTATCCGGCGGCGCCCTTGATTTTGGGCTTGATCTTGGGCAATATGGCCGATGCTTTTTTGCGCAGGGCGCTGCTGCTCAGCCATGGCAACATACTTGGTTTGATTAACCGGCCGATCAGCTTTTTATTTTTCTTGGCTTGCGCTCTGACAATTGCCAACCAGTTGGGACTGGTTCAACGGATCAAGGCGATCTTGACACAATCTCGCGGCGCTCGTGATTCACTCAACCGGTGAGGAAATCCCCATGGAAGACCACGCATTTCAATTGAATCGGAATGAAATCAAGCGGCTCAGCACGCTCGTGGCCGACCGCCTCGAAGAAATGATCCAAACAGCCGCCCTCAAGCCCGGCGAGCATCTTGTGCAAAACGACCTCGCCGCGCGCTTTGGTGTTTCCCGTGTGGCCATCCGCGACGCCCTGCAGGAACTGCGCCGCCGCGGCCTGGCCATTGACGTCCCGCAAAAGGGCGTTGTGGTCCGACCGGTGTCCTACAAAACCATCGCCGAGTTGTTTGCTGTCCGGCGCGTCATCGAGGGGTTTGCCGTTCGCGAGGCCTGCAAACGAATGGGGCCGCCTCAATGGAAGGAACTCGCCCGGCTTCTGAAGGAACAGGTCCAATTGGCAAAAAAGAAGGACCTCGCCCAACTGGTCGAAGCCGACGGGCGATTTCACGAAGCAATCTACCGCTGGTGCGACAACGAACCGGCCCGCGAGTTTATCGCCTCGCTCTGGGCGCGCATCAAACAGGTGCGGAGCCTCGCCCGCGTCCAAACCGACTGGGGCCGGCAATGGGCGCGGCACTCAATTGCCCGCCATCGCGCGATTCTGGCGGCACTGCGCCGTCGCGATGCCGACACCGCCGAGCAACTGGTGGCCGCCGCCATTGACGGCGCACTGGCGGAACTGATAGAGGGCCTCCGCGAATCCGACTGGGGTGTGGTCAACAACCATGCAGAGCAATAAACAGGCGCAATGCAAGCGCGGCGGCATCGGAAACATCGGCATCGGCAGCTTCGCCTATCGCTGGGCGCTGGGAACGGACGGCTTCCGGCCGGTGCATCCGTTGACGCCTGAGGGGCTCCTCGATCGCGCTGCAGAGGCCGGCGCCGAGGTCGTGCAACTCTGCGATAACGTTCCCCTTGCCGACCTGTCAAACTCTGCCCTCGACGCGCTGGCCGGTCGCGCCGCCCGCCTTAACTTGGCCATCGAAGTCGGAACGAAAGGCGGATCAGCCGATCACCTTCGCCGCTACATTGACCTTGCTGCACGGCTTGGCGCCCGCCTCCTGCGTGTGGTTCTGGATTTCCCCAACGCGCTGGAGGCGGCGGAGGACACAATTCGCACCACTCTCCCGCACCTTCGCGCAACCGGTATCGTTTTGGCCATCGAGAACCACTTTACGTTCACGCCCCGCCAATTGGCCGGGTTCATTCGCACAATGGATGACCCGCACGTGGCCGTGTGTCTCGACCCGCTGAACTCAATCAGCCGTCTGGTTGGCCCGGGTGAAACCATTGCCGCGCTGGCCCCGCTGGCCGCTTCTGTTCATGTCAAAGACGTGCAGGTCCGCCGAATGGGCGCCGGTTTCCACATCGTGGGCTGTCCCTTGGGTGAAGGGCTGCTCGATCTGGCGGCGTTGGTGGATGCGCTCGCCGGACATGGCCGCGCGCCCAATTTCATTCTCGAAAGCTGGATGGATCGCCTCGACGATGAACAACAAACTCTGACTGAAGAAGATGTGTGGGTCCGAAAGGGTCTGAATTATCTGAGGAGTCTGCGATGAACAAACTGGCTGTCATCACCGCATTTCTGGCAGGCGTCAAAAACCGCTACATGCAATACAAGCCCGACGCCCCGCTGGCCGAAAAACTCGAAATCGCTTCGCGGATCGAAGGCCTCGACGGTCTCGAGCTGTGCTATCCGGCCGACTTCGAAAACCCCGCCGAGCTCAAGGCACTGCTGGACCGCCACGGCTTCGGCGTCTCGGCCGTCAATGTGCGCTCCCGCGGCACGGGTAAATGGCTGCGCGGAGCCTTTTCGTCGGCCAACGCGCGCGAACGCACTGAGGTGGTGGCCGAGTTCCACCGCGCCATGGACGCTGCCGCGGAACTCGGTGTCTCGCGCATAACAACTTGCCCGCTCAACGACGGACACGATTACGTCTTCGAGATGAACTATTTCGACGCCTACCGCTTCGCCGAGGAGACGTTCGCCGCCATCTGCGCCCACAATGCCGAAGTCAAGGTCTGTATCGAGTATAAATGGAACGACCCGCGTACGCGCTGCCTGCTGGCCTCGGCCGGCGAAACACTTGCCTTCTGTCAGGCCGTGGGCGCGCCCAACCTCGGAGTTACGCTCGACATCGGCCACTCGCTTCTGGCCGGCGAACGGCCGGCGCAGGCCGCCGCGCTGCTGGCCCGCGCGGGCAGGCTTTTCTACGTCCATCTCAACGACAACGACCGCAACTGGGACTGGGATATGATGCCCGGCGCCTTTCATCTCCTTGAATTCATTGAGTTTCTCTTCTATCTGCGCGAGGCCGGCTACACCCACGACTGGTATGCCTACGATGTTTTCTCAAAGGAAGGGGATACGGTCGAGCATTTCAATCTGGTCACGCGCCTGACGCGCCAGTTGGAGAGTCTGACCGACCGGCTGGACCGCGACACCCTTCTCGAATTGCTGCGCGAGCGCAATCCCGCAAAGAACCTTGCCTATCTCTATGAGTGCCTTTTTTCCTCCTCCACCGCGCCCGTGCCGTCCACTGGCCGTACGCCCAAACGTCCTGCCCGCAAGGAGCGTTGCCATGCCCAATAACATCGCCCCTGCAACCGTCTATCCCTACGGCCCGCGGCATACGCCGGCCATGATCGCCGACCTGTCGCGCCGCGCCTTCGAATATCGTCTCCAAGTGCTCGACATGGTATATGAGCGTCAGTCGGGCCATTTGGGCGGATCGTTTTCCGCTGCCGAGATTCTAACCGCCTTGTATTTCCATCATCTCCGCGTCAATCCGCAAGATCCCGCATGGCCGGAGCGCGACCGGTTGCTGTTTTC
The DNA here is from genome assembly GCA_026415575.1 of Candidatus Sumerlaeia bacterium. Classification (GTDB taxonomy): domain Bacteria; phylum Sumerlaeota; class Sumerlaeia; order JADFCW01; family JADFCW01; genus JADFCW01. The sequence continues at coordinate 21,476 of JAOAGV010000012.1, forward strand.
GAAAGGCCACGCCTGTCCCATGCTCTATACCGTATTGGCTCATCGCGGGTTTTTCCCGGTGGAAGAATTGCGGACGTTTCGCGCCCTCGACAGCCGCCTTCAGGGCCATCCAGAGCCGCAGAAAACTCCGGGGGTCGAAATCCCCGCCGGCCCGCTTGGCCACGGGGTTGCCATTGCGTGCGGCATGGCTCTGGCTGCCGCCATGAAAAAGGCTTCCTATCGCGTGTATGTTGTTTTGGGCGACGGCGAACTCAACGCCGGCGTGATCTGGGAGGGCGCTTTGGTCGCCGCCAAATACCGCCTCGATGCCGTCAAGGTCATCCTCGACTGCAACGGCGTCCAACAGACCGGCTCGACCGCAGCCGTCATGCCGACCGAGCCTCTGGCCGACAAGTGGAAAGCCTTTGGCTGGCACGTCCTCGAATGCCACGGCCACAATATGGCCCAAGTGCTCGACGCTCTCGATGCCGCCGATGAATTGCATGGCCGGCCCGTTGTCATCATTGCGCGCACGACCAAGGGCAAGGGCGTCAGCTTTATGGAAAATGATTGCGTCTGGCACGGCACGCCGCCGAACGCCGACCAATACCGCGCCGCCCGCGCCGAACTTCTCGAAGGAGCCAACCGATGGACCCTGTGTTGAAAAAGCCCTTCGGCCCGCCCGTCAACATGCGCCGCGCCTATGGAGAAGCGCTGGTTGCGCTCGGCCAGTCGCGGCCCGACTTGGTCGTGCTCAGTGCCGACGTCTCGAATTCCGACCACAGCTTCATGTTCGAGGCGAGGTTCCCCGACCGCTTCATCAATGTGGGAATCGCCGAGCAGGCTCTGGTGGATGTGGCCGTGGGCTTCGCCAAATGCGGCCGGGTGCCGATTGCCAACACCTTTGCTTTTCTGTTTGCCACACGCGCCCTCGAGCAGGTGCGAACGCACTTGGCCTATGGCCGCGCCAACGTGAAACTGGCCGGCGCCTACGCGGGGCTTTCCGATTCCTTCGACGGCCCCACACACCAGTCCATCAACGACCTCGCGGTCATGCGCAGCCTGCCGAACCTGACTGTCGTAGTGCCCGCCGATCCCGTGGCGCTCGATGCACTTCTGCCGCAAATGTGCGATATGGACGGGCCGGTTTTCTTCCGCCTGTGCCGCAACGAAGTGCCGGTAGTATTTGGGGAAGGTTATCGGCCGACGCTGGGCCGTGCGGTGCAGCTTCGCGACGGCCGCGATCTCACGTTGATCGCGTGCGGCGTGATGGTTGCGCCGGCCCTCGAAGCCGCAGAATCACTGGCATCGCAGGGTGTTCAGGCCCGCGTTGTGGAAATGCACACGCTCAAACCCTTGGACACGGACATGGTCGCGCGCTGCGCCGAAGAAACCGGCGCGATTGTTACGGTCGAGGAGCACAGCATCATCGGCGGACTCGGCGGGGCGGTGGCCGAAGCGCTGGCAGCCGCCCGGCCTGCACCTCTGGAGCGCGTCGGCATTCGCGACCAGTTCACCGAAAGCGGGCCGTATGCCGATCTCTTGCGGAAATACGGCTTGGCCGCGCCGGACATCGTGCAGGCCGCCCAAACGGCTCTGCGGCGAAAGGAAAATCTTCAGCGACAGCGCTGAGGATCCCGTGCATCGTGTAATTCCTGTCAGAATCCTTGGAAGGTAGATTTCCCATGACTGCATACATGAAAACTCCGAATACCGTTGTCGAAATCCCCTTCGGGAATGCGAGGCTTGCCTTTGAGGTTCCCGCCGACAACCTTGCCTGGATTGCATCGCCGAATCCGTCCGAGCCCATAGCCGATCTTCGCGCGGCCGTCCGCCACGCCATCCGTGCGCCCATTGCTTCGCCCGCGCTTCCCGAACTTGTCCGGCAGTGTGGAACCGACACCGTACTCCTTGTGGACGACAGCACGCGCTCGACGCCGCAGAGTCTGATCCTGCCGATCCTTCTCGACGAACTCAACGCCGCCGGCGTTCCCGACCGCGACATTACCGCCATCATCGCCCTCGGCACCCACCGCCCGATGAGCCTCGAAGAATGCGCCGACCGCTTCGGCCGCGATGTGGTCCGGCGAATCCGCGTCGAGAACCTCCCCACAGACCCGGCCGAATTCCGCAGCCTCGGCACCACGCCGCTCGGCGTTCCCATTTCCGTCTATAGGCGCTACCTCGACAGTGGGCTTTCCATCGCCATCGGCAACATCATCCCGCACATGTATGCGGGCTGGGCCGGCGGGGCCAAGATGGTTCAGCCGGGAATCAGCAACGCCGAAACCACGGCAAAGACGCACCTGATGGCCGGCCCGCGCGTCTATGAGATTTTGGGTGAGGTCGAAAACCCCGTGCGCAAGGAGATGGAGCAGATTGCGGTCGAGACGGGGCTTAAGTTCATCGTTAACGTCGTGCTCAACCGCGAAGGTGAAGTCGTTGAGGTGGTTGCGGGCGACTCCATTGCCGCACACCGCGCCGGCGTTGAAGTGGCGCGGAAAGTCTATACCGTCCCCCTGCCCGAACGCGCCGACATCGTCGTGGCCAGCTCGCATCCGGCCGACCGCGACCTCTGGCAGGGGTTCAAAGCGGTCAACAACTCCGGCATGCTGGTGCGCGACGGCGGCACGCTTCTTCTTGCCATCCCCGCTCCCGAAGGCATTGCCCCCGATCATCCGGAATTGATGCGCATGGGGACAACGCCCGCCCCGCAGGTGCTGGACAAGGTGGCGCGTGGCAAAATTGCCGACGGTGTGGCCGCCGCCACCTATCTGGCGCTGGATCGAACGCGCTCGCGCGTGAACGTCGTGCTGGTCACTGAAAACATTTCCAACGACGAAGCGGCAGAAATCGGCTTGGCGGCAACGCCGGATATCCACGCCGCGCTCGCCGCAGCCCTCAAACGCCACGGCCCCCATGCCCGCATCGGCGTTGTCACCCATGGCGCCGACATTATGGGGCGTTTTTCGTGAGGCCCTTGGGATTGAAGCGACGGCCAATATGGAACCCAGTCCTCCAGCGGTCGGGGTGGAACCCGACCCTCCAAATCGCATGAGCGACTTCTCCCGAAATCGCGAGAAGGTCGTTCGAGCATGCTGTGGCCTTTTTTAACTGGAACGGCGAAAAGGAAAAACCCTGAGACAGCATCCTTGTCATTTTCCGCAAATCGGCGGCTGCTTTGGACTGCGGGAGCCGTGCTCCCGCTTTCTCTTTGTGCCAAACTCACATCCTCCAGCCCCGCTTTGCTTTGGACTGCGGGAGCCATGCTCCCGCTTTCTCTTTTGCCAATATCCAACCGGCCAAGCGAGGGTTCTTCCCACAACACCGACGCTTTGTCTGACGACGGACGGTTTCAGCAAAGCGGCAGCATGGCTGCCGCACTCCAAAACGGTTGGGGAAAATTATCCCGCATCCAGCGGCGGGCTTGCTTGCGCTCGCGGGAAGTGTCTCTGGATTTCAGGAGATGCGCCCAAATCGCATTTCATAAAACGTTTTGCGCTTTTTCGCCCGAATCCCGTTGACAGTTTGGCCGGCTGGTTCCCATGCTAAATACAGTGTGAAATGGTCATTTCGCGCTGCGTTTTTCTATAATTGACGAGAAGGCTTTTGCACAGCCAGTCCGAAAAGGAAGGGGGAGCTCCAATGCGTCTCCAGAATGTTATTTTGCGCCTCACGGCTTTTGGAACTTTGATTCTAGTTTTAACAATCCCCTGGTCGGCTTTCTGCGATATTTTGATTCTCAACGACGGCACCCGGCTGGAAGGACTGGTCACCACGTCTTCGCTCGTGCCGAACGTTGTGATCTTCAGCGACCATGTCAGCAAATCGCTGCAAATTCCGCGCGCACGCATCCAGCAGATTATCAGCGAAACCCAGCCGGTCAGCCGATCGCGCATTGCCAAGGCGCTTGCCCGCGAGGGCAAGTTCGAGGCTGCGCTCGAGCAAATCCGCGAAGCCCGACGCCTCGCCCCCGAGGACGTTGCTTTGCAGGAAGAAGAGGAAGCCATCCTGCGCGCCCTCGCCCTCAAGTCCGCCAAGGAGGCCGAGGTCAAAGCCGGCGAGTATCGCGGGCTGCTCGACAAAATCCGCCAAGCCATGGAGGCCCGCCAGTTTGATAAAGCGCTTCCCTGGTTCGCTGTCCTCGAAACGCAAGGCGTCCCCCAAGAACTGGCGCAGGAGGCCGCCCGCTTGGCTGTTCAGTTCTACGATCAATGGGGCGACAGCCGCGCCGACAAGCAAGACACGCAGGGCGCCATCGAGTGCTACGAAAAGGTCATGGAACTCGATCCCAACGCCAAAGACACTTATACGAAACTTATGCGGCTGTATGAAAAGATCTCGCAGCCCGGCACCGATGCCAACCGTGTCCTCAAGCTGCAGGAGTTCCTCGAGGCCAAAGTTGCGGAAAACCCCAACGACCTCGATGCCCGATTGCGTCTGGCCAATTTGCTGTATGCCAAGCGGGACTGGGACGGCGCTCTCACGCATTATCTGGCTGTCTATCGCGACAGCACCACCACCGGCAGCAAACAGGTGCCGCTCTATCGCGTGGAATCGCGCCTGATTGCGCTGTTGGACGGCCGCCATCGCCGCTCGGCCGAACAAAAGGACTACGACAAAGCCATCGAACAGTTCCGCGAGTATCAGGCACTGTTTCCCGACGTGGATCCCGAACCTCTGGCCATTTATGAATATGAAAAACGCGCCCGCGAAATCAGCCCCCAAGACGACGATGCCCGCATGGAACTTGCCCGTTTCTGCACGAGCATGGGACTGACCGAGCACGCCCGCAAAGAAGTCCTGACCGTGTTGCGCAACAACCCCAAGCACCCCGAAGCCTTGAAAATCCTGACAGGCTGGGCGCAGAGCGATCTGGCCGAGATCGAACTGGCTTTCGAGAACAAATTTTTCGCCCAAATCCCCCTGCTCGCCAGTGCGCTGCATGAGCGCTATCCCGTGGATCGCTACCCCAGTTTGCAGCCCATTCACAGCGCCGCCGATGACTTGGTCGAGAAGGCCCGCAATGAAATCCGCAACCAGCGCCGCGAGTCGCAGGCCCGCGCCTCCGACCTTGCCGATCAGGGCGACCAGAACTTCGAGCGCGGCGTTCAGGCCCTCCAAGCCTATCGTAGCGGCGCCGACACCCCTTATCGCAGCACCGGGTATTCTCCCCGCGACACCAACGTTTCCGGCACCGTCACCCGCACCGCCGGCAGTTACAAGGCCGATGCCACGATGTATCTGGAGCGGGCTTTGCGCTATTACCGCGAGGCCCTGGCACTCGATCCGTCGCTGGGCGATCCGGCCCGCAAAGACCTCAAGCGAAAGATCGCCGACTGCAACCGCTATCTGTCGCTCCTGAAGTCGCAGCGCATTAACCGGCTGCCTCCCGGACAGCGTTCGGCCCGCCGCCATGATGTGCCGCGACCCAGCACGCGGCCCGGCTATGTCAATCCCTTCGTGTATCCCTTCATCTACCCCAGTCCCTTCGGCTATTCCAATCCCTACGGCTATTCCAATCCTTACGGCTACAGCTATCCCTATGTGACGCCGATAACTCCCTATGCGCCCTACGGATTCCCTTACGCGCCATATAATCCGTCGTCGCAGAGCTATCCGTTCCCATTCTCGCTCCTGCCTACGGCCACGCCTCCGCCAACGCCATAGCGCGGAGTTCCGCCGTCAGGCGGTCTTGTTGGAGTGAAGGGCAGAGGCGATAAGCCGGAAAAAAGTGTGAAGGCAGTGTCGCGTGCAGGCTTTCTCGATGTCTTGGAAAAGGGCCTAACGAGTTGGCGGGAAATACCGAAGCCACTCATCCAGAATATATCTGCAATTGATCACTTTTTCCATCAGATCGTGGGGCAGGTAAAAGTATTGGTTTGCGGCCTCGAAACCGATGCAAGAGTTTGTCCGTGTCAGGGAGTAAAGTTGCCGCGCGAGTCGAATTTCATCTTCGACAACACGACGCAACTCCGCGATTTTTTCAGCGCGCTGCACCGGCGCAAGCGGCTGATTGAGATTGAGCACCGCATTGCGGGCCAGCATGAATTTTGTCTGATTGGCCACACTGCGAAAATGCAGCAGGGCTGCGTGCGCGATCTGAAGTTCCCTCTCCACATCGGACTTGGTGTTTGCCGGCGCGGCTTCTACCGCCCGCGCAAGATTACCCAAACCTTTTTCCCACCCTTCCGCCACGCGGGCAAACTGCGCAGCCAGCGTCTCTGCAGGATAAGGCCTATCAGATCGGGTGCATCTTACAAGCTTTTTTCCGCTTCTCCGACCACTTCCGGCGGGCATTTGCCGGTTTGAGTCCACACTTCATACAACCGCCGGCTCCAGTCGTCTGTCCGGTTTTCTTCCACCAAAAACTTGAGATACTCCCACGACATGGACTGATAGAGCAGGCGCGCCGCAACCGAACTTGTCCCCGCCGGCATGTCAAACTCCACCTCGTCCCAGTTTTGCCCGTCGGCATAGGCGGCGCCGACCGGCTGGCAGAGATGTTCGGCAAACGCCGCGTTGGTGAATCCTTCGGGCGGAATGCGGTTGTCTTTGACCACGATGTCGTTGAGGACAAAGTGGAACGAAGGGCCGGGCTTTTTGTTGAACTTTTTTGCCGCCGCCTCGCTGAGTCCCGGCGAAAATTCATAGACGCGTGTGGCCGCGGGGTCCAGCAAAGTCGGCGCGCGGACAGCCTGTCCGGCCAGCGTGTCGCTGGTCTCGCCATATTGTCCGATCTCTTTTAACACTTTGCCGGATGCATCGAGAAAACGAAGGTTGATCCACATCCGGCGACCTTCGGGATAGCCGGTCGGTAATTTGTGGCCGGTCTTGTTGGTGATGCGAAGGCGCACGGTGCCGGCGGCCGGAAAAGCGAGGTCGAGCGAGGCGGCGGTCTTGAGCAACTCGCGCGTGCGCCGGGTTGCGCTGTCCAACGCCGCCTTGTTCAAATCCGCCCCGTTCCACAGGTGCCAAATGGCCTCGCGCACCCACGTCGAACCGCCGAGCGGGCCGTGCCACACATAGTGGTCGCGCTTGCGGTCATAAAACACACTGGCATAGCCGCCGCCTTCGACCTTCTTGTAGTGGCACGACTGGCATGTGCCGTCCGCCCCTCGTTTGGCATAATCGCTCAACAACCATTCACTGTAAGTACGCTCGACCGTGCCAAAGGCATGAGGCGGCTGTCGGGCCACATCCGTTGCATGGAGAGGGTTCGAGACATTGTGGCAGACGCCGCACAACTCGCTCGATGCATGGTAGGGCGATTTCACCGTTCGATGCGGCATGGCTGCCACGCCGTCGCCGTAAGGGCCCCGCACGACGTTTTGCGGGTCGGCCACCATCATGGCGTTGCCGTAGCCGGGCGGAATGCTTTTGGCCAGTTTTTTCGCCTCGCCGCCCAGCGGGTCCACGAGGTGATGACAGACATCGCAACTGACGCCATGAAGGTCCTCGCGCGTCATGGCCGAACCGTCCACCGGTGTCGAGCGGCCTTCGAGCCAGGCGCGCGGAGCATGGCAACGATTGCAGAATTCGCCGATGCCGGCGATGTCTTGGTTGGCCACGGCCAACGTCGCGCGGTAGATTGGATCCCGCATGGCCTGTGCCATCATGCCGCCCTGCCAGGAAAACACCGGGTCGGCTTCCCCGTTTTTCGTCCCGCCATGGCAGATGACACACTGATCCACTTTGCCGAACTCGATGCCGCCTTCCTTGGGTTGCGTGCCGGGAAGGATGATTTCAGCGCGGCCGGAAGCGGATAGCAGGAAAGCCAACGCCGCGGTGAGAAAAAGCCTGTGGGCAGGCGATATCCGAAGCCTTGAACCCATACCCATGTCCGTGTTCGCTCCCGCTTTGGCTTCGGCTAATTTCGTATCCGGGCAAGGAGCGCTTCGGCCACGTTGCGGCCGAGGGCAACGCACTGGGCGAGGACTTCGTCGGTCGGCACGTATTGCGCCTTGATGGCCGGAGCCACGCGCTCGACCTTCATGCTGTCGAGGAACGTTTCGATCTCCTTTGTAGCCTCCCCACTCCAGCCATACGAGCCAAATGCCGCGCCGATCAGATTGCGCGGATTTAGTCCTTTGAGATAGGTCAGCACGTCGGCGATTGTCGGGAACAGGCCATTGTTCATCGTTGGTGAACCGACCACCAAGGCGCCGGCGTCGAGAATCTCGGTGGCCACGTCGCTGCGATGGCAGGCGGCCAGCGAGAGAACTTTGGACGCGGCCCCGGCGGCCTGAAGACCTTCCGCGATGGCGCGCGCCATCATGGCCGTGCTCTGCCACATGGTGTCGTACACCACGACGGCTTTCCGCGTCGGCTCGCGCCGGGCCCAGAGGCTGTAGAGGTCCACAATCCAACCGATTTTGGATCGCCAGACCGGTCCGTGGTCGGGGGCAATCACGCGAATCGGGAGGGCGAGCTTTTGGATTTTCTCGAGAGCGCGCGCAACGATTGGGGCAAACGGCATAACGATGTTGGCGTAGTATTTTGCGGCTTCATACAGAAGGATGTCCTGCGCAATCTGGTCATCATACCGCTCGCTCGAGGCCAGATGCATCCCAAAGCCATCCTGCGAGAACAGCACCTGATCTTCAGCCAGATAGGTCATCATGCTGTCGGGCCAATGGAGCATCTTGGTTTCGATGCAGTGGAGCGAAAGGTTGCCGAGGGAAATGACGCCGCCGTCGCGCACGGCTTCGATTTGGAGCGTGTCGTGGAAATGCTCGTGAAGCGTTTTCACCCCGATGACGGATGCGAAAATCTTCTCCGGATGAACGCGGGCGGCGACTTCGGGCAAACAGCCCGAATGGTCCATCTCCGAGTGGTTGGACACGACGTAGTCAATGCGTTCGGGCGGCAGAACCGAGGCAATGCGCGCAAGCATTTCGTCCAAAAACGGCGTCTTGACCGTGTCAATCAGGGCAACCTTGTCGGCGACCACAAGATAGGCGTTGTAGGTTGTGCCGCGGGAGGTCAGATAGCCGTGAAAATCGCGCAGCGCCCAGTCTATGGCGCCCACCCAATAGACGTGGTCGCTGATTTGGATTGCTTTGAACGTCTCGGCCATGGTTTCACGCCTCGCAAAGGGATTATCATAAACAAATAGGACCCAAGGGACTAACGGGTCCCTCGTGTCCTATGCGTTCTATGCGTGTTCTATACGTCCTATGTCTGTTGCCGGCGGGACGGTCAGCGGCCGACGGCGGCCTCGAAGCGCCGCGCCACCTCGTCCCAGTGAACCACATTCCAGATGGCCTTGGTGTAATCGGGCCGGCGATTCTGATACTGCAGGTAATAGGCGTGTTCCCAGACATCAATGACCAGCAATGGAACCGCCCCGGCCAGAAGCTGGTTTTCGTGCTTTTCGACTTGCAGCACCAGCAGGCGGCGTCCCATCGGCTCGTACACCAAAAGTCCCCAGCCGCTTCCGGCGGTCGAGTTGCACGCCTCGGTCATCTGGCCGATCAAGGCATCGAGGCTGCCGAACTGCGCCTTGATCGCGTCAAGCAGCGCGCCCGACGCCGGCTTGGGATTCGGCGCAAGGTTGGCGAAATACAGTGCATGGAGAATGTGCCCGGAGCCGTGGAATGCAAGAGCGCGCGACAGCGCCTGAACGGCGGCGAAGTCGTTCTTGGCGCGCGCTTCTTCGAGGCCGGCCAGCGCCTTGTTCAAACCGGCCACATAAGCGGCATGGTGTTTGTCGTGGTGTAGCGTGATCACCGCTGCGCTGAGATGCGGCTCAAGCGCTTCGGGCTTGTAGGGCAAATCCGGAAGCGTGTAGGGAACTATCCCGCCGCTGGCAGATTGGCCACCGGAGGCCGGCGCCGCAAAACCCAGCGTCAGCGACCCCAAAGCCGAACCGCCCACCAGCCTCAGCCATTCCGAACGAAAGAACGTCATGGTCTTTTTTCCTCCTCGTGTATGTTTCATGCTCATGTTAATTTCCTCACGGCCTCGAGAATTGCCGCGTAATCCGGCTCTTTGGCAATTTCGGGAACAAGTTGAATGTAGCGGATGATGCCATTGCCATCCACCACGAATACAGCCCGCGCCAGCAAACGCAACTCGGCGATCAGAACCCCGTAGGCCATGCCGAACGAGGCATCGCGGTGATCCGACAGCGTCTGCACCTGGCTGATGCCTGCCGCGGCACACCAGCGCTTCTGGGCAAAGGGCAGGTCCATGCTGATAATAAGAATCGAGACGTTGGGTGCCAAAGCCGACGCTTCCAGATTGAAACGCCTCGCCTCTGTATCGCAGACGGGGGTGTCGAGCGAAGGCACCGAAACGAGGACGCATATCTTGCCGCGAAACGACGAAAATTGCACGGCGGCAAGCGAGTTATCCAAAACTGTAAAATCTGGAGCCTTCTCGCCGATCTTGGGCTCGTTGCCCACCAGCGTTAGAGCATTGCCGTGTAGTGTAATTACACCCTTGCGTTCAGACATAAAACACCCCCCTTCTGGCTGGCGAACACACCGGCCTGCCAAATTTGATATAATTGAATCTTTATCCGGTAGGAGCAGAATTATGTTTGCGCTATTTCTTTTTCTTTTTGCTGCATCCGCAGGTAGCACACATGGTCTTTTCCCCCTTTCGCATGGCTTTATAACACTCTGGATTTTTTATTTTGCCTGAAGCGATGCTAAGCGATCTTATCCCCAAATGGTCGAATCAAGTCAAGTATATTAATTCCAAATCATCATCAACTCTGTAATTGGGCAAACCCTGTGCCTATGGCGGTTCTTTTGCAAAGCATTGTATCATCAACACTTGCTTTATTCTCTTTTTGCCATTGGCTTATCGCACCGTCTGATTTCCTACATTTGGCGTCCGAAATCATCCTTGCGAACCATGCATTATTTTTTGGTTGCCGACCCGGCATTCCGTGTCCGCTTTGGACTGCGGCAGCCGTGCTGCCGCTTTCTTTTGTGCTAATTCCAAACCTCGCCAAGCCCGGGTTCTCTTCTCAGTTCTGACACTTTGCCTGACAACGGACGATTTCACCAAAGTGGCAGCATGGCTGCGCGCACTCCAAAGCCCTTGGCACTGTGCGGCGGGATTTTTCCCGCATCACGCGGCGGTCTTGCTGGCGCTCTCAGGATGCGCCTCCCGAAACAGCGAAATCCACCCCGGAGGAAAATCCTCGCAGGCAATTCATGATTGATTTTGCCGACCGTCGTGTTGCAATTTTTTCCCGACGTTGTGGCTATCCGCTGTGATTCGGGGAGAATCTGATATGGGGCGAACAGCACGCGCAGCCGGCTCCGGTGTCGCCCATTTTGAGGCCCTCCCTTCGTTGTTCCGCATTTGTACAGCGATGGGCTCGACGCTGGAATTGTCGCCCCTGCTGAAGTTGATCCTGCGGCTGACCATGGCGGAGTTGAAGGCGCAGGTCGGCTCGATTCTCCTGTTCGACAAAGACAGCGATCAACTCAAGATGCTGGCCTCGCGAGGGATGCCGCGCGAAGTGGTGGAAAAAGGTTATATCCCGCGCAAGGGCAGCATCGCCGAGTGGGTGATTGCCAACAACAAGCCGCTTCTGCTCAACGACATAAAGAAAGACAAACGCTTCACTTCTGTTGTGGAGAAACGAACGCTGCGTTCCTCGTTGTGCGTGCCGCTTCGCGCCAAGGGCAAGGTTATCGGCACAATCAACATCACGCGCACGCGAGGCGATCACTTCAACGAGGACAATCTGGACACGCTTGTGATTTTGGCCACTCAAGCCGCCGTCTCGATTGAAAATGCACGGCTCTACGAAGAAAACCTCCACGCTGAGCGCCTTGCAACCGTCGGACGCACGGTGGCCAGCATCTCGCATTGCATCAAAAACATGCTGACCGGCCTCAAGGGCGGCGTCAAAATCGTGGACCTTGGTCTCCGCCAGAAGGAGTGGGACATGATCGCGCAAGGCTGCGAGATTGCCCGCCGCAACACCGACCGGATCGAGCTGCTGGTGCTCGACATGCTCGACTTTTCCAAGGAGCGAACCCCTGCGCGCTCGACTGTGGACCTTCCGAAAACCATCGGCGAAATCTGCCTGAACATGTCGGCGGTCGCCCAGCAGAGCGGGACCACACTTTCCAGCCGGATCGAGGACGCCTGCCGCAGTATCTATGTGGATGCCAACCAGTTCTATCGGGCGCTGCTCAATTTGGTCACCAATGCACTTGACGCCGTCCGGGATAGCCGCACCGAAGACGGACGGGTCGAGATTCACGCCGAACGCGTCTCCGCCGACTCTCCGCTCGTGCGCGCCTGCGTGAAAACCCCCGCCGGTCTTTATGATCTGATTCACGTGCGGGATAACGGCAACGGGATTCCCCCCGAACATCTTCCCAATCTTTTTCATCCGTTTTTTTCATCCAAGGGGTCCAAAGGCACGGGGTTGGGTTTGGCTTGCGCTCGAAAGTTTGCCCGCGAGCATGGCGGCGATGTCGTTGCCCAGTCCAGCGTCGGGGTCGGCGCCACGTTCACAGTGGTCTTGCCCGTAGTTGCCCCGCCGACCGTCGAAGCCGAAGATCAAACCGCCGAAGGTGACAGACCGGAGCGAAGGTAGAGATTTGCCTTATGGCTGACGTCAGCACAGAAAAAGAAATCCACTACTGCTACCAATGCAGGACGCGCGTGCGGCCCAATCTCGAAAACTGCTGGTATTGCGGCGTGCCCGTCCACCGCACCATTCGCCCCGTTCGCCGCTGTCCGTTCTGTGCCGAGCCGATCCGTCCCGAATCCATCAAGTGCCGCCACTGCGGCGAGTTCCTCGACGGGCGCGAGAAGGTCCAACCGCAGTCCGTCCAGCAAATGGTTATCATTGACAAGGACGCCATGCGCACGCTGAGCAGCATGCGGCCGTCGCCGACAGCACTGCCGGGCGCAGGCCCCTCGCCGCATCTGCTGGCCCAACAGCCGCCTCCGGCCATTGAAGCCGACTATTCGGAGCACACAACCGGCTCCGGGTCCACGCCCACGCCGGTCCTGCCCGAGCACGTGCCCCTCGTCAGCGATGATTATCCCTTGGGGCCGACCGCACAGGATCAACCAGTCGCGGGACGCCTCGCACTGCCGGCCCCGGAAGGCCAAACCGAGCATCCCATTGTTTCGCGTCCGACCGCGCTGCCTGCGCGCTCCAATACTGCGGCCGCCGAGGGTGCGTTGATGCGCCGGCCGACACAATTGCCTGCGCGGCAGGTCGCCCAGCCCCTTGCAACGCGTCCGCCCGCTGTGCCTTCCGCTGCACCTCTGTCGCCGGCATCGGATACGGCCATTGACGCGGAGGCCGCGGATCTTTACCGCCGTTGTGAACTGTGCGGGACGGAAGTATTGCAGTCGGACAACTACTGCTATCATTGCGGGAAGAAATTTCGTCGCACGCCCAAGGACGCCTATCGCGAGGCTCTGGAGCGGCGGCGGCGTTTGAAGCAGGCGTTCGGCACCTTTTTGGCGGTCCTACTGCTCGGCGGTGTTGCCGCCGCCGTGTATTTTTGGATTCAGGGCGACCTGCCGCTCGAACGCATCACGGAGATTGAGCCGGCGGCACGTCGCGCGATCAAAGGCGATTTCGACAAGGCACTCGAAGAATTGAAAACCTTCGATCCGAAGGTGATTGCCCAAGCCGAGCAATGCCGAAAGAACCTCGAGCGAATCCAGATGGCCAAGCAGGCGGCCGCAACGAAAAAGGGCGGCGAGGTCTCCGAGGTCTCGCTCGAAGAAGTCCTGAAGGAACTGGGCACCGACAAACTGCCCCTTTGCCCGACCAGCGGAACCTACACGCTTCAGCCGCTTTGGCGGATGCCCACTTGCTCCATTGGCGACAACGGCACCAGCTCGGCCTTGGACGACCACATTTTGCCGGCACGGCGCTGATGTGTCCTGCCGGCGCCGGCGGGGTAACGGAATTGGACGGATCAATCAGACTGCCGGGAATTGGACTATGCCGACCAACGAATCTCTGACCCAATCTGTGCTTGTGTTGGGCGTGGGGCCGACTCCGCCAGAGAAACCGGCGCGCCTTCACGCCCCGGGCCTCCGCCTCTGGACCTTGGCGCGGTTTCTCTCCCTGCAAGGCTACGACGTAATCATGGCCATGGTGGGCTTTGGCGGCGGCGAGGAAGAAGATTCCGCCGCTCCGCCCGCGCCGGAGAAACCCGCCGGCACCCCGGATTTCCACCTCGGCGAGATCGCCTGCTATCGCCTGCCCTATTCCATCGAGTCGGCGGCACACCACATCCGCGAAATTGTCGGGCGCTACAATCCGCGCTGTGTGGTTTCGACCACCGACTTTATGAATTTAGCGGCGGTGAGGGCGCGCCTGCCCGTTCCCCTCTGGCTCGATTTCATGGGCCAGCCGATGACCGAGCGCCAACTTCTGGCCGATGTTTATGAAAGCGACGAGGGGCTTCGCGGCCAGTGGGAATACATGCTGCCGTCACTCCTGGCTGCCGATCGCATCTCCGTTTGCTCGGACCGCCAGCGCTATATGATGCTGGGCGAACTCGGCGCCGCCGGCCGGCTGAATCGCCATACGGCGCGGACAAACCTTGTCGAGGTGCTGGTTCCGTTTCACTTGTTCGAGACCAAGTTCGAACACACACGCACCGTGCTTCGCCAGACATGCGTGCGCGCCGACGACTTCGTTGTTCTCTGGAGCGGCGGCTACAATACGTGGGCCGATGTGGACACGCTGTTCGCAGGCTTGGAAGGAGCCATGGTGCAGCACCCGCGCATTGTCTTCGTCTCGACCGGCGGCGAGATTCCGGGCCACGACAACCGCACCTTCGGGCGGTTCAAGCACAGGGTCGAGCAGTCGCCCAACCGGCACCGTTACAAGTTCTGCGGCTGGGTGCCGACGGAGGACGTCCCGAATTACTATCTGGAATCCAACGTAGCGCTCAATGTAGACCGCTGGAGCATCGAGGGTCAGGTCGGCTATCGTACGCGGCTTCTGGACTGGATCTGGGCGGGGTTGCCGGTGGTGACCACGGTCTTGTGCGAGCTGAGCGAGACGCTGGCCGCGCAGAACTTTATCACACCGTTTCGCATCGGCGACGCGCATGATCTCAGCATCAAACTGGCCGCGCTGGCCGTGGACTGCTCGGCGGCTCTCGAACAGACCGCCCGTGCGCGTCAGTATCTGAAAACCCATCTCGACCCGGCCCGTGTACTGGCCCCGCTGGCTGAGTGGGTTGCCGATCCTCAGCCGGCGCCCGATCTGCCGCCCCCGAACGTGCGGCCAACGCTGCCCCTGTGCTCGCCGGAGAATTCCCTTGCCGAATGGCATCAGGCGGCCCTAACTTCGTCGGTTGGAAAGCCACGATTCTGGCCGCGCTGGCTTGGCCGTTTTGTGTAGGGCGTGAGCAATCCGGATGTTCTTCCGTCTGTTTAAACTTTATCGGCACTACCGTTTCCTGCTCCGGACCCAGTGGGCCACTGAGAAAACGTTGCGCCAGCTTCAGCTGCGCGGTCTCAAGCAGATTGTCCGTCACGCCTATCAGCAAGTCCCGTACTATCGCCGGTTATTTGATAAAGCGGGTTTCCATCCCGATCAGTTGCAATCACTCGACGACCTGCGTCGGATTCCGATCAGCGACAAGGCGGCCATGGCCCCCTATTCGCGCAAAGACTTGGTGGCCGCCAATATCCCCGCCCGCGAACTTCTCCCGCTTTCGACCGCCGGCTCGACCGGCCATCCGCTGAATTTTTGCATCTCCCGCGATGCCAAATTCCTCCGCGTTGTCACCGAATGGCGTGCGCTCAGCGCCCATGGTGTGCGGTGGACGGACAA
>JAOAGV010000012.1:37263-61811 GCA_026415575.1 Candidatus Sumerlaeia bacterium
GACAAGGTGCTTGCGTTCCGCAACACCCGCCATGTCTATCGCGACCAATTCTGGTTCAACCGTCTCGGACTCATGCGCCGTGTGTTCGTCCATTTCGGCGAAACCATCGAGCGAAAGCTCGAAATCATCGCCCGCGAGCGGCCCACGCTCCTGCAAGGCTATCCCAGCGTCCTGCTCGACATTATGAGCCACCTGCCCGAACAGAAGCTGCGCCGGCTGGGTCTGCGCTATCTGGTCAGCTGCGGCGAAGTGCTCGACAGCCACGCGCGGCGGCTGCTTGAAGAAAGTTTCCAAATCCCCCTCATCAATCACTATGGCGCCATGGAATTCGGTTACCTTGCCTGGCAATGCCCCGAGTTCGACGCCCTCCATCTCAACGAAGATATGTTTGTGTTCGAGATCCTGCGCAACGGCCAACCCGTCGCCGACGGCGAAGAAGGCGAAATCGTCATCACCTCCCTGCACCAGTTCGCCATGCCCTTCATCCGCTACCGTCTGGGCGACCGTGTGCGCGTGCTGGGACACCACTGTCCGTGCGGCCGCGGCCTCAACACTATTGATGTCTTGATGGGACGGACCACCGACCGGATCCTCCGGCGCGATGGCTCGGAAGCCAATCCCCACCTGTTTCACCTGCTTTATCACGAGGTCTCCGGCCTGTTTCAATACCAGATCATTCAGCGCACACCCGACCGCTTCCGCGTGCGTTTCGTCCCGCTGCCCGGCCGCGAGACCGAGTCGCTCAAGCGCCGGTTTCAGGAGAAAATTGACCAGATCATGGGCTATCCCGTTACCATCGAATTTGAAAAACTGGACCAGTTCACACCGGGGGAAACGGGCAAGCTGAAACTGGTCCAGTCAGAAATTGGCCGGCCCATTACCGCCATTGCTCCGTCCATCCGCGATCAGGTGTTTTTGGATACGATCACCCTCGGCGAAAAAGCCGAAAGCGCCGGGTCGTAAGGATGAATCGCCGTATTGCCCGTCATGCGCCGCGTCTGCTGATCGCTTTGATCGTGCTGGTTGCAGCCGGACTGTATTCGCCGCAACGCTACGGGATCTTCGCCGATCAGATGAATTATTATTTGCAGGCCAACAGTCTGGCCTTCGACGGCGATCTGCAATTCGACGAAGGCGACCTTGCACGCTTCCGGCGACATGGCTGGGCCGAGCATACGCCTGGCGGGTTGTTTCTGCGCGAGGCGGACGGCCGTTTTTACTACTCCAAACCCTTCCTCTATTCGCTGGCCGCCGTCCCGCTGGTCTGGCTCGCGCCGGTGCGCGGACTGATCTTTCTCAATGCGCTGCTTTGGCTCGCGCTGGTTGAGATCACGTTTCGCTGGTGGCGCAGATTTAACCCCCCGAAGCGGGCCGCCGTCCTTGCGGTTCTTTGCTGGACCGCCTGCGCCGCTCCGTTCTGTCTGTTTGTCATCCACGCCGACTTGATGATCGCCTTCCTGCTGGCCATGGCTCTGTATGCATGGCTGGTTTGGGAGTGCCGCATTCAGGAAAGGCAGGGGAACGGGCAACCCGGTGCACCTACGGCCAGGTTGCGTATTTTTTTATCCGAAGGTTATGGCCTGCTGGCTCTTTCCGGCGTGTGCTTCGGTCTGGCGGTTTATGAAAAGATGCCGCTGGCCCTGTTCGTTGGAGCGGCTGCGGCGGTGTTGCTGATACGCCGACAATGGCCTGCCGCCGGGATTTTGGCTGCAACGGCCAGCCTTGCCTTCCTGTTACCCACGTCGGTCCATCTTCTCGAAGACGGCCACTTTTCACCCTACCAAGGGCGGCGGGTGTATTGTGACAGCGCGTTTCCCTTCGATGATCTCAAGGCGGCAAGCGAAAAAGTGGCTGCGCACAGCGCACCGGGGAGTGAGTTCTTCGGCCCGCGCCTTGCACAAACCATCCTGAATCCAACTTACCTTGCACAATTCGCGCGCGGATTTCCCAAGCGACTAGTGGGTTTTTTCGTCGGCCGAAAAACCGGTCTCTTCCCCTATCTCACACCCGCCCTGCTGACCTTGGTGCTGTGGCTGGTACTGGCCCAGTGGCGGGGGCGGGGGCGATCTTCGCTGGCTGTCGCGACGGCTCTGGCCGGTTATTTCCTCTTCTATTTTATCGTGTTGAAAACCTACTATGGCGGCTCGACCACGATTGGCAATCGCTATGGGCTGCAAGTGCTTCCGGCGTTTTTCTTTCTGGTGCGGCAATGGCCCGCTGCCCGCACAGGCCATGCTTGCGCCGTAGGCGCACTCGTGGCTGCAGGACTCTACTTCCCCGGCTATGACCTTCTCACCGCCTACGGAAAAGTGCGCGACAACTACGATCTGTTTCTCAAACCCCGTTTCCGTTGGCTCCCCTTCGAGTGGCATCTGGCCATCTTCATTGCCGACCGCCCGGGGGCCATGATTGATCTGGGACGGACGGGAAAGTTTCTCCGCCTAACCGAGCGCAATCCCACCCACAACGAATACGCCTATTTCACCGTTTCAGCCCGCCATCAAACCGCACTAATGACCTTTACTCCCCGGTCGCACTTTCCCATCCGGCTGACCGCCCGTTCGGCGCCCATGGCCGGCTGGATCGGCGACGGCCGGCGGCGCCAGTCGTTTTCTCTCCAGCCCTATGAATCGCGCGTCGTTGCCGCACCACTTTGGCTCCGCGACAGGACAGATTTCTCTTCCTTCTCGCTTTTTACTTATGCCTTGCAGATTGCCACAACCTCGCTTCTCGAGCCCAACCATATTTACCCAAAGGAGTATTTCCATGCCGTAGGCCCCTTTGTCAGCTGGCTCACCGACGACCGCCCGTCCACCCCATCCCAGCCGTCCATTTTTCCCGACAATCCGCAAGACGCCAAATATCTGCTCTGGGGTTGGTATGGCCTCGAGCGGCCCGACGCCAACGGCAGGCAATTTCGCTGGGCGGGCGAGTCCAACGAATCGGCTGTTGTCCTGCCCGCGCCCCTGTCGTGCGATTCTATTCTGCGCGTTGTCGCTGAATGCCCGGTGGCCATGGAAACTCAGGTCGTTTGGAACGGCCGTGTGGTCGCAACATGGACCATCGGGCCGGGCCGGGGGGAATTTCAATCCGCGCTGGCCGCAGGACAGGTCCGCGAAGGCGACAACATCCTCAGCCTGCGCCACCGCTGGCTGTGGCAGCCCTGCGCGCTATTTTGGCCCGACAAACAAGCCGACACCCGATGGCTGAGCGTCCACTATCTTGAACTGACACTGGCTCCGCGGACAATTCTTTCTCATGCGAACGAATAAATTTTTCTTGACCTTGACGCCCCGCCCCCTGCCCTTCCGCCTTACTCCACCGAGACCTTGTCCACCATGATCCCCAATTGCAGTCGCTGCGACGGGTCCGCCGGGTCAGGGGCCGAAAAAATCGGACTTCGGATCACCAACTCATGCCGGCCCGGCAGTGGGGGTGTTGGAAGGTCAAGCCGAATGGTTTGCCATTGCTTGCCCGCCTCGAGCCGGTCGGCTATCTTGCGGCCGTCCCACAGTACCTCAAACTCAACCGACGGCGGCGCCTGCTCGTGCCGGCAGGCCACGCTGAGCGACAGCCGTCCGTTCAAGCCTATCCCGCCTGCCGCCGGCAAATAGAACGCTGCCCGCGCCCGCGCGTCCGTCCAGCGATAGCTGACATCGCCGTCGCGCCGCGGTGCGTGCCAGCCGGTCTCCAGCGCAAGATCATCGAACGGCTCGCCCAAGTCCAAAACATAGGGGAAATGTTTCCGCACACCGACGCCGAGAATTGCCACGGGCGGTATTTCACCCGCCTCGTATTCGCCCAGTGCCCGAACGCGAATCCTCAGCGTCTGACCCGGAACTACAACGTCCCAGATGAACGATAGGCCCAAAGTATCCTTGCCCACGACCTCGCGTCGCCGCACCCCGCCCGGCAGGGTCCATAGCAGCGTGACAGCCCGCCAGTCCTCGGGGTCAGTCCGCCGTAGCGGAATATAGACATGGTAATAGCCGGGCGGCAGTTGAGCTGGAAATACCCACGAAGCGTGTAATGCCGGCAATACCCGCCCGACTTTGTCCGGCTCGCCCAACCGAATCAGGTTTGAAACCGGCCCCGTGGTCTCGAACGCCGGATCACACGGGCCGAACCAGCGCGTGAACTTGAACGTGTCCCATGCCGCCGGATCAAAGAAAGTCGCGCGATTGACTCCCTCCCGCACCGCCGACGGCTGAACGTCCGTCCACAGCGTCAGGCGGAAAAACTCGTCGGCCAGAATCTCCTGCGCCCGGCAATGCTTCTGCAGATAGCCGCGAACCCACTGCCCGCTGTCCGGCTCCGGCCCCTCGTAGCGGTAAAGCGGCGAACATGGCTCCAGAAGGACAACAGAGTTGTCCGGCAGCGTTGTTGCACGCAACAATTCCTTCAAGGGTCTGACTCGGAGCGGCCAGCCAAGATACTCCTCAAAGTCGGCCGTGCGGACAATTCCCTCCGCCAGAATCGGCCGCCCCCGCAAATAGTGATCGGATAATGCACTGCGATATGCCGCCCATTCCGGCAGCACTTGCACACGCGACGACCACACGGTCACCAAGAGTCCCCCGCACAGAAGCACCCCGCCCATGAGCCGCCGGGCCGGACGGCGCAATCCCGACCGAATGGCCGCAGCCGCCCACAGCGCCAGAGGCCCCATCGTCAGTACCGCTGCGTCGCTCGCCGGCACATGCGCCGACACCACACTCCGCGGGGCCAGCATAAGCCACAGGATCGGCACTGCACCGCACATTCCCATAAATCCTGCCACCTCTTGTGTCTGCCGATGGCGAATACTCATCCCTCCATACACAAGCGGAACCACCAGCACGGCAATGCTGATCGCCGTCATCCACCATACCGTCGGATAGACCCTTGTTCCCCAAAACACCTCGACCCCAAGCAGCCGAATCAGGGCTGCCCAGCCGGAATCCATTCGCTGCCCCCACTCCGCGTAGGCCACTTCCACCCCGCGTGTGAATCGAAACCAGAACCACGCAAAGACCGCCAGCAAAAGGGTGTGCATCAGAATGCGGCTGAAATACGGCTGCCGCGGATCGCGGGCTCCGGCCGCAAGCGCCAGCATCGCCTGCACCAAAATCACCCAAATGCTCATCGGATGGCAGAGCACCGCCAGCGCGCCGGTCAACAGATACATCCCCCAGTGAATGCCGCGCGCGCGCCGAAACACCGCCTGCATCAGAAACACAAAATTCATAGCCAGTAACGCCGCCGCTTCCGGCGCCGAGCCGATCCGCTGCGATGTCGCCGTCAACAGCGGCGACAACGCCAGCAACAACGCCGCAAGCGCCCCCGTGGCCGACGCAAAATAGGCCGCTCCCAAATGAAACACTACCGCAATCAGCACCAAAGACCATGCCACGGAATGAAGCCGCAAGAAAGTGACCGATCCGCCGACGGCTCCCCACACTCGCAGCGCGCGATGAAAGGCCGGCGGGAGCACCTCACGCCGCTCCCGCGGCTCCAACTCTTTTGGCCCTTTCCGCCAGTCGCGCCAGACAACCGTCTCGAGCGCCGACCGCGGCGAGGCCCGCAGATGGTCCAGCCGCACCGCCAACGCCAGCAGAAGGATCAGGGCCAGCACTGCAATGCCGCCAAAGGCCCAGATTCCCCGCCGCTCCAACAACGTCAGCGACGGATCGGTTGAGATTGGTGGATGATAAAAGTCGAATGAGCGAGCCACGAGTCCAACGCGCCGAGCGAGGTCTTCGCAGCATGCCCAACCGCTTTTCCCACTGTCAAGCAATTCAACACCAGAAATCTCTATGCGGTTGGCTGGCGTGAAAAAAAGCCTTGCACAGCCCGGCAGCAACTTCCACTATCCCTCTGTCACGGATTCGAGTAGGTTGGGAAATCGTAAAGCAGAACCATTCCGCTAAAGGAGGAACGTCGGGCGATGAAAGCGGTATTCAAGCGTGCCGATCTGGCCTTGGCCACCAACGTAGTGCATAACACTGTGAACTATCAGACGAGCCTGCCGATTTTAAGCAACATCCTCGTCAAAGTCAGCGATAGCAAAGCGATTTTCATGGCCAGCGATTTGGAGTGCAACGTCCGCTGCGAAATCCCCGCCGAGGTCGAAACCCCCGGCAGCATTACCGTCCCCGCGCGCACTTTTACCGACATCGTTCGCGTATTGTCCGACGCCGACGTCACGCTGCAATTGGAAGGGAATCGTGTTCGGGTCAAATGCGAGACGCTGAGCTATGATTTGGTGACCATGGACCCGGAGGATTTCCCGGCCTGGCCGGAGATGCGGTCGAAGGCCAAGATCGAATTGCCGCAAAAAACGCTGAAGCGGGTGATCGAGCAGATCATATTTTGCATCCCGCAAAAGGACCCGCGCCGAGTCCTTCTGGGCGGTTTTTTCGACCTGCACGACAAGATTCTCAAGTGCGTGGCCACCGACGGCAAGAAACTGGCCTTTGTCCAGACCGAGGTGGAGTCGCGCAGCGGCCAGGAAAAATTCTCCGCCATCATCCCCCAGAAGGTGCTTGCGGAAGTTTGCCGGACGTTGGGCGACGAGGGCAATGTCACCGTCCAGATGACCGATCGCCAAGTTGCCTTCGATCTGAAGCAGATCAAATATGTCAGCAATGTGATAGACGGGACTTATCCCAACTACGATCTGGTAATCCCCCGAACATTCGAGCGCACCATGCAGTTGCCGCGCGGGCCGCTGCGCGACCGGATCCGGCAAGCCGCCGTCATGTCGGATGAAAAAAGCAACTCGATTATTCTGGATTTTGAGCCTGACGAGTTGCGGCTCAGTGCCATGACTTACGACGTGGGTTCCTATGCCGGCAGCCTTGCCATCCAATACAGCCAAGATCCGTTCAAGATCGTGTTCAACCACAAGTTCATCAGCGAAATACTGGACGCCATCCCGGCGGACGAAGTGGTGATAAAGGCCAACAAAGCCACCTCGCCGGCGGTCTTCTCCGGCAAGGATATCCCCGACACCTTGTATGTCATTATGCCCATCAAGTTGGCCGATCTGGCCGAACCCGAACCGGTCGCGGAAGAAGCCTACAGGGATGAGCCGGAGGAGGAAGAAGAACAGGAGGAATGAGGAGTAGAGCGCTTGGCCCGGCGATGCATAATAATTGCCGAAAAAACCGCCTCGCTGAAAATATTGCAAATAAGAGGCGCGCTTGAGTGTTTGGGTTTCATCTGGTATGAAATGCCGTAGCGAGAAAACGATGTAGCCGATCTCGTTTATCGTGCAGAGGAAAACGGTTCTACTCAGGAAACTACGCCGATTTATGAGCTTTTGTGACGCAAAGTTACTATCATGGAAAGGATACGGGGAATGAGTGCATACGTTCGCAATTCGGTATGCTTTTTGCTCGGCATCGCCGTCCTGCTGTCCTGTTCGGGCGGGAAGGAGCCGGCCGCTCCGTCCGGCGAAAAGGTCAAGGCACCCTCGCGCGCCAAGCGCCCACATATAGCGCTGGTCATGAAAGCCATCAGCAATCCGTTCTTCAAGACCATGGCCGAGGGGGCCACCCGCGCGGCGCGCCAAGCCGACGTTCAGCTGACCTGCCTGTCCATCAACAAGGAGACCGACTTCGAGGAGCAGGCCAAGATGATCGAAAGCATGACCGCCCAGCGCGTGGATGCGCTTATCATCGCGCCGGCCGACTCTGTAGCCGTGATTAGCCCCCTGCTTGAAGCACAAAAGCGGAATATCCCGATCATTAATATAGACAATCGGATTGATCCAGCGGCGGCCACCTCGGCGGGGCTGAAGGTGCTGACTTTCATCGGGCCCGACAACGCTGCCGGCGCGGAAAAATCCACCGCCTATCTCATCGAAAAAATCGGCGGCAAGGGCAAGATCGCCATGCTCGAAGGCATTCGCGGGGCCGACAATGCCGAACAACGGAAGAAAGGCTTTCTCCGCGCGGTCGAAAAAACCAACGGCGCCGTCCAGGTTGTTGCCATGGAAACCGCCGAGTGGATGACGGACTTGGGCGAGCGAAAAATGGCCGGCATCCTGACCCGTCATCCCGACCTCGCCGGCGTCTTTTGCGCCAACGACAGTATGGCCGTCGGCGCCATCGCGGCCATCAAGTCGGCGGGTAAAATCGGCAAGGTTCGCGTGGCCGCCTATGACAACCTCGAATCGGCCCGGCAGGCCATTTTGGCCGGGGAAATGGATGCCACCATCGAGCAGCATCCCGATCTCATGGGAGCTCTCGGGGTTGAAAATGCCCTCAAGGCGATTCGCGGCGAGCCGATTCCGCCGGAAATCCCCGTGCCGACCGATCTCATTACCGCTGAGACGCTGAAACAGCAAAAAGAAGCAGGCAAGAAATAGCCGCTCGCAAGCGCCCGCCGCCTATACCTCGTCGGCAAAGCGCCCCGCGTAGTGGCGAAAGACCGCCCGCCCCAAGAGAAACAAAAGCGCAGTGGTCACCAGCGCCACGGCCAAATAACCGACCAGCACCGTGCCGCCGATCTCCCAGTCACCTGTCGCCGGCAGCAACACCGTCTTTCGATACGCCGCAAGAATCGCCGCCATGGGGTTGAGCATATAAATTGCAAATACCCCGTCGGGCCATTGATGGGCGCGAATCTGCCGGAGCGGTTCGCGCAGCGGATACAAGATCGGCGACAGATAAAACCACGCCGTCACGACAATCTCCATGATCGAGGCTACGTCGCGGTAGAATACATTCAGCGCGCTGAGCACCATCGCGAGGCTCAGTACAAACAGAGCGTGAAGCGCAATCACCGCAGGCAGAAACACCACATGCCATGTGGGGAAAATGCCGAAACCCATCAACAGGAGAAAATATACTATCAGCGCCAGCACGAAGTGGAACAGGTTCGATAGAACCGTTACGACCGGAAACACTTCCAAGGGGATGTAGGTTTTCTTCACCAGACTGGTGTTGCCCACAATCGAAAACATGGCCTCGCTGATCGAGCCGGCCAGAAAACCCCATGCGAGAATGCCGATAAGCAGAAACAGAGCAAAGGGGGTGTTCATCGGCGGGTCGAATCGCAGGGGGATGAAGTTGTTAAACACCACGAAGAGCACGAGCATCAGAAGGAGCGGCTTGCAAAACGACCAGAGGAAACCCAGCACGGAGGACTTGTAGCGTGTTTTCAAGTCGCGTCGCACAAGGCTGAGAATTAATTCGCGTCGAGGCCAGAGTTCGCTAAGCATCAGAGTGCGGCTGCCGCGGCGGTTCCTCGCATTGGATTTGTCCGATTTGACGGATAGGATGGATTCGACCCATCCGACCGGTCAGGCCCACTGCATTCAAT
The DNA here is from genome assembly GCA_026415575.1 of Candidatus Sumerlaeia bacterium. Taxonomy (GTDB): domain Bacteria; phylum Sumerlaeota; class Sumerlaeia; order JADFCW01; family JADFCW01; genus JADFCW01. The sequence continues at coordinate 46,573 of JAOAGV010000012.1, forward strand.
CCTTGAACAAACTCTTCCACTTTTCTTCGAGCGCTTTCTTGCGGTCTTGGGCCGTTGGAGCAGCCCCCTTGCGGTCGGCCATCTGAAATTCCTCGCACGCATTGGCCGCGCCCTTGTCCGACGGCGGATCGGCCGTCATGCTCGAACACTGCCGCGCTTTCATGGGGTCATACATGCGGCAATTGAGGCAGCAATGCAAATCCGCCCCGCAGCGCAGGCACGTCTCCGTGCGGCCCGGCTCGTGGCGTTCTTCCCACGGTGCGCCGCATTGATGGCAGGTTTTCATCGTATCCCGCCCGCCGTTCGTGTCGGAGGGTGTTGCCGGATTGGAAAACCATTGACAGCGTTTCCGCCGCTCTTGATTTTCCGAGTCCTTATGTTTGGGACGCCGTGCGCGCAAGTCAATGGGAGAAAATGATGCGAAGCGACGGGAGAAAATTGCAGCCACATAGACGTCCGCTGTTTCCGGCCCTGATCTTGTTGGCTGCGCTGCTGTGCTTGACGCGCGGGGTTCCCTTGTCCGGTCGCGCGGCAGACTCACCGGCAACATCTCCGACCGCCGCGGCGGCGGTCATGCCCGCCGAATCCACCGCATCGGCGGATCATGAATCTTTGGCCGAGGAACACGAGCGGGAGCTGTCACGCATCATGATCGCTCTGGTCATCCTGCTTCTGGCGGCCAAGCTGGGCGGCGAACTGGTCGAACGATTCGGCCAGCCGGCGGTGCTCGGTGAACTAGCTTTTGGGATTATCATCGGCAATCTGAACCTCGTTGGGTTTCACGGGTTGGAGTTTTTGAAAAGCGACCTTGTGCTGATCATCCTCGCCGAGGTCGGCGTGATCCTGCTTTTGTTTGAGGTGGGCCTCGAATCGAACGTACGCGAGATGGCCGCGGTCGGCGTGTCGTCATTTCTGGTGGCTTGCATCGGCGTGATCACGCCGTTTTTTCTGGGTTGGGCAACCGCGGCGTATTTTTGGAGCGACCTCGAATCATTGGTGCCGGCCGCCATGCGCGAGGCGCTTGCCCCTTATGCAAAGTATGTCCAGATTTTTATCGGCGGCGTGTTGTGCGCAACAAGCGTGGGTATTACGGCGCGCGTGCTGAAAGACATGGGCAAGCTGCAGCTGGCGGAGTCGCGGATTATTCTCGGCGCAGCGGTCATTGACGATGTGCTCGGTTTGATCGTTCTGGCCGTATGTGTCGGCATAGTCAGTGCAGCTTCGGGCGGGCATACTTTCGGCGCCATGGACATCGGCTGGATTATTGCCAAGGCCACGGTCTTTTTTGTGGGCATGGCGGTTTTGGGGCCGCCTTTGGCCAAACCCATCTTCCGCGTCGCCGCGTGGTTTCGTGTCCGCGGCATCCTCTTGACCACCCCGCTGCTGATTTGTTTCCTGGCGTCCTATGCGGCCAGCCAGATCGGCTTGGCGCCTATTGTTGGGGCGTTTGCCGCCGGCTTGATTCTCGAAGACGCTCATTTCCAAGTTATGCCGGAGCGCAAGGAGCGGCGTCTGGAAGACTTGATTACACCGTTGACCACGTTTCTGACCCCCATCTTTTTCGTGCGCATGGGAATCATGGTGGACATCTCCGCGTTCGGCAACGCCTCGATTCTGGGGTTCGCGCTGGTTCTGACGGCGGCAGCCATCATCGGCAAGCAGGCGTGCAGTTTGGCGGTTGTCGAGCGGAAGCTGGACCGCTTGGCCGTCGGTTTGGGGATGATTCCACGCGGCGAGGTCGGCTTGATCTTTGCCAACGAAGGCACCAAACTGATGGTTAATGGTTATCCGGTGGTGGACCGAAATGTCCTGTCAGCGGTTGTGATTATGGTCATCATCACCACGCTGGTAACCCCGCCGCTTCTAAAGTGGAAGTTTTCCCGCGCCAGCGAGGGAAAAACATAACGCCGAATTTTTCGCACTGTGCGGGGCTGAAAGACATACCGGATCAGGGCAAAACCGGATATGGTCGGGGTGGAACGCGACCTTCCATAGGGGAACGCCTTCCGCCATACCTGATTTGCAATACCGGTCGGGGTGGAACCCGACCCTCCACGTGGAGGGATGCCTTCCACGGCATCCGAAATAAAAGTGCGGTCGGGCGGCCTGCGGTGCGGTCGGGGTGGAACCCGACCCTCCAGTTTTCCGCCGCTTTGCCGCCGACAAGACTCACCGCATCGTTTTCCTCGCAAAATGCATCAAGCGGCGTCCTTCGGGCTTACCTGCGTATTTTCTTATGCAAGGAAATCAGCGCCCCCGTTACAATCAACGCCAGAGAAATCCACACCCCCGGCCGAAAAGGCACCGCCGAGAAAACCCGCAAGTACAGTAACGCCAGAAAGGGTGTCACAAACACCAGATTGCCAAATACGGCAACCGGCCCGCCGGCCAGCGCCTCGAACCACAGCACATAGGCCACGCCGTCCACAATCGCGCCGAGAAAAATTAGCAGGGCCCACGTTTGGGCGCCCGGCCAACGGTCCACGCCTGTTGCGGCAAGCGCCGCGCCGAATAACACCGCCGCCACCAAGTTGTAAAAAGCCACCGCCGTCAATTTGTCATGGCGCATCCGCTTGCCCAGCACGGAAAACAGCGCCCAGCACACTGCGCCGGATGCCGCAAACCCATAGGCCGGCAGACCCTCCACCGTCGGAGCGCGCCAGCGCCATCCGGTCAAAATCCCCGCTGCGCCCACAAAACTGACTGCCAGTCCCGCCCATGTCCAACGCGTGTGCCGTTCGCCGAGAATCGGCCCCGAAAGCAAGACCATGAACACCGGCCAGAGATAGTTGATCGCGTTGACCTCGTCGGGCGCGCCGTAACGAAACGCCAGATAGTAAAGCGTATTGTATCCCGCAATGCCCAGCAAGCCCATACCCACGGCGGCCGCCCACTCGCGCCCGGTCCACGAAACCGCCTGCCGCCAGCGTCCGGTGAGATACGACGCGGCCAGCAAAGTCGCCGTAGCCAACGAAGCGGTAACAGCCAAAAGGAAAAGGGGCGAAATTTGCTCGGCATACACCCGCTGGACAATTGCGGGCGTCGTGGCCCATAGGACAACCACAGCTGTAAAATACAGATAGGGTTTCATCCAGCGGCTCCGCCTTTCCGTGCCTCCTCGAAAAATGGGCTGGCAAAAATAGGCGGCGCATAAAAAACAGTGCCATACTCACACCGCCGCCTGCCGCTCCTGCTACGAACCCCCTCCGACAGTTGCAATTTCTTTTTTCTGCGAAGACAGCTTGACAGCCGCCCGTGCTTCCCCCAATCTTCCTTCAAATCCGAGGTGGATCGAACGAGGCAACCCAAATCCGGGAGGCGGCCGATGGATACCAAAGACGAACTGTTTCGCTATCGGACGGAAGGCATCATAGCGGAGTTGTCGAACTACTTCGAGATTCGGTTTGAACAGATTACGCGCATCAAGCCCGCCCTGCGCTCGATGTATGCCGATTTGCTGTGGATGCAGATGCTTAAGGTGCGCGAGGTGCTGGGCGGGGAAAAAATGTTCGGCCCGATTCGGCTCCGCGTGGCCGAGATTTTTGCCTCGCGCGATGAAGCCAAGCGCCATGCCGTCATGGGGCCGATTGACCAGGCCTCGATTCTCAACGAACTCATCCCCGAGCAGGAAGAAGGCGGGGCGCGGCGGCCGGGATTCCTCTCGGTGCGCACCATGCGCGCGCTCTATACGTCGGTGGACCCCGCGCTGGGGCCGGTTATCGAACTGACGGACATTTGGCTGTGGTGGGATATTCTCGATGCCGCGGATGTGTTCAACTTCAAGGAAGGCAAGAAACTAATCGAGCGCCGCAAGAGCGACGAGGTCACGCGGGCGCTCAGTGATTTCTACCATCAGGCGATGGGCCGGCGCGACGACCGCGCGGTCACCCGCGAGGAAATCCTCACCTTTGAATTCCTTTATCTGGAGTCCCTCTGGAAGGCCTTCATGCAACGGCGGGCCGAAGAAAAATCCTACATGCTCATTCCCAAGCGCGACCCGCTCGGCGGCCAGGACAGCGTGGATGAGCTGGTCCTGACTCTTGGCCGCCACATCGCCGCCCGGCAAAAAGTCATGCAGGACGCCGGCCTCGACGACCGCTTGCGCGAATACTACGCCAAGGTGCTGCGGTGCGACCCCGCATCGGTCAGGGCCGAACAGTGCCGCGCCCACGAGGACCTGACCATTATGCGGTTGCGCGATGATCTCAAAATGGCCCTCGAACGCGGCGTCGCACTCGGCGAACCCTATGATTACAAACGCTGGCAGGGCGAGGAAATGGGCCGCGAGATCGAGCACTATCGCAAGACGCTGCCCCTCGTGAGATCCATGCTGCAGGAGCCCCCAAAGGCGGCTCCCACCGGCGCCGCGTCCCCTCCGCCGCCGACACGACAGGCTCCGGCCGCCGAGACCAAGCCCATGGCCGCGGAGGAAGAATCCAAGGAAGGGGCGCCGGAAGAACTGTTCTTCTGATTAACTTCTGGCAACGGGGGGCTTTCACCGAAACCGCCGCAGCGGATGCAGCGACTGGCGGCGGATCATCTGCGCCAGTTGAATAGAGACCAACCCGACGCGCCGGCATACGTCGGTCTCCGCCAGCAAACATTGCCGGGTGTAAAGGTCGCCAATGCAGTGGTGGGCAAGCAGATCGGCTACCACGCCCGGATGCGGATGGGCCGTGAGAATTTTTCGAACAACCGCGCGTAGAACCGGCTCGGCATCCGCCACCTGACGGGCCAGCCGGACCATTTCATCGAAGGCACGCGCCAGATTCTTTCGCTGTCCCCCCTCGATGTTCACATAATCGCGCAGCACTTCGATTTGAACCGCCGCGATACGCGGCGTGCTGCAATCGGCGATGATCCGTCCACGAGCCAGTCCCTCAATCACCAGCCGCCGGATGCAGCCGTTCTCTTTCTCCCGATGAATAATCGAGCCGATGCCGAGAGTCCGGCAAACATCGCCGACTCCGCGGGAAATCAGCGGGCCGCCTGCCGGCACGCGCAGCGTGGCGATACCCCAGAGGGCACCCTCGGTCAGCCATTCGCCGGCCTCGCAGCCCAGATCGTTCCCCACAATGCGAAGATCAAGCAGGGCGCGCGGGAACAGTACCGCCGACGGCAGAGTCAGAACCGGTAAAATGGGCTGAAGAATTTCCACAATCCGCTCCGCGCATGACGCAGAGAAATTTGTTCTTGCCGGACAGGCGATTTACCGCGCCGCATTGCAGCACAGCAAAAACATTTAGCCCGCTTTGCGGAATGCGGGCAATCATGCAATGTTGTCTAGTCCGTCGCGCGCCAAGGGTCAACCAAAATCGGTCGCCTTTGTCTTTTGGCGGCGTTTCTCCCGAAATCGGGCGAAGATCATTCGATCATGCTGTGGCCTTTTTTGACTGGAACGGCGAAAAGGAAATGGCCCGAGGCTGCGCCCTTGTCACTATACACTAATCCGCATCCGCTTTGGACTGCGACAGCCCTGCTACCGCTTTCTTTTGTGCCAAACTCGATCAGATCGGCGGATTGCGCATGAGGTTGTAATAAATATCTGCCGCCGCCGCCAATTGTTCCACCTCCACGCACTCCTGCGTTGCGCGCGCCAGCGCCGGATCGCCGGGCCCCAGAGCCACCGCCTCGATGCCCGCTGCAACAAAGCGGTTCAGGTGGCCGTTATCCCGCAAGCCAACAAGCGACGCCGGGCCTGCGGCCGCGTGGCATACATCCAAAGCGGCGCGCACAAGGGGCGCGGTTTCGGCAACTTGCACCGGCGGCTCGTTCAAATAGGGGGCCTCGACGCTAATGCGGATTCCCGGCTCGTCGGCTTCGAGCAGCGTGACGGCGTCGTTGACTTCATCCAATATCGCGTCGGCGTCGCAATCGGGCACGGTATAGCAGTCAAAATCCACGGCGCAATGGGGCGGGAGAAACCCCTCCAGCCCGCTGGCCCGAATCCGCCACGGACGCAATTCCGCTTCGCCCAGAAGCGGATGCGGGTGCTCGGCGGCCCGGCGGCGAATCCGGCGTTCGAGATCGCCGATCAACAGGACGGCATCGCTGATGGCATTGCGGCGCGCGGGTGCGTAGGACTGCGGACTTTCGCCGACGGCGATTCGCCAGCGCAGGCAGCCGCGCGCGCAGGCCGCAACGGCGAGGTTGGTCGGCGCACCAACAACGGCATAGGTCGGCCGGAAACCCGACGCCAGAAGCCGCTGGATGCCGGTCAGGCCGATCTCGCGGTCCACCGTTGCGGCAAACGCGACGGTGAAAGGCGGGGGCGTTTCATCGTTGGCCACAGTCTGCAAGGCTGCCAGCATTGCCGCCAGCGCACCTTTGCAGTCGCAGGCCCCCCGGCCATACACCCTGCCTTCGACCAGTTCGGCGGCAAAGGGATGGACAGCCATGCCCCGGGCTGTGGTGGTGTCGAGGTGCGCCTCGAAGCAGATCGTGCGCGAAGGATCGCGGCCGGCTACTGTGGCCACAAGGTTGCGGAGGCGGTCCTTGATTGGCTGCGACCGGCAGGCAATTCCCTGCCGCTGAAGGATTATCTCGACCCAGTCGCAAAGGCTGGTCTCGCCGGCACGGTTCTCGCGGAAGGTCCGGTTGACGCTGTCAATGGCAATGGCCTCGCGCAGCAACGGCAAGACGCGATCGGGGGAAAAATGATGCATGGCCCGTCCTCATTTTGACCTGAGCCTGCACCGTCGAAAAGGAGACGACTGGTTGTCACCCCGTGCGGGCCAGCAGGCCTTCGAGAATGTCTTTGCCGCGGCGCAGGGCCGTCTTCATATCCGGCACACCGTCCTGCTCGAACGTGGCGAAGCCCGCGAAGCCGATGTCGCGCAAGGCCCGCACCACACCCTCAAAGTCCATGATGCCCTCGCCGGGGGCCACAAAGCGCAGGTTCGCCGCATCCATATCGCGCAGGTGCACGTTGACCAGATGTCCGCGCACCTTGTAGATTGCCGTCACCGGATATTCCCGCTGGAGCATCATCCAGCCGATGTCGAGGTTCATTCCCAGCGCGGAGTCGCGCACCTCGTCCCAGAGCCGCAGAAAGGCGTCGGGACCGGGAATGAGCGTGTGGGTGTGGTTTTCGAGCGAGAACACCAGACCGGCATTGCGGGCGATGGTTGTGGCCTCCTTCATGGTTGCGACAAAGTCGGCCCACGTGCGGGGGAAATCAAAATTCGGCGGCACATCGAACTGGAACGTGGTTTCACCTTTGCGTGTCGAAAAGTAACGCGGCAGATAGCCCTGCCCCTTCTTCGACCAGCCGGTTGGCCATGGGGCCACCATGTTGATCATGGGCGCGCCGAGCTTGGCGGCCACCTGACAGCCTTTTTCAAAGACGGCCAAAGTCTTCTTGCGGCGTTCGGGGTCGGGACTGCCGAGGTCGGCCATCACGCTCTGATAAAGCACGAATTGCGAGACCACGAGTTTGTATTGTTCGAGGCGGCGCAGCAGAGTCGAAAACGTCGGCTCGGCGACCGTCGCATCGAGTTGTTCAGGCTTGGCCACAATCAGTTCGATGGCGGCGAAGCCGAGGTCGCCGACGGCGTCAATGGCGCCCGACCACGGCGGGTCGTCGCCGATGCGGCCAAAATTCCAAGCCACCGAGCCGAGCCGGATACCGTCGGCGCCGCGCGCGCGGCTCTTGGCAGCTGCGGCTGGAGCGGACAAGGCGGGCGTATGCGGAGCGAGCAAAGCGGCCGCGCTTGCACCCGCCCCGGCATGGATGAGTTGTCGGCGCGTCCATTGGGTGTTGAGCATGGCAAGGTTTTCCTTTTTGAGGTATCAGTTCAACCCGTCCGACACGTCGGTCAAATCGAACGTGTCGGATATGTCGGACAGATCGTTTTACTTCAGTTCTGCAAATATCTCGCGAAGAAACTTCGCGTCGTCCATCAAGACCCGCTTCTTCCCTTCAAGGTCATGGTGGCCAAGGCTGTCGTCCTCGATAGTCACGGGGCCGCGATAGCCGGCTTTGGCAAACGTGGCCAGAATCCGGCGAAAGTCCACGTCGCCCTCGCGCACCGAGGTGGCATATTTGCTGTATTCCCATCCCGGCTCGCGCTGGACGTTCTTTTTGTCTTCGGGATATTTCTGGTTTTTGGCATGGACGTAGCGGACATAAGGCGCATACAGCTCGGCAAAGCCGTACAGTTGCTCGACAGGGTAACCATACCAATACATGTTGGTGATGTCGAGAGCGAGGCCGACGCGGGGCGACTTCAGCGCCTTCAGAATGGGTTCGAGGATTTCCCTGCGGTTGTTGAAACGCTGGAGATTCTCCATGGCAAAGACCACGCCCGTTTTGTCGGCGATCGGTTCGAGCGCAACGAGCAACTTTGTCGTCCGCGCGATATACTCATCGTCTTTCATGCCCTGCGCGCCCGGCACGGGCACCATGATGATCGGGATGCCGAGGTCTTTGGCCGCTTCGGCCGCCTGTGCCAGCCACGCCACAGCCTCGCCGTCCGAGTCTGGATCGCCAAAACGAACACCACAGCAAAAAGCGCAGATGGTTTTCTTCTTTTCGGCCAGCTTGGCCTTCAACGCCTTGCGGTCTTCCGGCGTCTCGACACTGTATGGCGTATCGTCGCCCTCGAACAACATCTGGCACTTCATTTTCGAATTGATTTGGACCTCGATGGTCGAGATGCCAAGCATTTCGGCGGCGGCCCAAGAATCCGGCGCGCCCAAATTGCGCAGAAGCGTGTCGCGGATGCCAACCTCCCATTGGCCGGTTCCCGACGCGCCCATGGCCGCGAGGGGCAGAAAAACTAAAACGGCTGCGGCTGCGGCGAAAAATCGCGGTCTGTTCATTTGTGTCTCTCCTTTCGCGGAAAAATTGTTGGACAGAAGGGACATAGTGGACATCAGGGACGAAACCCCGCTCAAGCAGATTTTCCAGCACAGCGGAACCGAAGAAACACGATGTCCATCCACTTCTCCAATCCAAAATCCATAAAATCCAAAAACCAAAATCCTATGCGGGCTTGGGGCGACCCCGGCGTCGCGTTACCGGGATGCCGAGTTTCTCGATCCGACGGGTCAGGGCCCGTCGCGAAAGACCGAGCAAGCGTCCGGCGCGCGTAATGTTCGAGCCCGTTTGTTCCAGCGCCCGGCGAATCAGATAGATCTCGGCCGCTTCGAGCGATTCTACCGGCAGCGCCGACAGCGCCGGTGGGGAACTAATCCGTCCGTGGCGCACACTTTCCGGAAAATCCCCGACTTGAATGACCTCGCCCTTGCTGAGTACCACGGCGTGTTCCAGCGCGTTTTCGAGCTGGCGCACATTCCCCGGCCAGTCGGCGCCGACAAGAAAGTCCAACGCCTCGGATGCCAGCGGCTTGACCGGATAGCCGCGGGCGGCGAGACGGCCAAGAAAATGCTCGACCAGAAGCGGGATATCCTCGCGGCGCTCGCGCAGCGGCGGTAACCGCAGCGGAACCACGTTCAGCCGGTAAAACAAGTCCTGACGGAATCTGCCCGCTTCCACATCGGCAGCCAGATCGCGGTTGGTTGCCGCAATGACGCGCACATTCACATGAATCGGCTGCGTCCCGCCGACGGGCCGTAACTCGCCGTCCTGCAAAACCCGCAGCAACTTGACCTGCAGATCGAGGGGGAGATCGGCAATTTCGTCCAGAAAAATTGCCCCGCCGTCGGCAACGCGGAACAATCCGGCGTGGTCGCGCACCGCGCCGGTAAATGCACCTGCCACATGGCCGAACAACTCGCTTTCGAGCAGAGTCGGCGGAATCGCACCGCAATTGACGCGCACCAAAGGGCCGCCTGCACGCGGTCCGGCGCGGTGAATTGCTTCCGCCAGCAACTCCTTGCCCGTTCCACTTTCACCCAGCAGCAACACGGGAGAATCGGTGCGCGCCACGCGCTCGGCCCGCTCGAGGAGTTCGACCATGACCCGGCTGGCACATATAATCGCCGGCGCAAACTCGCGAGCGGTCGGGTGCGACACCTTCGGCCGATCCGGCCGTTTCGCGCCGTCTTTCAGCCCGTCGGCGCGTGGAACCCGGCAGCGTTCTGCTTCGATAATGGCGCGAACCTGCGCAATGGCCGTCTCCAGCTGGTCATTGAGGACAAGATAGTCGAACAGCGGAGCGGCGCGCATCTCCTCGTCGGCCGTACGCATGCGCCGGGCGATTTCTTCCCCGCGCTCCGAGCCGCGCAGGCGCAATCGCGCCTCCAGCACCGCCTTGGAAGGAGGCCAAAGAAAGATCAACACGGCATCCGGCACGGCCTGTCGCACACTTTGCGCGCCCTGCACGTCAATGGCCAGAATGGCGTCGCGCCCGCTGTCGAGGATCGCCTGCACCTGATCGCGCCGTGTGCCGTAGCAATGGCCGTGCACCCGCGCCCATTCGAGGAACCGGTCTTCCTTGACAAGGCGGTCAAACTCCTCCTGCGAGACAAAACAATACGATCGCTCCTCGACCTCTCCCGGGCGGGGTGCCCGCGTGGTGGTCGAAATTGAATGGGCCAAGTGCGGGTCGGCCGCAAGGAGCGCACGAACAATCGTTGTTTTTCCGCCGCCCGACGGCGCCGAAATGACAAACAGCCGGTTGCGCCGCCGGAACGGCAGTTCCAGCCTCTCGCCGCTTTCCGAAATGGCCGTTTTACTCTGGTCCATTCGACTTGTCCGACCAGTCCTGCGGAGTTGCCGGTGCGCCCGGGCGCCCGAACTGGCGCAGATCAATTCCCAGTTTTTCGATTTTTTCGTAGAAATGCCTGCGACTGATTCCGGAGCAGTGCGCGGCTTCGCTGACATTGCCGCCGCTTTCACTCAGCAGCCGGATAAAATACTCGCGCTCGAAGCGCTCGCGCGCTTCGCGGTACGACTGGGGGCGCCCCGCATCGCGCCGCCGCAGCGGTGGCGGCGATGAAAACCGCAGGTCGCTTCCCGCCCCCAAGTCTGGGGGCAGGTTGTGGGCGCAAATGCGATTGCCCTCGAGCATGACCACCGTGCGTTCGAGGACGTTTTCCAACTCGCGCACATTGCCCGGCCACCAGTAGGACTTCAAGCGCTCGACGGCTTCCTCGTCAATGGACAGTCCCGGCTTTTCCATCTGCACCGCCAGCTGGCGGAGGATATGCTGGACAATGGCCGGAATGTCGGCCTTGAGTTCCCGCAGCGGCGGCATGGCAATGTGAAAGACGTTGAGCCGGAAAAACAGGTCGCGTCGGAATTTCCCTTCGTCCACGTGGCGCTGAAGATTGCGGTTTGTGGCAGCGACCAGCCGGATGTCCACAGGAATCGAGCGCAGGCCGCCGACGCGCTGAATCTCGTGCCGCTCGAGCGCCCGCAGCAGCTTGGCCTGCAACCCCAGAGGCAACTCGCCGATCTCGTCGAGAAAGAGCGTGCCCTTGTCGGCCAGCTCAAACAGGCCGATCTTCATCCGGTCGGCGCCCGTGAACGCCCCTTTCTCGTGGCCGAACAATTCGCTTTCGAGCAGAGATTCGGGAATCGAGGCGCAATTGATCGGCACAAAATGGCGCTCGCGCCGCCGGCTCTTGTGATGTATCGCGTGGGCCACCAGCTCCTTGCCCGTTCCGCTCTCGCCGGTGATCAGCACCACGCTGTCGCCGGGGGCCACGCGTTCGATCATCTGGCGGACGCGTTGGAGCGCCGGCGAGTCGCCGACAATATCCCATTCGCCGGCCGCCCCGGAGATTTGCTCGGCCATGCGCACGTTCTCGGCCACCAGCCGGCGGTGGTCGCCGGCCCGGCGGATTGTCAGCAGCAACTCTTCCGTGTTGAACGGTTTGGTAATATAATGGAACGCGCCTTCCTTGACGGCCTGAATGGCGTTGTCAATCGTCCCGTGGGCGGTAATCATGATCACTTGGGTCGAGGGGTCTTCAGCGCGAATTCGCCGCAGTACGTCCATCCCGTTCATCTTCGGCATCATCAGGTCCACCAACGCCAAATCGGGATGGGAGCGCCGGATGTGATCGAGTCCTTCGTCGGGATCGGTAAATGCCTCAACGGAATAGCCCTCGATGCCGAGCAGTTTGCGCAGCGCCGCGCACATGTTCGGCTCGTCATCAATGACCACAATTGAGATACGGGAAACTTTTTCGACGCTGTCGGCCATTTGCCCGTTGGATTTCATCGCCCCGTGCGTGCTGCAATCAACAATCCAACGGATATTTACCGGCTGCAGACCGGCAGGTCAAGCGGCTTTCAGACGCGAGGGCCTGCCGCGAAATTCACTTTGTCGCCTCGCGCGCGTCTTTGCTTCCGATCACTTGGCCGGTTTTTTCTCCGGCAACTCCATGGGCTCTTCCTCTTCGATGGCAAAAGATTCGCCGGCTTTGCGCGTGCGCGGGGTTGGACGCAGAATCTCCGGTTTAGGCGGCTGCGCCTTGGCGGCCCGAATGGCAGCGGCCTCAGCCTCGGGCACCTCGACAATTTCGACATTGTCCCAATAGTATTCCCCCGGCGGCCAGTAGGCAAACAAGACCACCCGCATTTCCGTCACACCGGGCGTGTGCTCGGTCGGGGAAAATGTCTGCGAAAAGCGGCACCAGCGGCGAGGGCCCTCGACACGGCACGCCAGATAGGTGTCATAGAGTTTGCGCAGCACCACCTTGCCCTTGGCATCCTTGGCCATGCCGAATCCGCGCACAAACAGCTTCGGGAAAAACAGCATCCCCTCGGTTTGGCCCATCACGTCCACCGACATCCGATACATTTTCCCCTTCACAACCGGAATGGGATCGCTCCAGAGGCTGACACCTTCGAGACCGGCTGCGGTGTCGTATTTCGGCGGCCGCGTGGGAGTTTTCGGCCACGGCGGCGCATCGGGATTGGCGATCAGCTCCTCCATGCGCTTGTGGACTTCCTTCTGATCCACGTCGGTATCCATGCGGATACACTTGCCGCGGGTGGATTGGGTATCGTGCCAGAAGAGGGTGAGGTTGTCGAGTGCGCGGATGTCGGTCAGTTCGGAAAGGTCCACGCGCGGGAAGCGAATGAGCCATCCGCTCGGACAACGGTCGCCCAGTTCAAAGCCGCCGTTGACGACAAGGTTGCGGGCAAGGGGCGCGGTCGTGACATTGGGGGGCTCCGCAGCGATCGCGCACGAAACCCACACTGCAACGGCGGTCATTCCGCCAATCAAGATTGTGCCGCTCTTCCGTCGCTGCCATTGGGCCAAGCCGGCGCCGACTGTCATCATCGCACACCCCCCAACAGTCTGCGTATGAGACGTCTGGCAAAACTCCCTTCCGCTTGCCGTTCAAGCCAGCCGATCTTTTCATGCAACTTGCGGATATACGGGTCTTTAGCCACCGAGATGTTGGAGTCGAAATACACCAGCGGTTTGAGAATCCGTACAAGGCGCTTCAGATACGCCGGATGTTCGCGGAAATACGCGTCGTCTGCAAAAGCCAACAAATCATCCCGCGACAGGCAGTCGTATTGGCAAAGTTCATGGAGCGCATTCCAGAACTCATACTCCGGCCGCGGCCGCGCCATGTATTTGTTCTCAAACTCCTGAAGCTCCGCCCACACCTCCGGCCGCTCGCGCGCCAGCTCGACAATCCGGCTCCCCTTGTAAAGCGTCAGTTCGTTGACCGGATGGATGGCGTAGGGGCGCGGCAGTTCGAGCAGCAGATCAAATGTCTCGCGGCGGTCGGCCTCGCTCTCAAACGGATTGCTCCCGATCAAATCGAGGATGATCTTCAGATCGAGGTCATGGAGAATCTGAACGGCCTGGAGGATTGCCGCGCGCGGCGTGCGGCGGCAAAACACCTCGTCGAGGATGCGCTGGCTGCCCGACTGCAAGCCGATGATTACATAGTCGAGGCCGGCGTCCTTCAGCCGCGCCATCATCTCACGCTGCGTGGCCGTCGGGTAGGTGTAGCACCAGAAGGGCAGGGCGATGTCGCGCTTGTAGGCGGCGGCAAATTCCCGAATCCACTCCGGATGGAGCGTGAACACATCGTCCTCAAACGCGATGAATCCAAGAGCCTTGCCCCGTGCGCGCTTGGCCTGCCGCAGTTCCTCGATCACGGCCCCGACGCGCCGCCGGCGATAGTAGCGATGCCCGGCGTAGAGCGATTTGACCGCCGGACTGCAGCAATAGGTGCATTGAAACGGGCATCCCCGCGCCGTGATGATGTGATACGCATAATTCAGCTGGCTGCCGTCGGGATAGCAGCCGGAGACCAGCCGGTTGTCATAAATGCAAAACGTGCGGGAAAGATCGTGGTCGGGAAAAGGCAGCGAATCGAGGTCTTCGCGCGGTGGCCGCGGCGGGTTTCGCACGATGCGCCCGCCGTCGCGCACCCACAGGTTGGCGATGCGCGAAACATCGCCGCCGCGCTCGAGCGCCTCGACCAGTTCGAGCATGGCTTCCTCGCCGTCGCCGCGGCAGATGATGTCCGCCGTGCGCAGCGCGCGCTCGGGGTCGGCCAGCGTGTCAATGCCGCCCCAGACGATCTTCGCTCCGAGCGGGCGCAGCAGGCGGGTCAGGTGTTCGGCAAGGGCGACAAAGTTCGAGGTGAACGAAAAGGCAATAAGGCCGGGCCGCAACGACGCAACGGTGTCCTGAAACAGCGCCAGTTCCTGCGCCGTGACATGGGCGGGCGGCGAGACAAAATCTCCCGGCCCGGGCGTCTCCGGCAGGCTCTGAATGTCGTTCATCCGCTTCAGATGTACGAAAGCGGTCGTGTGGCCGGCCTGCCGTAAATACGCCGAGAGGTAGCGCACTCCTATGCAAATTTCATCAAACAGTGTGATGAAGACAACATTCATGGGCGAACCCGCAATGCAATTCTTCCCCGGCTGCAGAAGCGGCCGCCGCGCGCCATTCGCCCAAGCGTGGGCACAGAAACCGCCGCAAGTCAACATCGCAGCGCGACAGATGTCTGTACTTCGGATGGATACCGATACAAAGCAAAAGGAACCCTCTACCCATTTGCGGGAATCCGCCGGCGGTTGATTGGACGCGCAAAAGAGTTGACACATAGACGGCAGATTGTGGCAGAAAAGAACACCTTGCATTGGGAAGGGAGGAGAAAAGATGAAAAAGTACCGTTGCACCCTGTGCGACTATATCTACGACCCAGAGGTCGGCGATCCCGAAGGCGGGATTGCGGCAGGCACCCCGTTCGAGGAGATTCCCGACAGCTGGGTCTGCCCGCTGTGCGGGGCCAGCAAAGAGGACTTCGAGCCGGTGGAGTAACTCTACGCCAAATCAGCCGGCCCCGGC
>JAOAGV010000130.1 GCA_026415575.1 Candidatus Sumerlaeia bacterium
AGCAAGACAGATGCCGAGGTTTTGGCTGATCGTCTAAAAAGAATGGAGGTGCTTGTGGTACCCTCGTTGCAGGCGAGTTATTCTTTGAATAACGTGCATCACACATTGGAACGACGCTGGCATGTGGATGGTAATATTATTTACCTGCACGAGGACCATGTAAATGAGGCTGAACTGGCACTTGCCTTGGCAAATGCACTCGATGTGCGATCAGAGGCAGATTTTTATGAAAACCTTCTTCGATGCAATAATGACGGAAAGCGCAGGGAAAAACTTCTCAGCAAGAACATACCCGATGCTGAGATAGACAGGTGGTTGCGCAAGTATGCCGGAAAGTCTGCCACCAAGGAAGAGGAAGAAGTCCGCGTCCAGTCCAAGGAGGATGACAAACACCGTGCATCCCCACCGCCGGCAAGGGAGACTATAAGGGAGTTACCTGAAAACACCAAGCAAGCTGGCAGCCCGCCGGAAGCATCTTCGGATGGTGATACCCCACAACGATTTACCGCGGAGTCTTCAAGCGACGGATGGAGCGGATCTGCAAAAACACAACCTGAACCACCATCGGCGGACAAGCCACGCCTGCATCTGAAAGACGTGCAGAATGCCGCTTACGTTATTGACTGTGCGCCTGAGAAATATGAACAACTCGCCGCTGGTAGTGGTGGGGGTTATGGCGGGGGTATGCCGTCAGTAGGGCGTTACCTAACAGAACCAGAAAGGGCAGCGTTGGATGAGGCCGGAAGAACCATTGCTGCACGCGCATTGGAGGAAAGGGGCTTTTCGGTGGAGATAATGTCTCCGGAAAACCCGGGCTTTGATTTACGGGCAAAAAAGAACGGTGAAGAGTGGCGTATAGAGGTAAAGGCTCACGAAGGACGGAAAACCGTGGTGGACCTGACCATGCGGGAATACGACGAATATATGAAACAAGGCAAATACCGTTGGGAGCTATGGAACGTTGAGAATTTGGCGGAGAATGACGCCCGCATAGTCATTACTCCCTATAATACAATTCCAATTGATGCCCTCGACATTCGAACATTTCGGGTGGACCTAAAGAAGTGCCAAAACAAGATTCAGAATTCGGCCGATGGGCCAATCACAGCGCAAATGGAATAATTGCCAGTGTTTTGCCCTTCCACTCTTTTGCTGACAAGCGGTGGGGGGTTCTGGCACAGTTGGCTTCAATGAGGGTCGGTGTGGAGAGCGCGGTGGGTGGTTTTCGATCTTCCGCCGCCATCTTTCTCCGGCCGAAAGGGAGGACGGGCTGTGGCCAGACGGAATGGATTTGCGCGCGGCGGTGGGCAAGCAGAGTTCGCCAGCGGGCGATTAGAAGGCGGGGCCGGCTGGTTATTTGCCGGCGGGCGGTCGGGCGGCGCGCAGGGCGGGTGGTTCAGCGACGGGCAGTCGCGCGGCAGTGGTGTGGCCGGCAGCGGCGAGGAGCCGCCGGCGCGGCCGCGGCGATTCCGACCGTTGCGCAGGCTGGTTCGGTTTGTCCTTGTGCTGGTCCTGCTTCTGGCCAGTTTGGCCGCAGGGCTGCTTTTCTATCTGACCAGCGAGGCGGGTTTGCGTCATGTGGTGTGTCCGCTGATTGCGCGACAGAGCGGGCGCGACGTGGGTTTTGCGCACGCCCGGCTGCGGCTGCATCGGGGGTTTGAAATCAGCCGTCTGCGAGTGGGTCCGCGCGCTGGCGAAACGCGGCCGCTGGTGAAGGCCGACTATCTGGCGATCGAATGGAGCCTGCCGGCGTTGCTTCGCGGCCGATTGCAGCTGCGCGACGTTACGGCCGAGGGGCTCGAAACTTCGCTGGTCGAACGGCCACGCGATCGCGCCCGGTCGGCTAGAAAAGCCGCAACGGAACCGGTGGCGAAACCTTCCGCCGGCGGCACGGACGCGGCAACCGGCTTTCTTATCGAGCGGCTCCGCATCAGCAACGCCTCGTTCGAGTCGGTGCGGCTCGACGCCGCCGGTACGACGCTTTCTCGCTATGCACTGCGCGATGTCGAGGCGCGCGGCTCGCAACTGGGTCTGGGCCGTCCGGCGGAGCTCGATCTTTCGGCGCGAATCGAGGCAAGCGATCCGGCACAGGATGTGCAACTGGCCGACGGCGTGGTCGCGTGCAAAATCGCTTCGACCATTCAGGCGAAAGAAGGGGCCTTCTCGCTTTCGGGGCAGTGGGCGGTCAGCCGGCTCAAGGGCCGGTTTCACGGCGTCGAGGCAGGCGACCTGCGCGCCACGGGCACGCTGCAGATCGAGCAGGACGACCCTCGCCGCATGGAAATCCGGCGGGCCGATGCGGCGGTGTTCCATCAAGGCCGGCCCGGGGCCGAAATCGCCCTGACCGGCGAGATGGACCCGGCTACCGCCGATGGCACGTATCAGTTGCGCGTCCGCGGCGTCAATCGCGCGTTCCTCAATCTGCTTTCGACGCCCGACCAGCCGCTGGACTTTTGCAACACGACCGTCAATGCGCGGTTTGTGATCACGACGTCGCGGCAGGGCCGGCGCGTTACGGTGGACAGCGAGGCCGACCTTGCCGACTTCAGTATTGCGGCGCCCCAGATTGCCGATGCGCCCACGCCCCCCGCGCAGATGACGTTTCGCGCAAGAACGCTCTATGACGGCGCCGCCGGGACGCTCGAACTGGAAAGTCTCCATGTGAAGGCGGTGCAGGAGGGCCGCGAAGTTCTGACGGCGCGCCTCAGCCGGCCGATGACGCTTTCGCTGGCTTCGGGCAAGGCGGCGGGTGCGGGACGGGCTGCCGGCACCGACGCGGCGGCCGAACTTGCCGTCAAGGCCGAGCGCTTTGCTCTGGCACAGATCAATCCGTTTCTGGCGCGGCGGCAGGTGCGGATCGAGGCGGGCGTGCTCACGCTCGATTCCGCCGTGTCGGTCGGCGCGGCAGGCGGGGCGTTGGCGGTGCGCGGCGCGATGGACATAAGCGATCTGCGGGGCGCGGTTGCCGGCTCGAAAGTCGCCCGCACCGATCTTACGGCCGACTACGACCTGACGTTGGCCAAAGGCGTTGCTTCGATCAAGAAGCTGGTTTGCGAAATTAAACAGGCCGGAAAGCCCGCCGGCCGCATCGAGGGGCGGGGCGAAATTCATCCGGAGGCGCAAAAGGGCGAGATCGTTCTGTCGGGCGACCGGATAGACCTGTCGGCGTTGCAAATGCTTCTGGCCAACCTGCCGGCGGTGCGGCTGCGCGGGGGGCTGGTGGATTTCGACCAGCGGATTGCCTTTGCCGGCCCGCAGTCGCCCATGCGGTTCACCGGCCGGTTTGATGCAACGGATCTGAATTTCTCGCTGGTCGGCAACGACCGCGCGCAGTTTGCCGGCTGGTCGCTTCGCGGCGGCAATGCGGTCAGTTACGATCCGGCGAAAGGAACGCTCGACCTGACGTCGGCGTCGCTGGCGGTTGCCGAGCACAACGTCGGACGGCTGCGCGCGGCGGTCAAGGGCCAGCTGGCCACGTCAACCGGCGCGGGCAAACTCTCGCTCGATTTGCGCGAGGCCGGTGTTCCTTTTCTGGTTTCGGTGCTCGAACGGATCGGGGCGCAGCCCACCGGTCCCGTGCGGCTGACCGACGGGATACTCATGGGCGTGGTGAATCTGACCCTCGCCAACCAGTATGCCGATCTGGCCGTCAACGGATCGCTACGCACGCAGCGGCTGCAATGGACGGCGGGGACGGGGCCGTCGGCCCAACGCGGGGCGCGCGATCTCGATGCCACCTACGATCTGGCGGTCACGCGCAGCAAGTCGCGCAATGGTCTGGCCATCCGCGACGCGGTGGTGCATGTGACAGGGGCGGGAGCGCAGCCGGGAAGTCTGCGCGTCAAAGGCTTGGTGGATTTGGTGACCCACACGGGCGAGATCTCCGTGCAGTTCGAGCGGTTCGACACGGCGCCGGCGGCGACTCTGGTGGGGCCGCTGGCGGGTGCATGGCGGCCTCTGGGCGGCGTGCTGCACGGGCAGCAAAGGATCAAGTTCGCCGCCGGCGGCGAAATCAGCGCGGCCGGTCTGCTGCGTGCCGAGCAATTGCGCATTCTCCCGCCGCAGGCTGCGCAGCCTGTCGCCCCGCCCACCGTCGAGGTGGAAAACGCGGTTGCGCTGCTTCGGGGCGGGGCCGAGATCAAGGCCGACCGGTTTTCGCTCCGGTTGTTCAAAGATGCTGCGCGCACCGGCTCGCTGGACGCCTCGGGGCGCATAGACCTCGACAAAGGCAATGCCGCGCTGACTGTGGCTGCCGTCAATTTTGAGACCGACTCAATCTGGCCTCTTCTGGCCTCGTTCGGAACCGACCTTCCGCTCAGCGGCGGGCGGCTCAACGGCAAGCAGGAAATCCGCTATGTGTCGGCGCCATCGCGGATTGAAGCCCGGGGCAATTTGCGCGCCGAAAGCCTGCGCATCCAGCCGGCGGCCGGCAAGCAACCCCTCGAACCAGTCACGTTGGATTTGAACAACGACGTTGTTCTAACCGCCGAGGCCACGACCGTCCGCTCGCTGCGGCTAACTTCCTATTCCGGCGGAAAACCTCTGGATCAAATTGATCTGACGGCCGAGGGCGGCGGATTGCAATCCAAGCAGCCGATGAACCTCGCGTTGAAGGCGCCGTCGCTTCATCTCGACCACTATCTTGCAATGCTTTCAAGCAGGGGAACGGACGAAACCAAGGTTGCCCCGCCCGACGCACCGGCCAAGGCGGCCCCGCCGTCGAAAAGCGCCCCGCAGCCCGCGATGGCGGCTCCATTTGCTGTTCCCGGACCGCCGATTCGCGCCTCGCTGAATATCGGCAAGTTTTATTACGACCGGCTGGCGTTGGACAACGTTGCCGCGGTTCTGGTGACCAATCCACAAAGCATCACTGTTCCTTCGTTGACAGCGAAGATGTTCGACGGCGCGGCGACGGCGACTTTTCATCTGCAGACCAACGTGCCGGGCCTGCCCTTCAACGGTGCCGTCAAGGGCCGCGACATTCCGGTCAGTCCGCTTCTTGGACTGCTTTCGCCCGGCAGCGAAAACACCCTGACCGGCAAGGGCGAAGCGGCGGTTCAGTTTGCCGGCCGCGGGTTCGACGGAGCGGCCCTCGAACAGAATCTTCGCGCCGACGGCGCCTTCCGCATCAGCGACGGGCAGATGAAAAACATCCCAATTCTCAGCGCCTTGGCCTCGGTGACCAACGTCGAACAGTTGTCGGACATTTCCTTTTTCACGTTCGACGCGCGCTGGAAAGTCGAAAAAGCCGTCGTTCACATCGCCGACGCAACAGTCGTGGGCCGGCTGCAAAAACTCAGCGCCAAAGGCACGGTCGGCTTCGATCAGCGCGTGGACCTGTCGTTCAATCTCTGGCTGGGCGGCGAACTCAAGGAGCGGCTCAAAAACAAAAGCATCTTCCGCTATCTGCGCACCGAAAGCGACCGCTATCTGTTCCTGCCCGTTCCAATCGGCATGGGGGGCACGTTGGGCAAACCGCGCCCGACGCTGAACCTGCCGATTCAGCCGCTGATTGATATCGGCATCGAGCAGGGCCTCAACCGCCTAAAAGGCCGGACCGAGCGGAAGTGACCCCTGTTTGGGTTTGGCGTGTCATTTGCGATGGTTGTGAGCCAATTTCAACACCACTGGAGGGTCGGGTTCCATCCCGACCGGAATCGGTTGCGGTGGAACGCAACCCTCCACGTTTTAATCCGGTTGCGGTGGAACGCAACCCTCCATAGTTCGATTCGTACGCTGTGGAGGGTCGGGTTCCACCCCGACTCGAATCGGGCGCCGTGGAAGGTGTCCCTGCACCAAAAGATTTCATCGGAGAACTTTCTACGGCCGGCATAAAAACCTGCGTTTTTCGCAAAATCGCCCATACCAATAAGGCCAAGGGTATAGCTGCATTTTTCACACCATGTCTGCCATGACGGTATGGGAGATAATTTCTGCGCGGCCCAAACTCCGGCCCCGATACTGCGCGGGGCAGATTCGACTCACATTCGTCTAATAAAATGCGGAGATGAACTTTTTGGTTGTAACCGGAAGCCACGTTAGGGAAAAGAGTCAACTGCGAAACAGTCGAAACAGGAGGGGCGGTATGAGGAGTCGTTTTACACAGCAGCACACTCGCTTTCGAGCCACGGCCGTTGTTCTATGGGTCGCTTTGACCGTCGCGGCATTTGCACAACAGCCGGCAGCGGTTTCGCCCGACTGGACGCGGGCGCGCGACGAGGCCCTGCAATTGCTGGGCGATCTTATCCGGATTGATACCACCAATCCGCCGGGCAACGAAACCAAGGCCGCCGCCTACATCAAGTCGGTGTTGGACAAGGAAGGCATTCCGGCCAAAATCTTCGAGCTCGAACCGGGCCGCGGTAATCTTGTAGCCCGGCTCAAAGGCAACGGCGCAAAGAAGCCGATCCTGATGATGGCCCACCTCGATGTGGTCGGCGTCGAGCGCGACAAGTGGACCGTCGAGCCGTTTGGCGGTGTCATCCGTGACGGCTACATCTATGGTCGCGGAGCGGCCGACAACAAAGGCAAGGCCGCCGGCTATCTCGAAGTGCTGCTTCTCCTGCACCGGCTGAAAATCCCGCTCGAACGCGACATCATCTATCTGGCGCAAGCCGGCGAGGAAAGCACGCCGCGCGTCGGCATCGAGTTTATGATCGCCCGGCACTGGGACGAGATTGCCTGCGAGTTTGCCCTCGACGAAGGCGGGATCATGCGCCGCAAGGACGGCCGCATTCAATACGTCGGAATCGCGACGACGGAGAAATCGCCGCGCTCGGCGCGCCTGATCGCCCGCGGCACGCCCGGCCACGGCTCGCGCCCCCGGCCCGACAATGCGATTGTCCATCTGGCCGCGGCGGTTGCCAAGGTCGGCACCTTGCAACTGCCCATGCGGCTGAACGAAACAACCGAGGCGTTTTTCCGCGGCCTTGCCCCGCGTGTTCCGCCTGAAGAGGCCGCCTTGTTCGCCCAACTGAAAGACCCCAAGGAGACCGAACGCGTGCAGGAACTGTTCCGGCAGAAATACCTCGGCTACAACACGATGATCCGCACCAGTATCTCGCCTACAATTATCAACGGCGGCTTTCGTACCAACGTGATTCCCGCCGAGGCCGAGGCGACGCTCGACATCCGCGTGCTGCCCGACGAGGACCTCGATGCGCTCGAAGCCACCCTGCGCGCGGTGATCAACGACCCCGCCGTCGAAGTCAAACTCAGCCGAACAGGCCGGCCGATCTCGCCGCCCTCGCCGACCGACAGCCAGATGTATCGCGCACTTGAGCGCGCGCAGGCGGCGGTGTTCCCCGACAGTGTCACGGTGCCGCTGCTTCTGGCCGGCGCCACCGACATGGCACAGTTGCGCGCCAAGGGCGTGCAGGCCTACGGCTTGGGCAATGTGATGACCGAGGAAGACTCGGACCGTATTCACGGCAACGACGAACGCATCTCGGTCGAGGGCTTGGGCCAGTTTATCGAATATGTCTATCGTGCGGTGGCGGAGGTCGCTGCGACGAAATAGTACACCGCATATACGGCTGGACGGGGGACGTCAGCGGGATTTCGGTTCATTCTGATTCAAGCAACGAACAAATGGGGAGAAACGGCGATGAAAGCAGTTGTTTTCCAACGGGAAGGCGAAATGCAACCGGCCGAATTACCGCAGCCGGTGGCCGCACCGGGCGAGGTGGTCCTTCGGGTGCATGCATGCGGTGTTTGCGGCACCGACGTGCACATTTTTCACGGCCACCTGAAAGAGGGTGTCAATCCGCCTGTGGCGCTCGGCCACGAAATTGTCGGCGAGATTGTTGAAGTCGGCCGGGGGGTCACCCAATGGCAGACCGGCCAGACAGCTGCGGTGGACCCGGTCGTCAGCTGTGGCCGCTGCGAGTTCTGCCAAATCGGCCAGCCGAATCTCTGCCCCGCCGCCACGGTCATTGGTTACAGCCGCCACGGCGGCTATGCCGAATATGTCGCCGTGCCGGCTTCGCACATTGTTCCGGTTGCGCCGAAGGTCGGACTGAAAGGCGGCATTCTGGTCGAGACCCTTGCCTGCGTGCTGAACGGCTACGAGCGGTTGGGATTCGAGGCCGGACGGACTGCGATGATCCTTGGCGCGGGTGCGGTCGGACTGCTGTGGAACCAGATGCTCAAACACAGTCCCTCGACATATCTAATCCAGAGCGAGCCGGTGGCGTTTCGGCGCCATCTGGCGGCGCAGCTGGGTGCCGACCTTGTCATTGACCCGGCATCGGAAAGCATCGCCGAAAGGGTTCGCGCGGTATTGCCCGAGGGCGTGGACTATATCGTGGACGCGTCGGGCGATCCGCGGGCGGTCGAGCAGGCAATCCCGCTGGTGCGCAAGCGCGGGACCTTTATGATTTTCGGCGTCTGTCCCAAGGGTAGCGAGGTGCGAATAGACCCCCATGAGGTTTATCAGCGCGAGATGAAGATCATCGCCTCCAAGATGCCGCCGCGAAAACTCAACCAAGCCGCGCGGCTTCTCGAAAGCGGCAAAATTGACTACGAGCGGATTGTCACCACCGTGCGCGGGCTGCCCGATGTGGTGGCCGCGCTGCACATGTTCGAGCATGAGCGCGACCGGCATGTAAAGATTGCGATCGAACCGCGGGGATGACAAGAAAGCGGGATGGAAGCCGTGGACCGAGTGAACGGGATGGAAGGGAGTGAAAAACAGCAGGTGCCGGGCGGACCGGCCGGCAGTCAAAACGCGCCCGTGTGTACGTCGCCGTGCCATTGCTCCCAGAAGCGGCGGAAGCGGGATTCATAGAGGCGGGCGAACAGGTCGAGCTTGTCCGGAGCGTGCTCGCGGACAAAGTCGCGCAGCGTCTCGATTTCAATGGCCACGTCCACCCACGCGATGTCCTCGTGCAGGATGCGCGAGCAGAGCCGGTCGGACATTCGCGCCAGCTGTCGGGCAAAAGTTATATCATCCATCAACGCCAACACGCCTGAGGACTTTTGGCTGCCGCAATGCGGCCATTCGAGCCGGTAAAAAACAGAACATATCAAGGACGCAAAGGCAATGGGTTTCCGTCGGCAGAAGGGCGCAGGGACAAGACTTTCAAAAATGGAAGCAGGTTTGGCGAAGGCGTTAGGCTTCGGACTGCGGTCAGCCATGCTGCCGCTTTGCTTCTGCAGCAGGTCTTTCAGCCCAACGTCGCCATGGGCGGCAAGAACAAAAAACCAAAGCGAAAGCAGGGCTGGTCGCGGTCCAGCGCGGCAGGAGCATTTTCCCCATTACGACAGGTGTACCGGGGTCCGAGTACGGACAGTGAGATGGACATATTATCGCCGGTTTGCGGCATTTTGGCTGATCGGGGCATTTGTCCTTGGCACCGGCTGCGCGCATATCCGTCCGCGTGTTCTACGCGCAAAGGAACCTCAGCCCGCGGTTCGCGAGGTCCACGCCTTGCCCATCCCGCCCGATGTGGATTTTGCGCAGGCACTGGACTTGGGCAACGGTCGGCGGCTCTTTTACAGCCAGCGCGATCTGCTTTATGCCGACGGGGATCAGTTCTATCCCATTGTGGTGCAAGGGTTCCCCCGTTTGGTGGGAGTGGCCCCCGGCGGGCAAGCCGTTGCATTTCTCGATCCTTTCGAGTTTGAAATGGCCGCCGATCTGTATGTCTTTGACCTTGCCGCGCGGTCGCTCCGACGCCTGACCGAACACCGCGACAGCGGCTCGACCTTGAGCGTCAAAACCGCCCGGTGGCACGACTCGCGAACCCTTTACTATTTGGAAGGCTATCGGTATGGCACAGTGAGCCGCGGCGGCGATCTCTGGATGGTGGATACGCAATCGGGCGAGCGGCGCCGCGTGGTGCGGGCGATGGGCATTGCCGAGCGGTTTGAGGAAATCGTCGAGTTTGAGTTTGTTCCCGGAGCCAAACTGATCCGCTATGTGGTAGCACGGCACGAGGAAGACGGTTCGGAAACTCGTCGCGCCCGCTACTGCACGCTCGAGGGCAAGTCGGTGGAGTAGGAAAGGGTCGCGCGACCAATTCGGCCCGCCGCTGAGGAAACAGCCGAAAAACTCTGCTCCCAATCCTCTTTTCTTGTTGATCGTCAGAACGGGTATCCCGCAGAATTGATTCCAAAGCAGGTGGCCGGGGCGTGGGAAGTGTTGACAGGATTCACCCCAGCCAAAGCAAACGCTCTAAATATTTTCATCATCCAAACCGAAAGGAGATCGGGGAACATGAAGCAGGGTGGGAGGACTTCAGGTTTTACGCTGATCGAGCTTCTGATCGTGGTGGCCATTATCGCAATCCTTGCGGCGATCGCGATCCCCAATTTTCTCGAAGCGCAGATGCGCTCGAAGATCAGCCGCGTCAAAGCCGATCAGCGCACCATCGCCATGGCGCTGGAAGCCTACGCGATTGACAATCTCAACACGTATCCCAATATGCATCAGTATCCGCCCGGCGCCGCATGGGTTTATGTCGGCTGGGGATATGCGCAAAAGAAACTGACCACGCCCGTGGCCTACATGACATCGTTGCTTCCCGACACGTTTCAGCTGCGCTATGACCAGCTGACCACGCACCTGCGCACGCGCGACATGTGGCTTCGCGGCAATCCGTTTCAAGACCCGTCCTATGATCCAGTAGCCAACGGCGACCAGCACGTGATGGACTATGAAAACTTTGTCGAGGGCGGCAATCCGAACAATTCCACGTGGGTCCAACGATGGTATATGAGCTACGGCCCTACAATGTGGAAGCTGCAGAGCTTTGGACCCATGCGCGAAACCTACAGCTTCGGCTGGGCCACCACGACTGACGAGCCCGGCTGGCCCAATCGCTACTACGACCCGACCAATGGGACGGTTTCGCATGGTTTGATCACGCGCACGCAGGCACGCTGGATATAGTAGAGGGCCTGTAGATGGGGCCAGCGGCCCTGAGGTGGTTTTTCTTCTCTTGGGATGCCGGAGTGCAGGTCTGCTTTTTAGGCCACATAGGGGGATATCAAGATGCACACCAAGACACATGGAATTTCAAGACGGAGTTTTTTGCGCACAGCCGCCGCAGCGTCTGCCGGGCCGGTGATTCTGGGCGCCACGCCAAAAGGTTCGGGCAAGACGTTCAAGGTCGGCCTGCTTGGGTGCGGCGGACGCGGCAGCGGTGCTTTGCGCCAAAGTCTCGAAGCCGCCAAATTGCACAATTTTCGCGTAGAGGTGGTCGGTGTCGCCGACTATTTCAAGGAACGCGCCGAAAAGGTCGGCAGCCAGTATAGCCTCCCGTCGGTGGACTGCTTCAGCGGCCCCGACGCGTATTTGAAACTACTCGAAACCGACGTCGAAATTGTTTTGATGGCCGTTGCGCCCTTGTTCCGCCCGCTCCATCTCGAAGCGGCGGTCAAGGCCGGCAAACATGTCTTTCTCGAAAAACCCGTCGCGGTGGCCCCGCCCGGCTGCCGCCGTGTCATCGCTGCAGGAGAGTTGGCCAAACAGAAAGGGCTCGCCATTATCTCCGGCGTGGACAACCGCCACAACTGGAGAGCCATCAACACGCACCAAGCGGTCGCTGTCGAGGGCGCTCTCGGCAAGCTGTACGGCGGACGCATTGCCTATCTGACCGGCCACTTTTTCAGCCGCACAGCGATCCAGCCCAAAGAACCCGCCGATCTGATTCGCACTTGGCAAAACTGGATTGCGCTTTCGGGCGATCACCTTGTCGAGCAGCATGTCCACAACATAGACACGGCCAACTGGTTTGTGGGCCGTCCGCCCGTCAGCGCGGTCGGCTTCGGCGGTCGTGCGCGGCGTCCCGCCGGCGATATGTATGACTTTTTCAGCGTGGATTTTGACTATGGCGACGGGGTTCATATCCACAGTATGTGCCGCCAAGTCAAAGGCTGCTTCAACTGGGTCGGCCACGAC
>JAOAGV010000131.1 GCA_026415575.1 Candidatus Sumerlaeia bacterium
GGGTTTGTCCTGACCCATGTGCCTTCGCCATCGGATTGCGCCAAGTGTCATGAGGAAATCACAAAGGAGTTCACGGAATCCCATCATGCCAAGGCGGCGCAGTTTGTCGGTTCGCTTGACAATATCCTGGGCGAAGTGGCCGAAGGCGGCCCGGCAGCTAATCTCGGTTGCCGCCAGTGCCATGGCTCCGAGGTTAAGTTGGACGACAAAGGCATCCCCATCGCCGGCACATGGCCCAACACAGGCATTGGGCGGATGAATCCCGACGGGTCGTACGGCACATGCACGGCCTGCCATACGCGGCACATGTTCTCGAAGCAGCAGGCGCGTGAGCCGCGCACCTGCGGCCGCTGCCACATGGGGCCTGATCACCCCCAGATTGAGATTTTCGAGGAATCAAAGCACGGCATAATGTTCACGGCGTGGCGGGAGAAGATGAAACTCGACGCCGACGAATGGATCGTCGGGAAAACCTACACCCACGCGCCCGTCTGCGCAACTTGCCACATGGGCGCCACGCCAACGCAGGAAATGACGCACGACGTGGGACTGCGCATCGCATGGACGCTTCGGCCGGTGCTTTCAAAACGACAGGACAAATGGGAGACCAGGCGCGCGGCCATGGAGGCGGTCTGTCTGGAGTGCCACGCCAAGACATGGGTGGCCAACTACTTTAAGATGTAT
Source organism: Candidatus Sumerlaeia bacterium (assembly GCA_026415575.1). Lineage (GTDB taxonomy): Bacteria > Sumerlaeota > Sumerlaeia > JADFCW01 > JADFCW01 > JADFCW01. Next base: position 685 of record JAOAGV010000131.1, read on the forward strand.
GACGACGCCGTGGACCTGTATAACAACAAGTTCGCCAAACCGGCCAGCGACATTATGGACGCTCTGAAGGCCTCGGGCAAGATCACCCCCACACCCTTCGACGATAATATCGAGTGGACGTTCTACGAACTGTGGCACCACGAGGGCCGCCGCGCGCGCATGGGGGCCTCGATGATGGGCCCGGATTTCACGCAGTGGCACGGCTTCTATGAAGTGGCTAAACACTTCTATACCAAGTTCCTTAAGGAAGCCAACGAATTGCAGCCGGGCGTGGTTGACCCCGCGTTGCAAATGCCCGAGCATGCGTGGAAGAAGGGCATGACGGCCGAGCAGATCAAGCAGATGCTGGATTTCTATCAGAAGCGCTACGGGCAGAAGGCACAGTAAGAGCACGAAATGCACTGGGCGGACAAGTTGGACGGGATGGACAATACCACGAAAAAATCCACCGACTTCTCCATCCCCATCATCTATGGCAAGTCCAGTCCGCGGGAGAGGATGCGCGATCATGATTCCTGCCCAAATCGCCAAGGAAATGAAAATCGTCGAGCGTTTTGTGCGCGTCTTTTGCCGGCACCAACATGGGACAAATGGTATCGGTCCTTGCGGCGAGTGTTTGGACTTGATTGCCTATGCACGCAAGCGTTTGGAAAAATGTCCCTATGATCCGAAGCCGAAGTGCAAACACTGCCCAACGCATTGCTACCGGCCGGACTATCGCGCGCGCATGAGAGCGGTCATGAAGTTCTCAGGAATGCACTTTGTCAAACGCGGGCGGCTTGATTGGTTGATCCGCTATTTCCTGAGTTGATCCGACAGGACAATCACTTGGGGTTGTCCGCACCAAGAAGGCAAAAAGTCCCACGAAACATCATCCAAAAAGAAGGAGGAAATAAGATATGTTCTGTTACCAATGCGAACAAACGGCGAAGGGAACGGCATGCACCGTCGCCGGCGTGTGCGGCAAAGACGCCCAAACCGCGGCACTGCAGGACTTGCTGGTTCATGCGACCACAGGCCTCGCCATGTATGCCCACCGGATGCGCCATTTGGGCGTGAGCGATCGCGACATCAATGTGTTCACCGTCGAGGCCCTGTTCTCGACCGTCACCAACGTGGACTTTGATCCGGCGCGGCTGGAAAAACTGCTGCGGCGCGCCGCGGAATTGCGCGACCGCGCAAAGCGGCTCTACGAGCAGGCCTGCGCCAAGGCCGGCAAACAACCCGAAAAACTTGGCGGCCCCGCCGCATGGCAGCCCGCCGCCGACCTCGCCGGTTTAATCCAACAAGGTGAAGAGGTTTCCATCGAAAAACGCAAGCAGTCGCTCGGCGATGACATCACCGGTCTGCAGGAATTGCTGACCTACGGACTGAAGGGCGCTGCGGCCTATGCCGACCACGCGCAAATCCTCGGCCAAGAGGATGACAACGTCTATGCCTTCTTCCACGAAGCGCTGGACTTCCTCGCCCGGCCGTCGCCCACCGTGGACGAACTCCTGACCCTGTGCCTGCAATGCGGGCAGCATAATTTGCGCGTCATGGAGTTGCTCGACGCCGCCAACACGGGCGCCTATGGCCATCCGGTTCCCACGCCCGTTCGAATCACGCCGGTCAAGGGCAAGGCGATCCTAGTATCCGGCCACGATCTCAAGGATCTCGAGGAGTTGCTGAAACAAACGGAAGGCACAGGGATCAACATCTACACGCACTCCGAAATGCTGCCGGCGCATGGCTATCCGGGACTTAAGAAGTATAAACACCTCGCGGGCAACTATGGCGGTGCGTGGCAGGATCAGGCCAAGGAATTCGACGCCTTCCCCGGCGCGATTCTGATGACGACCAACTGTTTGCAAAAGCCGCGCGACACCTACAAGGCGCGCATTTTCACATCGGGTCTGGTCGCCTGGCCGGGCGTAACCCACATCGCCGACCGAAATTTTGCGCCGGTTATCCGCGCCGCGCAGCAAGCCCCCGGCTTTGCGCAGGACGAACCCGAAAAGACCATTCTTGTCGGCTTTGCGCGCAACACCGTGATGAGCGTGGCCGACAAGGTGATCGCAGCCGTCAAAAATGGTGCCGTCCGCCACTTCTTCCTCATCGGCGGCTGCGACGGGGCCAAGTCCGGGCGAAACTATTACACCGCGCTGGCCGAAGCTGTCCCCAAGGACTGCGTAATTCTTACTCTGGCCTGCGGCAAGTATCGTTTCAACAAACTGGATTTCGGCGACATCGGCGGCATTCCCCGCCTCCTCGACGTCGGCCAGTGCAACGACGCCTATTCGGCCATCCAGATTGCCGTCGCTTTGGCGGGCGCCTTCAATACCGACGTCAACCACCTGCCCCTGTCGCTCATCCTCTCGTGGTATGAGCAGAAGGCGGTGGCCATCCTGCTGACGCTGCTGTCGCTGGGCATCAAGAACATCCGGATTGGGCCGAGCTTGCCGGCCTTTGTCACGCCGGCCGTGCTGAACGTTCTGGTGGACAAGTTCCAAATCAAGCCGATCTCGACGCCGCAGGAAGACCTCAAGGCGATTCTCGGCTAAGCCGCAACACCTTTGCGGGCGTTCCCCCCGCCACAGAAACTCCAATGCCGAAGGCGGGTTTGGCGGCGGAGTCGCTGTGGCGTTTTTTTCGCGCGCTACCCGCGAGTGCAGGAGAGCACGGCCTGCCGCCGGGCAGAGGCCTCGTCCCAGCGGGCGGTGTCGCGTGGCTCAAAGGTTTCCAACGTGAGAGTCTCGCGGAGCAGCGACCGGCCTTCGGCGTGCGAGGCAAGTTCGCCACAGGCCATGGCCTGCACAAGCACGTTGCCCAAGGCGGTGGCTTCGGACGGGCCTGCGACAACCGGAATGCCCAGCGCATCGGCCGTAAACTGGTTCAGCAGGCGGTTGCGGCTGCCCCCGCCGACAATATGCAGCGTGCGAATGGCACGGCCCGAAATCCGCCGGATGGTGTCGAGCACTTCACGATAGCGCAGCGCAAGGCTTTCAAGGATGCTGCGGATAAATTCGCCATGCGTTTCGGGCGGTTTCTGGCCGGTGCGCCGGCAAAACTCCGCAACAGCCGCAGGCATGCTGTCAGGATTCAGAAACAATGGAGCATCGGGATCGAGAAAGGCCGCGAAAGGCCGCGACTGCCCGGCCAACGCCGTCAGGTCATCGTAGGAATATTCGCGGCCCTCTTTCGCCCAGCGCCGCCGGCATTCCTGAACCATCCAGAGGCCGGAGATGTTTTTCAGGAAGCGAAACGTGCGGCCCACGCCACCTTCGTTGGTCAGGTTGTCGCACAACGCCGCCTGGTTGATAATCGGCTCGGGCGTTTCGATGCCCATGAGCGACCAAGTGCCGGAGCTGAGATAGGCCCAGTCGTCGCCGGGCGCGGCGGGCACGGCAGCCACAGCGGACGCGGTATCATGGGTTGCCGGCGCGATGACGCAAACGGGGTCGAGGCCGGCATCGTCGGCGATGCGTTGGCGGAGAGGACCGAGGATGGTTCCGGGGGCGACAATTTCCGGAAAAATTGCGCGCGGAATCCCCATCGCGGTCAGAATGGCCTCGGACCATTTTCCCTCGCGCGGATCATAAACCTGCGTGGTGGTGGCGTGGGTGAATTCCGCGTTGGCCACGCCGGTAAGAAAGTAATTGAACAGACTGGGCATCAGAAGCAACGTGTGCGCAGTTTCCAGCCACGGCGAGCGTTTTACGACAAGCGACAGCAGCTGGTACAGGGTATTGAAGGGCATGAACTGAATGCCGGTGCGGCGGAAGATTTCCTCGCGCGGCATCCGCCGAAATGCCTCATCCCACATTCCCTCGGTGCGCGCGTCGCGATAGTGGACGGGGTTGGCCACCAGAGCGCCGGTGCGGTCCAGCAGGGCGAAATCCACGCCCCAAGTGTCCACGCCGATGCCGTCCAAATGGCGGCCAAAGCGGCGGGCGTACAACGCGAGTGAATCGCACAGAGCGCGATGAAACGCGAGAACATCCCAATAGAGTGTGCCGAGGATTTCAGTGGCGCCGGTTGGAAAGCGGTGGATTTCTTCAAGCTCAATCCGGTTGTTGCGCCAGAGACCGACAACAGCGCGGCCGCTCTCGGCCCCCAAGTCGAATGCGAGAAAGCGTTTGCCCGAACCCGACACGGCTGACGGACTCCTTCCTTGATTATGCCCGGCGTTGCGATACGGCTGCAGTCGAAGCAACGCCGGCGATCAAAGTGAAACGGGCAACTGTGCCGTGCAAGAGTTTTTCTCGCGCGCAAATCCTTGACTTTTTCTTACAAGCTTTCTACTCCCCGTGCAGATTGCTTTTCGCCAACCGGTCCCGGGCAACCGGGCGCCGCGGATTAGAATCAAACAGTTTCCTCTCCACGAGGCCACAATGCGCGGGCTGCGCATGGAAATCGAAATCTTTCGCCACCGGCGGCTGCTGTGGGAACTGGTCAAGCGCGACCTGCGCGTGCGATACGTCGGATCGGTAATGGGCTTGTTCTGGTCGGTGATCAACCCGTTGATCATGTTGATCATTTACATCTTTATTTTCTCGTTGATTTTTCAGTTCGGGAGCGGTTCGGGAGGCGCGGGGGCGGCCGGGCCCGTTGCCGAAACGAAAAAAGAGGTGCCCAACTTCCCGGTCTATCTCTGCTGTGCGCTTCTGCCGTGGAACGCCTTGCTTGAGGCATTGCTGAGCGCTGCGGGCATCATTGCGGGCAGCGGCGGGCTGATCAAAAAAGCGGTGTTCCCAAAAGCCATTCTCCCGATGCAGGCCATTGCTGTGAGTTTCTTCAATCTTACGATTACGATGCTGCTGTTCGGCGGGTTTCTTCTGGTAACGGGCAAGTTCCCCGGCTGGGCATTTCTGATGTTGCTGCCGCTGATGGCGCTGCAATTGATCCTGATTTTCGGCGCATGCTATCTGGTTGGAACGATCAACGTGTTTTTTCGCGACATGGCGCCGATTCTGGCGGCAGCGATGAACTTTCTTTTTTGGGCCACGCCGATTGTCTATCCCGCGCGGCTGGTCACCGACCGCCTGCCGGCGTTCCGCTGGTTCTTTCTGGCCAATCCGGTTGCGCATCTTGTCCGGCTCTATCGCGAGTTTTTGTATGTGGACCGAATTCCCTACACCCATGAAGTGCCGTGCTCGACCGGGGCAAGCGTAATTTATCTTCTGTGCGTGGGGGCTGTGGGGTACTTGGTGGGGAAATACGTGTTCACGCGCAGCCAGCCGCATTTTGTGGACGAGGTGTAGCCGGACCTGCTTGAAACCGCCGAATGGAGAATCGGTGCCGGAAAACATCCATTCGGTTTTTGGGTCCCAAATCCAAGAACAAAAGTTCCAAATCCATCATGGACGCCATCCTTGTTCGCGACGTAACCAAACGCTATCGCGTCTATCCGCGGCCGATAGACCGGCTCAAGGAAGTGCTGACGCTCAACCGCCGGTGCTATCATCGCGAGTTCACCGCGCTGGAAAACGTCTCGCTGACCATTCCCAAGGGCCGCGTTCTGGGCATTATCGGTGCCAACGGTGCGGGCAAAAGCACGCTCTTGAAAATGATGGCCGGCATCATAGACCCCACGTCGGGTTCGATCGAGGTGCGCGGGCGGGTGGCCTCGATCATCGAACTGGGAACGGGCTTTCACGGCGATTTTTCCGGACGCGACAACGTCTATATGAACGCCGCGATCCTCGGCTATCGCCGCGAGCAGGTGGACCAGTTCTTCGACCAGATTGCCCGCTTCGCAGAACTGGGAACGTATATGGACATGCCCGTGAAGACGTATTCCTCGGGGATGTTCGTGCGTCTGGCGTTTTCGATCGCCATCCATGTCGAGCCGGATGTATTTCTGGTGGACGAGGCGTTGGCCGTCGGCGACGCGGTGTTTGCCCACCGCTGCCTCAAGCGAATCCGCGAAATGAAGGAGCGCGGCGTGACGATCTGCTTTGTCTCCCACGACGTCAATGCGGTGCAAAACATTTGCGACGAGGCGGTGCTGCTCGACCGCGGGCGCTTGACCGATCGCGGTTCGCCCAAGCACGTCATTCAGCACTATCAAACGATTGTGGCCGAGCGGATTGCGCGCGGGGCGGAAGGTCCCAATGGCGGGCCCGTGGACTTTCACGCCATCGGCGCACCGGAAACTTCTGCCGAAATCGGCGAGCAGCGGTTCGGAACGTTCGAGGCGCAGATTGTGCACACCGAAGTGCACGACAGCGCAGGACGCGCCATCCGGCAGCTGCGTTCGGGCGACATGGCAACCTTCGCCGCCCATGTCGAGTTCCATCGCGAAATCGCCGATCCCGTTTTCGGCATCATGCTGCGCAACCGCTATGGGATCGAGGTGTTCGGCACGAACAGCTATTTGCGCGGTGAGCGGACGGGGACATTTGCCGCCGGCACGCGGGCGCGCGTCCTGTTCCGCGTACCGCTGAATCTCGGTGTCGGCAGCTACACGGTGAGCTTTGCCGTTCATACACCGGCGGGGCATTTTTACGACTATCGCGTGGACAACATGGTGATCGAAGTGGTCGGACCGATTCCCTCGATTGGAATCGCGGCCCTGCCTATTAATATCGAAGTGGAGAAGTAAAAAAGGAACACACTCGCAGCAGAAATTTCAGTGTGCTGCTTGTCCACCCTTTAGAGTCTATCCGAAAACGTGGCTTGGCCGTCCCGGCCAAGATGCGTGGGCGGCACGCCCAAGCCACGATCGAACGCTTTTCGGACGGACTCTTGGTGTGCCGGATGCTCATTTCGCTTTACGGGAGCGTTGGTAGTTGAAAGATCGCGTGCGCAGTCACACAAAACCCCATTGGCCCTGAAAGGGCCATCTATTTTAGCCCAAGGCAGAGCGCCCTGGGAAAAACCGCAATCGAGGGTGGCAAGCCCTGAAAGGGCGCTCCAGCATTTGCGGCCGCCGTTGTTAGCGCGCCCTTACAGGGCTTTAAAACCCGGGGTCACCGTTTTATAGGGCGTTGCCCTGGGCTAGATTAGTTCGCCCCTTCAGGGCTAAAAAATCCGAACTGCTAACGCCGGCTTTGGCCGCAACAAAAGAGGTCAGAGGGAAGAGGTCAGAAGTTAGAAGTTGGAAGTTAGAAAAGATCTCCGCAAATTGGCTGCATGTTTAGACCAAAGAGTATAACGCGGCCCTTGCCCACAACAAAGAAATGCGCAAGAGGCTAAAGTTTGAACTACAAATAGCAAACCGAAGTTTGTACTACCTGCTGAAGTTTGGACCACGGGCAAAAGGAGAATGATCGCATGCAAAGGCTGTTTGCACTGTATGTGCGCACGTCGCTGGTTCTGCGAATTCTTGTCGGCTTTGTCGCGGGGTCGGCTTTAGGACTGGTGCTGCGGAATGTTCCCGGCAGCGCGGCCGCCATGAACCTCTATATCGAGCCATTCGGTGCGGTATTTGTGAACATGCTGAAGATGATCGTGATTCCGGTGATTTTTTTCTCGCTGGTTGTGGGCACGGCAAGTTTGCCGATTCAGCGGTTCGGGCGGATTGGCGCAAAAGTTCTGGGATGGTATCTGGCGACGTCGCTGGCGGCGGCGTTGCTGGGCGTGGCCATTGCGCTGGCGGTTTCGCCGGCATCGGGCACGACGGCGGCCGAATGGCAGGCATTGGCGGGCCAGATGGCACCGGGTGCAGACAGCGTTGCGGCGGCACCGAAAAGTGCGGCGGCCGGATTTCGCGACTTGCTGCTTTCGATGTTCGAGAATCCATTTTCGGCGCTGGCGCGCGGCAATTTCCTCGCCATCATTGTCTTCTCCATATTGTTCGGGCTGGCTATCGGTGTTTTGAGCGATTCGAGCGGCGACACCGAGCGCAGCGCGCACCTGCGCCGGCTGGTTGGACTGCTTTCGGCGGCCCGCGACGGTATGTTCAAGCTGGTGGACTGGGTTTTGGAGTATTCGCCAGTTGGCGTTTTTGCCCTTTCCATGGTCAACTTTGGAACCTATGGAACGAAAATCATCGGCCCCTACTTGAGCGCAACGCTGGGCGTGGCCGCCGGAATCCTTCTCATGGTATTCGGCGTCTATTCCGTGCTTCTGCGCACGGTAACAGGCCGCAATCCGTTGCGGTTCCTGAAGGCGGTGCGCGAGCCAATGATCATGGCCTTTGTGACCCGAAGCAGCGCCGCCACGCTGCCGGTGACGCTGAAAACGGCACGCGAGGAACTGAAAATCCACAGCGACCTCGCGGGGTTTTCCCTGCCGCTGGGCGCCACCATCAATATGGACGGCGTGTGCGTTCATTTGCCGATGTTCGCCGTTCTGGCGGCCAACATGTTCGGGCTGCACCTGACGCCGTTTAGTCTGATTGTGTTGGTGCTAACCACGGTGCTGGCCTCGATCGGAGCGGGGGGCGTACCGGGCGGGAGTCTGATGCTGCTGTTTATCATCCTCGAACCGCTGGGTCTGAATCCCCAACAGGTGGCCGTTATCGTGGCGCTGGCATTGGGGATTAATCCCATACTGGACATGTTTGAGACGATGAACAACGTGACAGGCGATCTGGCGTGCACGTATGCGGTGGCGGCCAACGAGAAGTTGCTGGAAGGCGCGCCGGCGGAATAGGCGCGCAGCGTTTTTGCTGTCAGCGCTGCTGCTCGCGCACGAAGTCCTCGATGCTTTTGTCGCCGATATACAGGCCTTCGATCACCGCAAGGCCGTTGCGGACCCGAACGGTAACATAGGCATTTTGGCGGTCGATGCGGCTGTGTTCCCAATAGGCACGCTCGGCTTGGGGGGCTGCCTTTTCGTTCATGTAATAGCGGTTGATTGGCAGAATGAGGTTCACCGGGTTGCTGGAGGTGAGGTATCCCACGCGCGCCTCGATGTAGGCATCGCCGACCGGCCGCTTGGCCACCACGTCGGTGATGCGGGCAAAGCCTTCGGAGGTTTCTTCGAGCAGCACATAGACCTTTTGCCCGCGTTTGAATTCGGCGGGCTTGGAGACCTCAACATGGCGCGCTGCTTCAACGTTTAGCGCCACAAAGCGGCCGCGAAAAGCATCGTAGGGGTCCACGGGCGCGGTGCGAAATTTCCACAGCCGCCCTTTGCGCAGTGCAGCCTCGCGCGTGAGAATCATCGAGGCGGGCGCGGCCAGTTGAAGCAATGCCACGCAGCAAAACAGACCGAACATCCCATAGCGTTTCATTTTGCAACTCCTTTGCCCCGTTTGATGGGCACCACATTCGCCGCCAGAAATCCGAAGCCGATGAGGATGAAAGCCATTCCGCGCGCCACGAAACCGATGTCGCTGTCGAAAAACCTCGCGAGGATCAGCGCTGCCAGCATCAGCATGCCCACATTGACCGTGCCGAGGTGATTTGCGCGGATGCCCTCGAGAATCGTTAGAACACTGACGGCGAAAAGATACACATTGAAAAGCAGCATGGCCCAAAGCGCACCGTGCGCCATCGTTCCCAGACCGAAGCCGACAACCGATACGATGGACATGGCGCCGAAGAGCGCATGGCCGGTCTGCTTGTTGCGCAGCGCGTCCACAAAAAGGGCCACCGCACCGCAGACGAGGAGAAAAGCGATGATGAACTCAGCGGTCATTGGTACATCGCGCCATGGTTCGACATACCCGCTGCGCCCCTCGAAAACCTCTCTCCATATCTCCCGAAACGTCAACAGAAGCGAAAGGCCGACAATGCCCAGTCCACCGGCCGACAGCAGGGGCTTTTGAAACACCGACGGCGCTTGGCCGAACCACTTTTGCCCCGCCAGATAAAACAAGGCGAACAAATTGCCATACACAATGACCCACAGACCGGCGATTTTGTATTCCATCATCATGCCGATGGTGATGCTCGTGCAAACTACCAGAGTCCAGCCGAGAAATGCCGGCCGCGCCGCATACGGATTGGGCTGCGCCGCTCGAATAAAGTGCGGAACTGCGAGAGCAAGAAGCGGCCAGAACCCCCACGGGGTCGCTTCGTAGAACCTCCGGTGGCAGGCCCATATTGTGATCCCGACCATATATAGAATGCAGGTCAGCGAAGAGTTGCGCAGATAGACAAGCGGCAGGGCGAGGATCACCCACGCGAACATAAACTCACCGAAATCGCCGGGAACGTGATAGGTCTGGCCGATCAGGGCGATGGACGCGCCGATGGCAAGCGAGAGAAAGGCCGCGGTCGGCTCGCGCCAAGCCACCGATTCCCGACCGGTCCACAGCGTCCAGCCGACGAGGATTTGGCCGGCCAGAAGCGGCGCAAGCGACAGTGCCGCGCGAAGGGCCCGCGACAACTGCTCCCAATTGTGCGCCAAAAGCAAGATGATGCCCGCGCCGATAAGGATGGCGCCGGCTGCGCCAAAGATCGTCAGCGCGACAAGGCGTTTGCTCAGGGCGTGCGGTTCGCCGTAGTGTTGGCGCAGGCGCTCGGCCTGCTCGCCGGTCAGCACGCCCTGGCTGACAAGCTCAGGCAGTTCCCGATAAAGCCAGAGGATGTGTTTTTGGCCCACGAAATTTATCCCTCCGGACAGGAATGGCAATGTGTAGTCCTTTTTCAGTAGCAATCGGGCAACAAAAGTGTGCGCATTTCAAGGGGAAAAGCGGCCGGAATGCAATCGCGATTGATTCTTCAGGTCGGGCCTCGCGCAAAGACGCCCAGTCGGGCAGAGGTGGTATTAGCCGCGCAACCAGATGGTTACCCTTTTGGATTCTTGCTTTATCGGTCAGAGAATTTCGCTTTTGGAGTGTTGGCTTTTGCACTCATCGGTCTACCGCGGCCTTTGGCCACAACCAGAGCAATGTGCATAAGGGCATGCGGACAATACCGACAGGGCCTATGTACAGGGGAATTGGGATTTCATTCTGCGCGCGGTTTTTTCCGGCCCTGAAAGGGCCGCCTATTTAAGTCGGAGGCGGCCGGCCGACGACATCCTTGCCGAAAGTTGATGTTTTTTGCGGCCCTGAAAGCGCCATTTATTTTAGGCCAAAGAAAGGCCGTATCGCATACACAAATATCACCCACCGGCCATGAAAGGGCCATCTATTTTAGCCCAAGGCAACGCCCTTGAAAAAAAGCGCAATCGAGGTTGGCAAGCCCTGAAAGGGCGTTCTATGGTTGCCGGTGGCCGTTGATAGCGCGCCCTTACAGGGCTTTAAAAT
>JAOAGV010000132.1 GCA_026415575.1 Candidatus Sumerlaeia bacterium
CCATATAACGTATGTAACAAAGAGCCGTCATTTGCTTGCCACAACCTTGCTACGTTTATGTCGCGATAACCTGATAACACTTTTTCCCCATTAGGGGACACATCAACGGGCCATACGGGCCAAGTATGACCCGAATAAGTGCGAAGAAGCGCTCCATTGGATGAATTCCACATTTTTACATCCATATGTATGGTAGGTCCGGCCGTTATTATTTTCCTCCCATCGGGAGAGAAAATAGCAGAGAACACGTGTCCATAACCGTGAGTAACAGAGCGAATATATGAGCCCGTAAAAGCATCCCATAATTTTGCGGACGCATCCTCGCCACCTGTCAGAACTCTTGTGCCATCAGGCGAAAAGGCCACCGACCTTATATGATATTGTGGCCGGAAAGTGCGAATCAATGCGCCATTCGAAAGATCCCACATCTTAGCGCTGCTGTCCATACTTCCTGTCAGGACTATTTTCCCATCCGGAGAAAATGCAACCGAGCTAATAGCCGCCGTATGGCCAGTAAAAGTTAGAACTTCAGCGGCAGTGGATGCCTCCCACAGTTTCGCAGTTGCGTCTTCACTCCCTGTAAGTACTTTGGTTCCCTCCGGCGAAAAAGCAACGGATGTAACGGCAGCCGTATGTCCTGAGAACGTACGAAAACATACCCCATATTCTTCGTTCCATAGCCTTGCAGTCATGTCTTGGCTGCCACTCAGCAGCATTTTACCATTGGGTGAAAACGCAACAGAAGTCACCGGCGCGTTATGACCAGAGAAATCATAAAGTAAAGCCCCGGTGCTAGCACTCCACACCTTAACTGTCATATCATCACTTCCAGTCGCCACCTTTGTTCCATCGGGCGAAAAAGCAGCACAATTAACACCGCCCTTGTGGCCGTAGTACATGCGAACAATACTTCCTGAATAAATGTCCCAAAGAAAGGCGCCGGCGCTGCCGCAGGTCAAAAAGTAGTTACCATCAGGGGAGTACACCGCTCTCTTTAGTTTGCCCACACCATAATACTGTAGTGGCGAACTAATGGTTGTATGAGCCCCTGTGCTTTGAATCTTTATTCCGTCGGAGTTTCCCGACCATGGACCAATATTGTAAGCGTTGTCAATCGCTCGAACACGCGCATACAATGTTTTACCTTCTTTGCCGCTTACAGCCCAATTCAGAACATTACCCACTGGCAGGCCCATAACAACATCATATTGACCAGGGGATGTCCCGACATCTATTTCATACCGCTTTATGCCCGATGCGGTGTCACTAGCCGGGGTCCAAAAAAACCTTACCGAAAGGCCCGGCCAAGTTGTGCCTTCATCAATAGGGGTCCCGGGAGGGGTACGGGGTGAACAGTCTTGGGTGCAACTGGTAGAGTTGGACCAAGCACTTTCGGTGAGAAAGCTGTCGCGGGATTTAACCCGAAACCAATGGGTTCCCTCAGAGATAAACTCAGCATAAAAGCCGGTTTGGGCAATCCAGCCGCTGTTGCGGACCGGCGGGGAAAACGAAGCGTTCTTGCTCCATTCGAGGTAGTAGGCCGTGGCGCTTGTCACGGCATTCCACCAAACACCTATATAGCTCGCGCCGCTCCACTGGGGCATTGGGGCGATTACTGGCGCGTCAAGGGCGTGCACAATGCCCGGCTGCCGAATTGCGCCGCTATGCAACGCGGCTACGAGGGCGATAATTGCGATCTTTCGATTCATGGTCGCGACTCCTGAGCAGATTTCGCCACGATTCGAAGGACATTACCATTAAGCCCACCACAAAAACACAAAGGCACAAGGCATAGGAGCATGCCTTTTCGGTTTGTCCGTTTTATTGGCGTCTTTGTGCCTTTCTCATAAACACCTTTTTGCAGTTCCTTTTGATCTTTTTTCACTTCAATCACATCATCTTCACTTCACTCTCATAGATGGGTCGCCGAGCAGAACCCAAGTGCGGCGGATGTCGGGATTGCCTATGGCTGCCTTGGCAGCAGTGATGGCCTCGCCCAGCGTTGGCGCTCGACTGCCAAAAAGCCGTCGGATCAATTCCTTGTTCATGACACTCTGTTGTATGGGTTCTGTCAGGCCCGACGAGGCCCACACGGCGACCGCCCCGCCGCGCGGATTTTTCAGCAAGCCCTCCGCCAGCGAGTCCGCACGCGGATTGTGCGTGAAGCCGTTGAGGCACGTCATCGAGATGACAAATGGCAGGCGCGGCGCGTTGGTGAGTGATTCGGCATCGTGGGCTGTGAAGAGCCGCTCGGCCGCCCACGTTTCGAACGAGCCGTGGCCGATATAGTTGACCATGAGCGCGCCCGATGTGAGGCATTCGAGCAGCATCGCGCGGGCCGTCGGTAGATCGCTCGTGCCGAGACAAACTCTTTCGACAGTAAACTCGGCCGGCGCCAGGGCGCCAATTTCCGCACTAGCCCGCTCGAAGTTGAACAGGTCGTTGTTGTCGGCAACAAGAAGAATGGTCTTGGCCCAATGCGGAGTAGCCAAGTCTGCCGGATACGGGTATGTAGTTCCCGCTTCAGCGGGACTTGTCCGAATGGTTTCGATGTTCGGCGAAGGTATAGAAGCAAGATCACGACGGTGAGAACTGCGAACGAGTCCACCGAAGAGGGAACTCCATGCCGATTCATAGCCGATGATTTTCGACACCAAGGCGGCAGCCTCGGCAGCATTGCGAACAGGCAGCCGCCCGACGGCCATTTCGGCCAGGCCATCTTCGTTGAGGTCGGCGAACCAATCGTCGCAGGCCGTCTCAATCAGCTCGGTGTCCACCAGTTTTGTCGGCACCAAGTCGCTATTGCCGAATCCGAGATAGTTGCGCGGGTCGAAGCTGGCATCGCCGACAAGCAGCACATACTTCGGCGGTTGATGCCAAGCCGTGACGGTGCGGCGCAGAAAGTCGCGCAGCGCAAGCGCGCTCTTTTCGCCGAAATTGAATTCGTCATACAAATCCTCGACGGCAACCACTGCTACGCGATAGCCTTGCGACGCACGCAATGCCGCGAGCGGCGCCACTGTGCTCGTGAGTGTTTCGTGTGCAATAATCGCCATGTCATACGCCCGTCCGGCGGCGTTCCACTGCGATGGGCAGTTCGCCGCAACCGCCGCAGGCCGTTCCGTTGCGCCCTGCCCATAGGCATGGAGAACGCGTTCGCCTTTGCCTTGGACGGCAACTGTTATCGCATAGCCGGAGCGGTTGCGCGCAACCTCGCCTTCCAGGCGGTGGGGCGACAGCGGATCGGTTATGTCGAGCACGGTGATCGCCGGACTACTAAAGCCGCCGATCAGCACGCGCGTCCCGCCCGGCGCGGTGCAGTGCAGCCGGTTTTTGTGGGCGGCGTAAGTGCGCCAATAGCAAAGCCGAATGCGGTCCACAAGGCTGACGTCCGACGCGCCGCCCAGCGCGCGCAGTCCGATCAGATTGTCGCCGGCGCGCAGGAGTGAATGCGACACAGTAAACTGAGCCGCGCCGCGCTCCAGTCCTTCAAATTCGGCTACTCCAACTTTGATGTCGTTCAGGTAGATTGCCACGCGATGCGCACCGGCTGTAACGCCCTGGAGCCAGACTTCGAGGGTTGCGGTGGATGGTGAGGTTCGCGACAGGAGATGCGTGCCCGCCGGTTCTAGTATGGGATAAGGCAAGCTCAAGACCTGCTCGACGCCCTCGCCGGTGATGATCGGCCCGAAGAAATTTTCCTCCGCGCCGTTGCGCAATGCGGCAAAATAGATCGTTCGGTCCTTGCGCTCGATTGTCTCAAGAAACGCCGCGGGGCTCGGCCAGTTCTGCCCGCCGCCAGCGGCGGTCTTTAGGCGCAAGCCCGGTTTTGTGCCCACAACCAGCCAGTAGGTGCGCGCATCTGTCCACAGCGTATCCTGCCCTTCGGCGTAAAACTCGATAGCGTCCCACGACGCGCGCCGCCCCTCGCCGCTCATGACCACCGTTATCGGAATTTCGCAACCCCGGTAGTAGAGCTGCAGGTCCCGCGGATTGCAAGCCGGATCGAGACCGGCTGTTACCAGTTCAGCTCGGCTGATCCGTTGCACACCTTCGCGCGCAACGACAATTTTCACCGCCGGCCCCGCCGCCAATGCCCACTGGCGGTCCAAAGGCGAAGGGGCGTTTGCAGGATTGGTTGGGTGGAACAACTGGGTGAAAGAAGCAAGTGGGCGGGGTGAACTGAGGGGTGCGGTGGAAGGTCGGGCGGTGTCCCGCATGACCGCCGTCTTCTGCAAGGCCGCCCGCACTGCGCGAATGCGCTCCGCATCATCCTGCCGGTTCAACTGCGCCAGCAAGGCCGACTGGGTGTCTGCGGGCAACACTTCCGCATCAACCGGCACAACCGGTCCGTGCAGCGTCTGCCCACCGCCGATGTCCCAATCCTCGATCCAGTAGCGCGCACCGTCCGGCGCTGCCATATCCCACCAGCCATACGACTGCCCTGCCGGCAAATGGACGCCCGCACCGGCCAGCAATGCGGAGCCGGCCACCAACTCGGACGTCAAGCGCTCCAGATGCCCTTCCGCTTCGCGATACACATGGAATCCGAGGTTGCCCAGTTCGCGCGCTGTCTGCCATTCGATCCACACAAGGCTGCCCTTTCGTTTCGCCGCATACGTGCAGCCTTCGACGCGCGTTGGACTTTCGAATGTCCGCATCAGCACGGCCGACTGCATATTGCCGTTTCCCACCGCATCGGAGGCCACACCCGCACACACCTGCGCCGTCACCTCGCCTTGATACCATGGAACCAGACCGAAACTGTAGTTGGCACCTTCACCTGTGAAGTTGGTCACCGTGCAGCTGCTGCAGGTAACATCCGAGGCCTCGAAGCCGATGACCGGCTCGCTGAACGTTACCGTCACCGGAATCGGCCACTCGCTGGTCGGGTCTTCTGCGGATGAAGCGATAGCAACGGTGGGCGCGACGCGGTCAATGTCGTATGCCGGCCCTGCGGTATAACGTCCGTTGCCGGCGCCGGCGCCGCCCAATGGGTTGCCCGCACCGTCCACGATGGTGTCATTGTCTTCGACAACCAGCGACAGGCGCCCGCTGCCGGCCCCCGTTCCTACCGTAACCGTCCAAATCTGGTCCACACCTGCAACGTTGCTGATGGCCGTTCCCGTCAGGCCGGTCGGGGATGTCGAAAAATCGCCCGCATCCACGCCTGATACAGCCTTGCTGAAGACCACGCGGAAGCGCACGGACGGCGCATTGGTCGGTGTTCCATCAAGCAGAGAGACCGATTGGACCCCGGGCGACTCATCGTTGTCCTGAATGGTCAATGTATACGTTGTCGGTTCTCCGACGTCGCCGTTTGTCCGTCCGGTCAGAACCAGAATGATTGTTTCATCCGGCTCGTCGCGGCCATCGTCGTTGATGGTCAATTCCAGATACTTGCTTTGCTGGCCGGCGGCAAACACCAACGTTCCCGACGGCATCACATAGTCTGTGCCGGCTGTGGCTGTTCCCCCCACACCGTAGGTTACGGTCACGGGCGAAGCGGGCGACTTCGACAGCTGGACTCCGATCCACACTGTGCCGCAGTTTTCGGAAACCGTCTGCCCGGCCGAGGCGAAGCAGACACTGTCGCTTGTGGTACCCGAAAAGTACCCTGTCCACGCCGGCTCTGATCCATCGGCTCGAAGCAGACGGATGAGATAGTAATAGGTTCGGCTGGGCATCAGGTTCCCGTCCACATAGCTGTTGCTGGTGACCGGCATGGTGTTGATTTTGACCCAGTTACCGGTAGTCGAGTTGTAACGATAGACATTGAACCCCTGATCCGTCGGTCCCAGTCCGCTGGTCCACTCCATGCGCAGTTTGTTGCTGCCGAGGGCGGTGGCAATGCCCAAGCCGGCACCTGAATTGTCGGCCAATCGTGCGGTGTAGCTGGTGCCCTCCCCATGCACAGCCGGTTGGTAGTTATAGACTTTCCAGTAGTAAGTCCCTGTGGTCGGAAAATTCCATGTCAGCATTTCCCCCAATCCGGCGCCATTCCAATCCACGGAAGTCAGGAGGGTGAGCGAGCCATTATACAATTCAAGAACGGCATCGCACATACTTCCGCAATTTTCGATATACATTGTGTAGGAACGTCCGCCCAATGCCCAAAACCGAATCCAATCCGTATCGCCCGCGTCATGGAAATTGTGGCGCTGCTCCGGCGGAAACTCCGCCACATTCGAGAAGATATACTCGCTGGCCAACCTCGCCTCGTCATCTACTTCGTAGGAGTCGGGGGCCGACAGTTGCATAATCCGCGATTTCCTCGGCCAGGAGACTCTGCCCTCAATATCAATTGCATAATAAATAAGTGTGTAGGAACCCAGCCGACCGAATTGGGTACATACGGCGGAATAATAAGTTCCGTCCGTAGTAAATAACTCCACCTGCGGCATGTCCGTAATCGGCTCGCCACCGGAATATGCCAAACCACCGGGCGGCTGAATCACCGCCCATACGCGACTGACCGGCAGCGTCGGCACCACCCTACAATACAATAGGGTACTGTTCTCACCGTTAAGAATTCGGTCCGGCGTGACTTCCACTATCTCCGGCGGCGTGGCACCAAAGCCATAGTCAAAACCCCAGTATTGCGTGCGGGCATAGTAGCCGTCGTTTTTGTTCGACAGCCCGTCGCCGTTGTCGTCAATCCGGGGAATCTGGCCCGCGTAGGTAAAGTTGAGAGCATCGCGTGTCCAAGCAAAACTGTCAAAGAGGTTTGCGCCCATGTGCGCATAGCCCAAAAAGAAGTTCGAAAAGGAAATATATCCGTAGGGGGCAAGAAATGTGGCCAGTTCGTTCGAGCCGGCGCTGGCAATCACGGTGCGCCGGCGGCCGGGCGGCGCCGTGCACGACGCAAGGAAACTGCCGGAGTAACAATAATCAAGAACCACAATTACGGTCGTGCCATACGTCACTTGCAGTGTGTCCAACCAAGCGTCAAATGTTGCGGCGCTAAGAAATTCCGCGGGATTGACACGAAACTGCGTGGGCGTTCCATGATCCACCATGTAAATAAACAGGCGACGGGCATCCGAGGCCCAAGTCGAGATTGCCCATTGCAAATTCACCAGCGTCGCGGTGGCGTTGGCATCGTTCAGACCGTCGCCGTCGGCATCGTGGATGCGAGAACCATCGGCGTTGAGATAGTAGATGTCCTGCTTGCGATAGCCGCGTTTGAGCGACATGCGATACGCATAATTGGCGAGATAATTTGTTTGACTGAGAATCGAATTGCCGGGATAGTTGCCCCCGCCCGCACAAATGATAATCTTTTCATTCCGCACATAGGGCGGCGGAATGACCTTCACCCACGCCCGCCCGCGATCCCCCGTGACCGGATCCCGCGCTTCGATAACGTCCTCAACATTATTGACCGGACCGGCAGTGTAGAATCCTGTTGCGGGATCAATTGTTCCTCCGCTGCGATTGGCAACAAAATACCACACGACCGTTGCCGTCGTCCCGCTAACACAAAACTGCTGGCCCTTATACAATTCCACCTGCGTGCGGCGCGGCGAGACACGAAGGTTCAGTGTCATATTTTCATAAGCATATAATCCTGTACCACCCGTGAACAAGTCTAAATCGCCGTCGTCGTCGACATCGAAAAGGGCTGGAATTCCGCTTGAAATCGACGATAATAACACAGGCGCCGCCCATTGCGCCGATTTGGCAGTGCCAACATTTTCATATACTATAATCCCATCAAGGCTGTCTGTAAGCAAATCAAGGTCGCCATCGACATCAACATCTCCAAAGGCGATGTGGTTTACTTGCAGTACGCCCTCGTAGTAAACCTCAGGATAATCCCAGAGAGCCTTCTTTGGCGATCCATAGTTTTCATAATAATATAATTGACCCATTGACGCGAACAGATCTAGATCTCCATCGTTGTCAATGTCAGCAAATGCCGCGGATGTAGCATGATTGACACCTGCGTAGCTATATGATTTAATTATCCAAGTAGGCGACGTATCCGTTCCTTCGTTTTTGTAAAAATACAAAGATCCCTCATAATGGGTGACAATAAATAGGTCACCATCAGCGTCCGCATCAATATCTGCTAAGTTAAAACTATATACGTCACCTCCTCCTGCGGAAAGAGGGACAAGAACGGGCCATAGCCAATTATGCGATTGTTCCCTTCTAGTACCATGGTAAAGCCAAAGACCATCAGCATCGCTGCCAAAAAAAAGGTCATAATCGCCATCCGCATCAATATCCCAGAAGGCAGGGCTCGGACAACCGCCCATATCAAATGGTTCAAGAAATGGCCATATTGGCTCCGACCAGCTAGCTGTATACGATGTACCAGTATTCTCGTAGAATGTAATACTAATAACGCCAGGTTCTTCCCCATAGTAGTAGTACTCGTGCGAGGACAAAAAAATATCATAGTCAGCGTCGCTATCTATGTCGGCTAAGGAAGGTGTACAAGGAGGGGGAGAGCGAAGTGAACAATAATCATCGAGAGGTTCCGCCCATATTGCCGATTGACGTGTGCCAAGATTCTTGCAGAATACGACTATTCCGCTACGCCAGACCGTACGATTCCCAAACAAATCCAAGTCACCGTCACCGTCTATGTCAGCAAAGACGCCCGCAATTGGAATGAAATTGGCAACAGGGGTTGACCATACTGGCAATGTGCGTGTGCCGGTATTCTCGCAGTAATTTCTACCATTAAATAGGTCAAGATCACCGTCACCGTCCAAATCGGCAAGCCGTACGGGCCCTGGTCCAATTAATGAACCGTAATTGCCCACTGGTTCAGCCCAAGTGGGTGTGCGGCTGGTCCCTGTATTCTCATATAAGGTAATGCTGCCATCGTTCTCTCGGACAAAAAGATCAAGATCGCTGTCGCCATCTATATCGGCAAGCTGGTCGGCGGGGCCGGGCAGATAATTCCGGATGCGGGCTGCCCAAGAAGGGGTGTGAGTGGTGCCGATATTTTCCCAGAATGTGCGATCCGTAAAAATGTCGAGATCTCCATCACCATCAATGTCCCCAAATACAGGACGAGAATGTTCTAAGCCGCCCGTATAGGCGCCGCCGAAGTAGATGCCGCCGATAGTGGCACCATAAACTTGCTGGAAAGTCACAGTGGTCTCAAACGCTGAACAATTGGGCACAAATAGGACTGTTAGTGCGAGATAAGCGGTCCAGTTTTTCATGGCGCAGGACCTCCTTCGCTGTTTGTGTATTCAGCAGTTTTCTATAGTAGCCTGTCGGAGCACGTATGGAGTTTCCACTTGAGTGGGCGATTCGGATCCGCCCCCACTAAAGTGGGAACTCCATACATCCCCAGTCGCGTCCTAATGAGGGTTTCCACGCGGCTCCTGTAGCAAACGTATGAATCCTTTACCCTCTGATTCACCGCACGGTCCTCTATCAGATTATTCTTCCCTCAGCTTGCGAGTGTCACGCAGGGAATGGGCGTTGCGCATTCGCCGCTGGGGCCGGAGGCGGCTCCGAGTTTGCAATTGCCGAGCACGGCTTCGTCCGGCCGCAGAGGGACACGCATTACCGTGGGTTGGGCATAGTGTTTTTTCCGGCTGATGGGAAAAGCTTGTGCGGTGTCTGCAACCGGTATTTGTGTCGTTGGGTTCATGGTTTTATTTCCCCCTTTGTTGATGTATTCCCCGAAGCGGAGATCTTCACATGTCCGCCCGGACGGATGCTTTCGGGCCAGGGTTTGCTGCCAGTCCCTCCTTCCTTTTACTTTTAGGTAAATCTCTTCACCTCCCGCCTGTTTTGTCAAGAATAATCGGCCGGATTGCCATCATCTATTTTTGTGCCGTGCCTGCGACTGGTCGGTTCAGAAATTCGTTTCAACCTCATTCCATCAACGGCTCACCTTCGCTCTTTCGGGGATGGGAGATTTGCAGTCGTTCGCGCAGGCGGTGCACCTGAGACTGAATCTGTCGCGCGCCCCCTGCGTCGCCGACGCGTTCGCAGTGCCCAAGCCAGGCCAGAAGCGCCTCGAGTTCGTCCCAGGGGTTGGCGGCGCGTTGGGCGACATCCGCTGCACGCTGGAAACAGGCCACCGCACCTGCGCTGTCGCCGCTGGCGGAAGCCACAAGGCCTTCGACCATGGCGCGCATGGCGTCCAGAGCGGCCATAGGCGTTCGGTCCAAGATTTGTGCCGCCTGCGCACAGCTTTCACGCGCCTCGGTAGGTTGTCCCAGTGCCACCAAGGCACGCGCCCGCCCAAGCAAAAGTGAGGCGGCGCGCTCGGGGGCGGGGGCCAAATCAGTCGGATTTCCCAGACGGGTCGGCCCGGTCGGACCAGCCAAACCCACAATCTCCAGTCCGCGCACAAAATGCTCCAAGGCGTGCTCGGCGCGGCCCGCCGCCAATGCGTCGAGGCCGAGGTTTTCGGTCGCCGTTGCAGCAATATCTTTGCGCGCGAGATGTTCGGCCAGCTCAACGGCGCGTTGGTTGGCCTCGGTAGCCGCAAGCAGGTTGCCGACGCGACGCAACGCATTGCCGATGTTGACGAGAATGATCGCCTCGGCCTCGCGGTAAAAAAGTTTCCGCGCATGTTCGAGCGCATGGTGGTAGTGTTCGAGCGCCTGCTGCGCATGGCCGAGTTCTTCTTCCAGCAGACCGACGTTGAGCGTGGTCGCGCACAGGCCAAACCGGTTGTGCAGACGTTGCCAGATGCCCTGTGCCCGCCGAATGTTTTCCAGCGCCTTGGCATACTGCCTCTGGTGCCATAACACCAGACCGCGGTTGTTGTAAATGTCAGCAGCAATAGCCGGCCGTTCGGCTTCGATGTCTTCCTCGGCTGCGCGATCGAACCACCCGACCGCCGCGTCGAGTTCGCCGCGTGCCAGAGCGTTCATGCCAATGGAATTAAACGCCATGGCCACGCCGGGGCTATCGTTGATCTGCGCGTAAGTGGCCGCAGCACGCTGCAACGCGTCGTCGGACTCGACATAACGGCCGCGCTGATAGAGGTTCATGCCCGTTTCGGCCAGGGCATCGGCGACCAGTCCGGCATCGTCGACCGATTGGGCGACGGACATCAAGGCCTCGAACGACTCGTCGGCTTCGTCGAGGCGGCCGGTCAGCCGCAAAAGCCGCCCGCGCGCACGCAGTACATCGGCCAGGGTGCGCCGGTTGGCGTCGGTGGGCGGCAGGTCTTCCTTGGCGACCTTCAGAGCCTGTTCATATAGATCAATCGCCTCGTCGTTGGCGAAGAGATGGGCGGCATGGCGCGCACTGGCGACGGTCCATTCGAGCGCCTTGTCGCGCAGATCCGACCGCAGGTAATGAAATGCCAGCACTGCGGCATTCACCTCGAGTGTGCCGACTTCGCCGAACTTGCGCTCCAGTTGCCGGCCAATCAGCCCGTGCAACTCGCGCCGGTGCGCATCGAGCAGCGACTGATAGGCCACTTCCTGCGTCAGGCCGTGGTAGAAAATGAATTCGAGGTCTTCGGCCGTGGGGCGGCTTCGCAAGAACTGCAATCCACGCAGCATATACAACCGGTCGAGCAGTCCCTCGCGGATAATTTCGAACAGCTGCAAAACACCGAGTGTGAATTGCGGGCCGATTACGGCGCCGCACTGCAAGGTCAGGCGGGCTCTTTCGTCGAGCGTATCTATTCGCGCCTGAATAATACCACGCAGCGATTCTGGCACGACCGTCTCGACTACGCCGTCGGGCAGTGGCGCGCCGCGTGCATCGGCTTCTTCCCAAAGGCGCAACAGCGCCCGCGCGGTCTCTTCAAGAAACAGCGGGTTGCCGCCTGCGCGGCGCAGCAC
>JAOAGV010000133.1 GCA_026415575.1 Candidatus Sumerlaeia bacterium
GAGATCCTTGCCGACCTGCGCACGTTGCACGCGTGCATCGGGCGTTCGCTGAGCGGACGTTCTAGGGACGCACGCCGGCGAGATTTTGGTCGAAAGAAAGCGCGCCGTGATCCCGTCCGCCGTGCAAGGTTTTTGTGACGGGGATGTGGCCGGGCCGGAAATTCCGAAAAGACTCGTGGCCGCACGTTCAACAAAAGGAAAAGCGCGCCCAGGAGGACTTGAACCCCCAACCCTCTGATCCGAAGTCAGATGCTCTGTCCAATTGAGCTATGGGCGCACGGACGAAGGCGCAAGGCTTGCACAGGGCCTCGTCGGCTTGCGAAAACGAGCCGACGCCGTCATATCCCTCGGCAACCTTCGGGTGTTCTTCCTATCCTTGGTGCAGCGTCGCCGTCAACAGAATATGACCGCAACAGCGGCTGGCATTTACGCCGCGCGGCCGAACCGCAGCAGACGTGGTGGGCTGCTGTGGGCAGCAGCGGAATCCGGCAGGACAATGGCGGTGACATCGGGATGCTGTGCGCAATAGGCGGCGATCTCCGATTCAGACATGACCATGAAGGCAGTCGAGAGTGCGTCGGCTTCGGCCGCATTTGGAGCGAGCGACCATGCGGCACGGGTGCCCCGCACAGGGTGTCCGGTGCGCGGGTCAATGATGTGCAGACCCTTGCGAAGGCCGGAGCCGCTGATTGCGCGGTTGGCCAAGGCAAAAGGACCGAGGACGTTGCGCCCGGTTTCCGGAGCCGCCAGAGCAACCGGCCAGCGGGTTTGCGGCGCCCGAGCGCCAAAGGCCAGTGCGGTGCTGTGGCCGCTGTGCAGAAGGGCGGCGTCTATTTCCCACACCCGCAGCGTCCGGGCCATTTGGTCCAACGCAAAGCCCTTGCCGATGCCGCCGAGGTCCACACACACGCCGGCCTTGCGCACGCAGACCGTGTGGGCCTCAGGATTGATGTCGAGCAGATGCATGCCGGTTCGGCTGCGTGCGGTGCGGAGTTGTTTTTCCGAGACGGGGAGAGAATCGGGGTCTCGCCGGCGCCAGAAGTCCACGAGGCGTCCGGCCGTTGGATCAAACGCGCCGCGTGTTTCGGCGGCGAGTCGGTCGGCGATCTGGAGGCATTCGAGCGCGGCGGGTCCCACGCGAACAATTTCGCCGGCGCGCGCTGTGTTGATTCGTGCAATATCGCTAGTCTCCATGAAGCGGCTGAGTTCGCGGTCGAGCCGGTCGAGCACTTCAAATGCGGCCCACGCGGCTTGTTGAGCATAGCGGAGGTCGGCGTGGGAAACAAAGATTTCAAACTCCGCCGCCATGGCCGCATGGGCGAAGCGGGGAACGCCGGCCAGCGGGGCGGCAACGATGGAGGGAGTCTCGGACATTGGGAAAAAAACTGCACGCAACGCGCAGGTTTAGCGCGGCAACACGCCGGCCAGCGCCTCGACATAGGCGTCGCAGTCGGCCTTCGACTTGGTTTCGGTGGCACAGAGGAGCAAGAGGTTCTTCGGCCAGCGTTCGGACCACCGCGCCAGCGGCCAGCCGGCCACAATGCCTTTTTCTTTCATGGCGCGAACCACCGACTCGGCCTTGCACGGCAGTTCCAGAACGAACTCGTTGAAGAACGGCGCAGACCATGCCGGACGCACTCCCCGGACGGCGGCGGCTTTTTCCGCCAGATAATGGCTGCGCTCCAAATTGAGAACCGCCACTTTCTGGAAACCGGTCTTGCCGACCAGCGCGAGGTAGATGGTTACGGCCAGAGCGCACAGCGCCTGATTCGTGCAGATGTTGGACGTGGCTTTCTCGCGGCGGATGTGCTGCTCGCGCGTCTGCAAGGTCAACACCAGACCCTTTTCGCCCTTGCGGTCGAGCGTGCAGCCGACCAGCCGGCCGGGCATCCGGCGCGCCAGCACTTTGCGCAGTGCCATAAAGCCGACATAGGGACCGCCGAAACTTAACGGGATGCCCATCGGCTGACCGTCGCCGACCGCTATGTCAGCGCCCCACTTTCCCGGCGGCTGGAGCACACCGAGCGAAAGCGGATTGACTGCGCCGATGCACAGCCCGCCGCGCCGGTGCGCCCAGTTCGCAATCGCTTCTGCCGGTTCGAGGCAGCCCAGACTGTTGGGGTGCTGAACGATGGCAGCGGCCAAATCGCCGGGCAACCCAATGCGATCGAGCGCCGCAGCGTCGGTTGCGCCGTTGGCGAAAGGCAGTTCGATGAACTGGACGCCCAGATAGCGGGTGTAGGTTTGCACGACTTGGCGCAAGGCTGGATGGAGTCCGGTCGTCAGGGCCACGCAGGTGCGATTGGTGTGGCGCACTGCCATGACGACAGCTTCGGCCAGTGCCGATGCGCCGTCGTAGAGCGAAGCGTTGGCGACTTCCAGTGCGGTCAGTGCACAGATCATACTCTGATATTCGTAGATGGCCTGCAAGGTTCCTTGGCTGGCCTCGGCTTGGTAGGGGGTATAAGCCGTGAAGAACTCGCCGCGCCGCAGGAGATGGTCCACGACCGCCGGGATAAAGTGCTCATAGGCACCGGCGCCCAGAAATGAGCGCAGGCGATGGACGCCGCGATTGAGGCCGGCCAAGCGCCGGCATTCGGCCCATACGTCCATTTCGGCCTTGCCGGCCGGAAGGGTCGAGAAGTCGGCCTGGCAGTCGGTGCGCGGAATGGCCTCGAACAGTTCCTCGATGGCGGCGGCGCCGATGGTCTGGAGCATGGATTGGATTTCCGCCGGTGTGTGCGGAGTATAGACCATAATCTTTTTCCCTCCACGCAAAGTGCGAACGGGAGATTGAAAGGGCCGAGTGGGGCTTGCAAGGAAAAACAACGGCGCGAAACAAGAGAGGGAGGGCAGAGGCAGGAAGCGAGAAAAAGCAAACTGTCACGGCGCAACGCCTCGGTTTTGATTTGTTTTCCGACTGACGCTTGCGGTGTTTGAAAGATTACGGCGCGAGAGGCCTTCTGCAGGCCCATGCGGAGGAGCCGAAAGGCAACGCTGCAAAAAAAAGAAAGCAGGCAAGGAATCTTTCGATCCCCTGCCTGCAAGAATACCCACCAGCTACCTTACGGCATTGGCGGGAACTCTTCGGTCAGCACACCCAGACACCGCACCGTGCCGCTGATGTTCTTGTTGAACACCACGTTCGGAATGTTCAGGACGTAGGCCTCCCAACGCAGTTGCATCGGTTCGGTCGCCGTCGTTGAAGGCGGAGCAGCCGACGGAGCGCAAACCCACTGTTCAAACGGTGTATTCGCGGTTCCGATCGAGCTGTAGCTTCCGCCGCCCTCCAGTTCCTTGTGAGCATACCACTGGAATGTGGTACCGATCACGCTGGTACGGACGGCCGGCAGGAAGTTGCCGCCCGGCGTATAGGTGGAATTGACCGTCCAGAGCACCCTGTAGTAGTAGCCGGCCTTGAGCGCAGTACCCGGCATCGGGCTGGAGAACGAAGCTTCCAGCAGGCTGTTGCCCTGCGGCACCGTGATGACCATATTGGTGGCGCTCTTGGTGGCCACCAAGCCGGTCGTCGTGCCCGACGGATCGAGTTTCTTCACGTCACGGACCCAGTTGGTGAAGTTCGTGGTGGTGAAGCCGTTCGCCGTCACGAGCGTGCCGCGGCCAACATCCGGACGCGCAATGCCGTCCACATCCACCTGGTCCACGTTCAGCGTGCCGAGGTCCTCATTGAACGTGTCGGTATCCAGCATGCCGCAGGTGATATACACTACGGCCGTCGGCGCCATCAGTTTATCCGTCTGCTGCGGATAATACAGGATGGTGTAAGTCTTGCCGGACGTGCCGGGTTCGCGACCCGCAATGTGGTTGATTCCGGCAGCGGGCAGGTTGTAGGTGTTTGTGATCACCTCAACGCGGTCGTTGAAGTCCTGATTCAGGAAGTCAGGAATCCACGAGCTGCCCGACTGGGTGACGTGCGTCCAGATGGCCTGCATACGGATACCCGGGCAACCATCTCCGTTGACCGAGCTCGTCATGCGGTAGCGCGCACGCAGGATGCAGCCCCAACGCATCTTCAGAGCAAGGCTCGGATTCTGCGGAGATTCCCAAGCACCGAACAGGATTGCCGCGGTGGTGGCGCTAGACTTGGTCATGCTCAACACACCGCCCGTGGCTGCACGAGTCGGAGCGGGGAACGTCGGTGAAACGTCAAACCAGTTCCAGCCTTCCGAACCGGAGGTGAACGGATAGGACTTCTGGGACTGCGGCACAACGGCATCCCGTTGCGGATTCGCTGCGCCAGCCGCCGTATTCACCGTACGGACAAGGATGGCCTGTCCGGTATAGCTGGTTCCATCCGACACGTACATCTGCAGGGTGGATGTCATGCTTGTAGCACCCGGATTGGGGAAAGGCAACGTTCCTGCGACCGGGCTCCAAAGCCGGTTACGGAACGTGGCCATGTTGCTGACCGCGCGCAGGTTGCTCGCTCCCGGATCCTTGATGGTGTCCGGGGTCGGGCTGACCAGCGGGGCCTTGCCGTTGATCAGGATGCTGTTGCCCGGAGCGGTTTCGACAAACGTCCACCGCAAAGCGGCTTTCGTTGTCGCGTCATCGTCGCGGACCATTTCATCCAGATTGATCGCTTGTGAGAACACAAAAAAGTTCCGGTCAAGCGTCTGGGTGTTCTGCTCCGCATCGCTGATGATAATGTCCGGGATGCAAGCAATGACCGGTGCAAGGGAGAAGCCAGGCGAAGCCATTATGCAAAGAGCCACTACTCCCAGGGTTACGACCAACCCCTTTCGCATACACTACCCTCCTTTCCTTGTTGGACTGGGCGCCCCCGGCGCAAACTGCCGCCGGAGACCCGATTCTCATAATGGCTCCTTGAGGTGGCTTGCTCCTCCTTTGTCGGCGTGTGGTGGGAAAACAGTGTCAAACCTGAGGCTTTATTCTAGCTGGTTTATTTTCCGGAATGCTGCCCTACAGCATTCAGTTGGTTTATGGAGCACTTGCTGTTTTTCTGTCAACTTTTTTTTGCCGGCTGCCAGCAAAATCATGCTTATGCCTATCCTGAGTCGTATCTGCCTGTCAAGCCCATTTTTGTTAGGATCACGTTTTTTTTTGATCCTCGCCCCCCAGAATTTCAATCCGGACGGCGTGGATGGTCGGGTTCCACCCCGACCGGATTTTTGATTCGGATTGTGGAGGGTCGGGTTCCACCCCGACCGCATCTTCGTATCGTGTGCCGACCGTAATCGGGCGCGGTGGAACGCGCCCCTCCACATTCCGAACACCGTGGAACGCATCGTTCCGCATTTTGGCCGCCCGCCGACTCGCTGCCACCCATTCTTGCGTGCAATCCTGCTTAATTATCGGTTTATTCCTTTCCCTCGCCATCGGCCTGTGAATCGGGCCGACCGAACAGTGCGCGTCGCCAGCGCGCCCAGCGCTGTCGCCAGCGACGGGGTTTGACGGGACGATAAATGCGCTTGCGCAGGAACCGGCCCAATCGCAAGGACAGCGGCTGGTCGTCGAGGCACTGCCGTTCGTCGGCGGTCAAAGCGTCCGGGCAATAATAGGCCTTCAGTTTAAGAACGGTCAGGCGGTCCACCTCGCAGAGCTTGGCGAGCCAGCGTCGGCTGCGCGGTGTCGGACCCGCCTGATAGGCCGTGGCAAAGTCAATCAGGTAGGGTTGCTGGTCGCGCGTGACCAAAATGTTTTTTCGCCGCAGATCGCCGTGGCTGATGCCGCGCGCGTGCATGGCCTCGACCAGCGCCATAAGGCGGTCGAAGAAAACCGGCTCGAGCCAGTTCTGTTTGCGATGCGGCAGACGCTCGCCGTGAATCCACTCCATGGCGAATGCGTCGGCGTCCACCCAGCCGAGCAATCGGGGGATACCGGCGAGGCCTTGGAGCGCAGTCAGCCGCGCCCACTCGCGCCGAAGAATCCAACGGCCCCACAGCCGCCGAATCGGCCAGAGGCGCGGGCGGAAATCTTTGACCACGAATCGCCGGCCCTCAATTTCATAGCCGCAGACATTGGGCTGGGTGAACGAACGACCGCGATGGAGCCAGACGGGCGATGGAGGGGCAAGGGGGTCGCGCAACAGCGCGCAAAAGTCCATGGCCGGATTGAGCGTTCCGGGCGCTGCTTGGATTTCGCGATGCGAAGGGGCTGCGTGCAAAGATTCGTCCATCGAGCAATTCCCGCATGAGTAAAAGTGCCGAAGAGCGTAAAGGAATCCTGCGTGTCCACTCTGACGGGAAATGCGCGCAGTTCAAACTTGAATTTGCACCCCCGAACAGCAAGCAGAAGTTTGAACCCCGTGGAGGTTTGGTTCCCTTTCCCGGCAGAATCCGATTGGGCGAACGGCTAAAAGGTCACCTTCGGGGCTTCGCGCTGGGCCGCCTCGGTGAGCTCGAAAAACTCTTCGGGGGTGAAGTTGAACATGCGGGCAATGATGTTGGCCGGCACTGTCTGGATTCGCGTGTTGTATCGCATGACCGAGTCGTTGTAGAACTGGCGGGCAAAGCCGATCTTGTTCTCGGTCGAAGCCAGTTCTTCCTGCAGGGCCAGCATGTTCTGATTGGCCTTGAGGTCGGGGTAGGCTTCGGCCACGGCAAACAGCGACCGAAGCGTCTGGGTGAGCATATTCTCGGCGCCGGCTTTTTCGGCAATGCCCTTGGCGTCAATGGCCTGCTGACGCGCGCGGGTCACGGCCTCCAGCGTCTCCCGCTCATGCTTGATATAGCCTTTGCAGGTTTCCACCAGATTGGGAATGAGGTCATAGCGGCGCTTGAGCTGAACGTCAATCTGCGCCCAGGCATTTTTGACTTCCTGCCGCAGTTGGACCAGACCGTTGTAAATGGCGATGATGAAGAAGATGATCAACGCGATAATGCCGAGAGCGATGAGGTATCCCATTCTTCCATCCTCCTCCATGGGGGAATGTGGTGCACGTGCGGTGGAGCGCCGCCAACCGGCGGTTCCGACTCTGTGAACGGGCCTGCCGCACGGCTAGGGTTTTCGGCTGTGCGGGGGCCGCGAAGTCGGTCCCGGCGTCGTGTCGCCGGCGGCCGCTTCGGCTGTTTCCGAAACCTCCTCGATGAACTTGCCCATGGCGCGATACTTGGCATGGCGCAGGCGGCGTAACACATCCGGGGCCAGTGGAGTCAGTTCGTTGAGCGCCTGCTCAAGGGCCACGCGCACATTTTCAATAGCCACAAGCGGGTCGCGATGGGCGCCACCCAGCGGCTCGGCAATGATGTCGTCTATGATCCCCAGTTGGAGCAAGTCAGTCGCGGTCAGTTTCAAATTGGCGGCGGCCACCGGAGCCATTTTGGCGTCGCGCCAGAGAATCGAGGCACACCCTTCGGGCGAGATCACGCTATACCAGGCGTTTTCGAGCATCAGCACGCGGTCGCCGACTCCGATGCCCAAAGCGCCGCCGCTGGCTCCTTCGCCGATGATGAGGACGACAATCGGCACGTTGAGCGTGAACATTTCCATGATGTTGCGGGCGATGGCCTCGGCCTGGCCGCGTTCTTCGGCGCCGATGCCGGGATAGGCACCGGGCGTATCTATGAAGATGGCAATGGGGCGGCGGAATTTGTCGGCCAGCTTCATCACGCGCAGCGCCTTGCGATAGCCTTCCGGATGCATCATGCCGAAATTGCGCGCCACGTTTTCTTTGACGTCCTTGCCTTTTTGCTGACCGATGACGGCCATCGGGCGGCCTTGAAAGAACCCGAAGCCGCAAACCACCGACGGGTCGTCGCGGAACTGGCGGTCGCCGTGCAACTCGGTGAACTGCTCGAACAGTGCGCGAATATAATCGAGCGAATGCGGCCGGTCGAAATGGCGGGCGATCAAAACGCGCTGGTGGGGCGTGAGGTTGCGATAGATGCTTTCGCGGGTTTTTTGCAACTCCATTTCCGCAACATGCAGCTCGCTGGCGACGTCCTCGCCGGCGGCCTCGCGCTGGCGCAGCTCGGCCAGCCGCGCCTCCAAATCCACTATGGGCTTCTCAAATTCAAATGTGGTCATCGCCATGAGAGACTATCCTCGGCAGAGAATGCGACAAACTTTGCAAAACGTTTCGGCGGCCCCAGACTCAATTCACTTCGGCACTGTTATGCTAGCTTTCCCGAAACGTCAATCTCTTTATCACAGGCAGACGGCGTAATTCGGTCAGCAGCGCCGGCTCAAGCGCCACGCGCAAGTGATCGCCCGCCTGCAATGCCAGCTGGTGGCCGTGAGCATCAAAGGGGATGATCAGGCGCACGGGCATCGCCCCCTTGTTCCGCGCAAGCAGGGCATAGAGATCGCTGAGTTCTTCGCGGGGGCAACGGGCCTCGCGCAGCGCGATTTCGAGGACTCGCGCGTGCTTGCGCCGATACTCTTCGGCACTGATGATCTCCCGCACTTGGCACTTGATGACGTCGCCGGTGCGCGAGTTGGGCATGCCCCGCACATAGACAATCGCGTCGTCCTGAATCAAGTGGGCGTAGGCGGCATGGGCTTGGCGGAACGCAAGGCATTCGATGGCGCCGGTAAAATCCTCCAGTTCGAAGAACGCGATAGGATTGCCGTAGCGATCAATCTTGCGGACGATCTTGTGGATTTTACCCATCAACAAAGCCTCGCCGCCCGCGCCGTTGGTTTGCTCGCGGAACCGCCGAATCGAAGACGTGGCGAACGAGTAGTAGTCCACCACGTATTCATCGAGCGGATGGCCGCTGATGTAAAATCCCACCTGTTGCTTTTCGTTCTGCAGGGTTTCGCGCAGCGACCACGGCGGCACATCGGGCAGGCGCGGGGCCGACAAGGCGGCCGGACCCGGGCCGTTGCCGCCTTCGACTTCAAACAGCGAAATCTGACCGGCCTCGCGCTCGCGCTGTGCGGTCGCCGCCGCCTCGATCAGGCCGTCGAGCGCGGCCAGCAATTGGGCGCGATGCCCGCCCAGTCCGTCGCACGCGCCGGCCTTGATCAGACAGGCAATCATGCGCGAGTTGATCGTATGCAAATCCACCCGCTCGCAAAAGTCCTGAAGCGACCGGAACGGGCCGCCTTTGCGCCGCGCCGCCAAAATGGATTCCACGGCGCCATGGCCCACGTTTTTGACCGCACCCAGACCAAACCGGATGTTGCGGCCCACTACCGTGAAATGCAGGTCCGATTCATTTACGTCGGGCGGGAGAATCTGTATGCCCATCGCCTTGCACTGGGCAAAATAGAGCGGCATCCGGTCGGTATTGCCCATGTCGTTGGTCATCAACGCGGCCATGTATTCGACCGGATAGTGGGCCTTGAGATACGCGGTGCGGAAGGCGATGACGGCGTAGGCGGCGCTGTGCGACTTGTTGAAGCCGTAGCCGCCGAAATGGTCCATCAAATCAAAGACCTGCTCGGCGATCTGGCGGGAGACACCGCGGGCCGTGGCCTTCTCGACAAAGACGGCCCGCTGCTCCTTCATGACCTCCTTTTTCTTCTTGCCCATGGCGCGGCGCAGCAGGTCGGCCTCCGACAGCGAATAGCCGGCCAGCGCGGCGGCGATTTGCGCCACTTGCTCCTGATACACAATAACGCCGTAGGTTTCGCGCAGAATGGGCTCGAGGCTGGGATGAAGGTATCTAACTTCCGTCAGCCCGTGGCGTCGGTTGATGTATTCGTCCACCATGCCGGCCTTGAGCGGGCCGGGCCGGTAGAGTGCGTTCATGGCAATCATGTCCTCGAAGCGTTCGGGACGGAGCTTTCGCAAGTAGGCCTGCATGCCCGAGCTTTCAAACTGGAACACGCCGAAGGTGTCGCCTTCCTGAAACAAGCGGAAGGTTTCGGGGTCGTTGCGGTCAATTTTGTCCCAGTCAATGCGAATGCCGTGATTGCGCTCGACGGCCCGGACGGTGTTTTCGATGACGGTCAGGTTCTTGAGGCCGAGAAAATCCATCTTAAGCAGGCCGATGGTCTCCACGTCTTCCATCGAATACTGCGTAACGATTTCGTTCTCGGTCCGGTAGAGCGGGACGTATTCAATCAGCGGGCGGTCGGCGATCACGACGCCGGCGGCATGCGTTGAGGCATGACGCGCGAGGCCTTCGAGGCTGCGGGCGGTGTCAATGAGCTGGCGGATGGTTTCGTTGCCTTCATAGCGCTCGCGCAAACGCGGTTCTTTTTCCAGAGCGGAATCAATCGTGATGTCCAGTTCGGCGGGGACAAGTTTGGCAATTTCATCCACGGTGCGCAGATCAATGTTGAGCGCGCGCCCGACGTCGCGGATGGCGTTCTTGGCCTTCATCGTGCCGAAGGTGATGATTTGGGCCACGTTGCGCTCGCCGTATTTGCGTCGAACGTAGTCAATCACCTCGCCGCGCCGCTCATAGCAAAAGTCTATGTCAATGTCGGGCATCGTGATCCGGCCAATGTTCAGAAACCGCTCGAACATCAGATTGTACGCCAGCGGGTCAATGTCGGTGATTTCAAGGCAATAGCTGACGAGGCTGCCGCCGACCGAGCCGCGCCCGGGACCGACGGGGATCCCCTTTTCTTTGGCAAAATGAATGAAATCCCACACAATCAGGAAGTACGACTCGAACCCCATCCGGCCGATGACATCCAGCTCCATGTCCACGCGCCGGCGCTTCTCCTCCGTCACGGGGGCGCAGCGCTTCTCCAGTCCCTGATACACCAGTTTGCGCAGGTAGCCCGACACGGTTTCGCCCGGCGGCGGATCAAAATGCGGAATCAGCCGTTGATGCAGCGGCAGCGTCAGGTTGCACTGCTCGGCAATGGCGACCGTATTGTCGAGCGCACCGTCCACGGAGCCAAACAGCGATTCCATTTCTTCGGGCGATTTGAGATAGAACTGGTCGCTTTCGTAGCGCAGGCGCTTGGGGTCGCTGACCACGCTGCCCGTTCCGACGCACAGAAGCACATCGTGGGCCGTATGGTCGCCGGCGCGGAGATAGTGCACGTCGTTGGTGGCCACCAGAGGGATGTTGTGTTTTTGGGCCAGACGAATTAGCACCGGATTGACTTTTTTCTGCTCGGGCAGGCCGTGGTCCATCAGTTCCACATAGAACCCGTCGGGCCCAAAAATCTGCCGATAGTCGTCGAGAGCCTTTTCGGCGGCGGCCTCTTGTCCTTCCAGAAGCGGAGCGGCAATGACGCCCTTGGTGCAGGCGGACAGGGCTAGCAGGCCGCGGCTGTATTGGGCCAGAGTCTCTTTGTCCACGCGCGGTTTGTAGTAGAAGCCTTCGAGATAGCCGATGCTGCTCAGGGCCGTGAGGTTCCGGTACCCTTCCAGATCGCGCGCGAGAACAACCAAATGCGTGTAGGTATGGGCGTGCAAGGGCCCGCGGTCGTCGCGACGGGTCGGGGCGACATAGAGTTCGCAGCCGAGAATGGGTTTGAGTCCTTCGGCTTTGAGCGTCTGATAGAATTCGAGGGCCCCGAACAAATTGCCGTGGTCGGTCAATGCGGCGGCCGTCATGCCGGCGTCTTTCAACGCCTTGCACAAGGCATCCATGCGCACCGTGCTGTCGCACAAACTGTATTGGCTATGCAAATGCAGGTGGACAAAAGGCTTGGCGGGCATGAATGACCGCCTCCATGCAAAGGGTCGGGTTCCACCCCAACCGTATTTTTTAATGGTGGAGGGTTGGGTTCCACCCCAACCGCGTTTTCGTTTCATACGCCGCTGTCTCTTATA
>JAOAGV010000134.1 GCA_026415575.1 Candidatus Sumerlaeia bacterium
CCTCAGTGCCGACGCTTTGCCTGACGACGGACAATTTCAGCAAAGCGGCAGCATGTTTGCACGCACTCCAAAAGGCGAAGGCACCCCATTCTCCGGGACACAAGTAACCCCGCCGGCCGTTCTGTCACAGACTGTCGGGTTGCGCCGGCTTACGCCGAGTCGGCGCGATGCAGTTGTTTTTCGATGTATTCGCGGAGGCGGTTTTGCAGATCGGACGAAAGGCCCACAAACGCAACGGCGATGTCGCATTTCGGAAGCGTTTCGGGCCGATAGCGCACGGCGACGATCCTTGCGACCAACGTCGGAGGAAGGAATTCGAGCCTGTGCTCCATAAGGATTTCCGCATGACGATGGGTAGTGGTAATTTCCTGAAAACAGGATTCCTGAAAGTCGTCCACAACAATCAGCGCACCCGAGGCGCTGATCACCCGGCATTGTCCGTGAAAGACGAAACGCGGCGAATCGGAAGGGGACGCCCGAACCGTCAGGCGCGCCGGAAATTGCACATGAATTCGGGAATTCGCCCGCTGATCCGGTTCGCAGGCAATCACCCAATTGCGCTTGCGCCAATACGACGAGGCCTCGCGCTTGAGCTGGTCGAGGGTCTTTCGACTGCGGCACCGCACGCAATAGTAGATGGTTTTGTTTTCTTCGCTGACCCCAATTACCTTTGCCGCCCCGCAAGAGCACTTCAGCTTGACCCTTACGGTTTGTCCCTGCAAGCTATAGCTTGCAATTTTTAGCATACGGCGGTCGGTACCCTTTCCCAAAATCAGGACACCTGCCGCCAAAATGAACAATGCTCCGAAAGAATGCAAGGGTTTTTTCACTTCCCCGCCTGCCGGAGGCACGATGAAGTGTTGGTGGAGTAACCGAACGACGCCCGCTCGCATGGCGTTGTGTCTGGCCGCGGCGGTTCTTTTGCTCGCGGCGGCCTCCCGAAAAAAAACGACTGTTCCGACTGTCTCGCCCGCGCAACTTGCCGAACAAATCCGGGCCTTGTTGGAGCGCAAGGGCGCCAATACCATCCGCTGGGGCGTATGCGTGGCGCGGGCCGACACAGGCGAGGTGCTCTACGCCTATCATCCCGACGACTTGTTCATTCCCGCCTCGAATCGCAAACTATTCGTCACGGCCTTGGCGCTCGACCGCCTCGGCGCCGATTTCCGTTTCACCACCCCGCTGTATCTGTCCGCGCCAATCCGCGACGACGGCAGCGTGGCGGGCGATTTGATCGTGCGCGGAACCGGCGATCCCACCTTTCTCAACCCCCGCTTTCATCGCGGCTCCATGACCGCAACCCTGCAAGAGTGGGCCGACGGACTGGCCGCCTTGGGCGTGCGGGCTATTCAGGGCAATCTCATCATGGACGAAAGCGGTTTTGTGTCGGGCGGACTGCCGGCGGACGGCTGGATCAAGGACTATGAAACGGCCGAGTATGCCCCGCGCGCCAGCGCCGTCGGCATTGCCGGCAACCGCATTTCGGTCAGCGTTCGGCCTGCGGCCCAATCCGGCCGCCCGGCCGTTGTCTCGCTACTTCCGGCCACTTCGGTGGTAACCGTGGAAAACCGGACGCTGACCGGGCCGCGCGGCACCGCGGATACAATCGCCGTCGAACGCGGAACCAACGGCCCCGATCATCTGATTCTGCGCGGGCGGCTGGCTCTGGGCGCGCCCGAACAGGTTCACCGCGTGCCGCTTGAACAGGCCGCGCTGGTGGCCGGCGAAGTCTTTCGCGCCTGTCTGGCCAAAAAGGGCATTATCCTCGGCGGGGTTGTGTCCGTCCGAAACGGCGAGTCCGCAACCACGGCCCCGTCGTCCCTTCTGGTCGGCCGCTATCAGTCACCGCCGCTTCGTGAAATCATCGCTGTAACAAACAAGCAAAGCGACAACTACTGCGCCGAGCAGCTGTTTCAGGCCACGGCTTTTGTGCGGCGCCAGCGCACGTCCTACAAGGAAGCGCAGGCCTACGAGGAAGAGTTCCTTGCGGAAATCGGCATCCTGCCCTCGGCGGCGAACTTCGAGGACGGCAGCGGCTTGTCCCGCCTGAACCTTGTTTCGCCGCGGGCGGTGGTCACGTTGCTCAACTACATGGCGCGCCACAAGGAAGGCCAAGTCTTCCGCGACTCGCTGGCTGTTGCCGGGCGCGACGGCACCTTGTCCGGGCGAATGGGCCAGCGCGCGCTTGGAAAAATCCACGCCAAAACCGGCTCGCTGTCCGTCGCCTGCTGCCTGTCGGGTTACGCCCAGACCGCCTCAGGGCACACGGTGGCGTTTTCCATTTTGGCGAACAACTGCGCGAACCGCACGGGCGAGGTCTGTGCGATTCAGGACCGCATCGGGCAACTACTGGTCGGTCTGCGGTTCTGACGTGGCCTTTGGCCACAGCCAAAGAGGTCAGAGGCAAGAGGGTAGAAGTGAGAAAAAGATCTCCGCGTCCGGATCGAAAATTTCTGGATCAAAAACGCGGTCGGGGTGGAACCCGACCCTCCAGCGTGTGGATCAAAATGTGGAGGGGCGCGTTCCACCGCGCCCGAAAATGTGAAACGACGCGTTCCCCCGCGCCCATATCAAAAATGTCCGCATAAAAACGCGGTCGGGGTGGAACCCGACCCTCCAAGGGCCGAATACGGTCGGGGTGGAACCCGACCCTCCATTAGCGTTTCTTTCGTGACCACGCGCAAAATCAGCGGTACAATTCCCACGACCTCGCGCCGGTGCGCGCCGTCGAAACATACGCCTTTGCCGCATAGGCCGTATCCATCGGATTGCCCGCAGGGTCCTTGACCGCGGTCCGCACCGTCACGGTGTAGCTGGTGGCCGGCTGCTGCGCGGTCGTATGGAGGCGATACTGGCTGCCACTGAGCTGGACGGCCTGAAGCACTTGGACACCGCGCGTGATGGCATAGTTTCCGGCCACGTTGCCGCCGGTAACCGTCTCGTTGAACCGGACGGTGAGTTTCCAGTTGTCGGCCGGTAGCACTTCCAGCAGACGCGGTTTGGCGGTGTCCACCAGAATGCCGTCGCTGCTGGCGGACCAGGCCCCGGTGTTGCCGGCGCGGTCGCGTGCCCGAACGCGTGCATACAGTACCTGTCCGCCCGCCCCCGTTACAGTTCGCGTGAGAACATTGCCGACATTTGCATTGAATACATTACTGGTGTTGGGCGCCGTGCCGACCTGCAGGTCGTACGAGCCCACGCCGGAGTGCGCATCGGTCACCGCGTTCCAGTCGAATCGAACACTGGTCGAGGACGTGGCGGTTCCCCGGTCGCGCGGGGCGGCCGGCTGCGGCGGCGCTACGGTGTCAATCAGAATGCCGTCGGAAGCCACCCACGCGCCGATATTGCCCGCAACGTCGCGTGCGCGAACGCGGCCATATAGCGTTTCGCCGTGTGCGCCCGTGACATTGACCGTCCGCAGCAATCCCACGTTGGCGTTGTAGCGGTTGCTGGCGCCGGGCGACGTTCCCGCCTGCAAATCATAGGAGGCAATGCCCGACAAGGCGTCGGTGTGTGGCGGCCAACTGAATGTGATGGTTGTGCGCGAGGTGAACGCCCCGCCGTCGTTGAGCGGCGGCACGGCGGTCGGCGCGACGCCGTCCTGCCGCGAACGGACCGTATTGGACCATTGTCCATTGCCCAGACCGTTGCGGCCCCGCACGCGGTAGTAGTAGGTCTGACCGCTGGTCAATCCGGCAACGGTGCTGCTACTCTGATTACCCGGACAATCGATCGCAACCGGCGCGGTGAAACTGGCGCTGGTGTCGCACTGGACGGTGTAGGTGGTGGCTTTGCTGCCGCTCCAAAAGACCGTGTTCTGCGTGCCGCTGGTCCAAACCGGTTCGGCGGCCAGAGTGGGCGCGGGAGGCCGATCATACAGAATGGGCAGGCCCACTCCAAAGGCCGGCGACGAGGTCGGCCCTTCCAATCCAAATCCGAGAACGATGTTATTGATGCCTCTTGATGTGGCGGTGGTGCTGAGTCGCATGGGCACGGGCACGCCGGCCGAGGCGGCGACTTGGATTTGCGGCCCGCTTTGCGGAGAAGCTGACGCGGACTCGAATCCCAACACCACATAGCGGCCTTGCACAACATTCATCTTTAGTGTATAAGGCGACGGATTCTGCGTCACCGACCATCCGTACACTTCCGCCGAGTAGTTGCCGTTGGGCGGGAAGAAAACCCGAATCTGTTCATCCGAAGTGGAACCTTCCGAACGGGCATAGACCGCGCCGTTGCGCCGCAGGATCAAATCGAGGTCCGGG
The DNA here is from genome assembly GCA_026415575.1 of Candidatus Sumerlaeia bacterium. GTDB lineage: Bacteria > Sumerlaeota > Sumerlaeia > JADFCW01 > JADFCW01 > JADFCW01. The sequence continues at coordinate 4,266 of JAOAGV010000134.1, forward strand.
GCCGGACTGGAAAGCACCAATTGGATCAGCCCGCCATCGGTTACAACGAAGGGATGGGCAACCGTCTGGTCTTGGCTGATACTGCCCTGATGGGTCTCGGGCAGCGAGGGGCCCCAGCCGCCCACCCACAAATCGGGAATGTCCATGGGGAAGGTGAGCGTGAGGTGCTCGACAACGTCAACTGTGTCGGTGACCAACAACAGCGGCTGCGGTCCGATTTTCATCATGCCTACGTCGGCCCGAAACGGGACGGCAAACGTCTGGCCGCTGAACAGGATATTGTGGAGGAACAAGCCGTGAAGACCGTCGCTCGGTTCAACGGCAAAGTAATCCTTTGCCCCTCCGGTGGTAGTCTTGAAGGTACAGCTGGGCCGGCCGGGGCTGCGTTCGCCGCCGATCACGCTGAGGGTATTGGGGCCGAATTCCGGGTCGTAGAAAATGCTGCTCGAATCGGTGAACTCATCGGAGCGGGGCCCGAAAATCACCGTGTCAATATCCGTGGGAAGACTGTCCGTCCATTGCGTGCAGGTCAGCAGATAGTCGCCGGCCACAGGGGGAGGGACGTAAAAGAAAAAGCCCCGCCCGTCGCCGTTTTCCGCCCGGCCCGCCCAGCCGAAACCCCCCGCCACATAGTCGTTGCGGTAAGGTGCGGTATTGTTCGTGCCGCCGCCAAAGACCATCCCTTGTGCCCCGATCAGTTGCCCCGCCACGTTGATCTGAACGGGGACAATGACCTTGTTCCATGAAGCCAGATTTGCCGCAATCTTGGCCGTATAAACGCCATAGGGACTGGTGGTGGGAACCGTGACGGTGGCCGTGAAGGTGGTGCGTGCGCCGGCGGCCAGATTGACCGTCGTTCTGCTCAGGGTCAGCCAGGGGCAATTGACGTGCCGGAAAAAGCGTGCTTTGATGCGAATCGGAATCCGGCGCGAGGCCGACTGTGTGCCGCGCGCGTTGTGCTGGATGCCCACAAAAATCCCGTCGGCCATCCGGTTCAAGGGGTCCGAAATTGCCACTTTCAGCGCGTTGGCCTGAACATAGCCGTAGTCAAAACGCATATACTCGCCCGTGTCTATTTCGTTCGGCTCGACGGCGTTGGGAAACGACCCCTTGGTATCGTCCCACAGCTTGCCGTTGCCGTTAATGTCCGTCCAGTTATAGATGATCAGGCGATAGCGGTTTTCCGCCTGCGGATAAACCTTGGACGGGTCGGCCGGGTTGAACTGCTGGTCGAAATCGCGGAATTCATAAATGGCCTCGAAGACCACGAGTTCGGTGCCCGCCGGAATGCTGGTGGCTTGAACGCTGGCGCCATCCGGACCGACTTTTGCGCTTGTGCCGCGCCGATGGAACTCCACCAGATAGTCGGGCCGGCGAAAATTATACGCCGCTTCCTGCGACGACAGATTGGTGTTAATGGTAAATTCCATCGAGGCAAACTCTTGCAACATGGTGTCGGAAAGATTCACCGTAGCCGGGGAGTTTCCGTGGTTCTTGAGGGTAAAGGTCTTCTGATAGGACCGGCCGCGCTGCACCAGCCGCGCATAGGCCGCGTAGGCCGTGCCGCGGTAATCGCCCGGCACCCAATCGGGCGGATCCACGCTGATCCCCTGCGTGTTGTTGGCGAGCGTAACGCTGCGCAGGGCATTGACACGTCCGGCGCCCTGTTTGAGAATGTCGTATTTCTGATCCGTGGCGGCATTCATGAGCAACTGCCGAGCCCGACCATAATCGGGGTCCGCTCCGGCGTGGGCGGATCGAAAGGCCTGATACATGAGAGCCAAAACTCCGGCAGCCTCAGGGCACGACCGGCTGGTGCCGCCCCAGACGTCCCATGCCGTCCAGCCGTTGCGGATTTCATTGAGGGTGAGGTTTCCGCTGCCCCACGCGCCGTTGGCCAGAGCATGTACGCCCAGCGAGCCGTCGGCGGACGGGCCGCAGTCGCTGAAGCTCGCAAGGTCGCCGCCGAACACCTGACTCAGTTGTGCAATCGAATCAAACGTGTCGCAGGAGTCATATTGCGTCGAAGCCCCGATGCTGATGCCGGTGGGCGGATTGGGCGCGTTGACCGTGGAAAAACCCGGGCCTCCGTTGCCCGTCGAGCCAACCCACGACGTATTGGGGGCAATGTGGCGGTTCACGCGGTCGAGAAAGCGTGATTCCCAATCCCAGGTGTCATTGTCCACGTAACCGTTGCCATAGCTCATGCTGACGATGTCGGCCTCATCGCCGGTGTTGGCCACACCGTCGGGTCCCAAAGCGGCGAAATAATAGAAATCCGAACTATAGCCGCCGGCATAGAAGTTGCCCATGGCAATCAGCTTCGCTTCGGGCGCCGGTCCCTGCACCATGCCGTTGCCGGCTCCAGTATAAGCGGGTTTGATGGCCGGCGCATCGCCGTTGATAATGCCGCGCGCGGCGACCGCCGAGGCACAAAGTGTGCCGTGATTGCCGCCCGACGCCCGCCAGTTGCACAGCATGAAGCAGACGAGGTTTCCGTTGGTCGGCGGCGTCGTCGCACCCCACAGCCAGTCGGAACCCGGAATGAACCGCGTGCCGTTGGCGATAAAATAGACCAAGCCGCCGGAAACATCGGCATAGCCGTCCGTGCCGGGACCGGCAGCCACCGACGAGACGCCGTTCCAGACATCGCGATACGAAATCTCATCGCCCCGATAACAGGGCTTTTCATCCGTGAAATCGTAGTCGCCGTCGAGGTCCACATAGACGGTGTTGTAGCCCGGGCCGCGATTGGCCGTGTCGGGATGGTCCACGACCAGGACCGCCGCCGCCACGTTGCCCAACACGTCTATTTTCAACGCGGTATCGGGATGAATGCCAAAATGATAGACGCCGGAAACGCTTTCCCTCCAGAATGTGTAGGTGTGCACCTGCGGCGTCGAGCCGTGCGGGACGGCAAACTGCGCCGTGGCCGTGGTTGTATAGTTGGTAACCGCCGGCGTGGACGACGTGTCCACATACCACGTGTTGGCAGTTGTGCCGCTCTCAAAGTAAATGGCCATCGAAGCGCCGTCGAAACAAATTGGCCAGCCGTGGTGCGGCGAGGCCGGATTGGACACTCGCGCCTGCGTTCCCTGCAAATCGGGATGCGCGAAGTCAATGCCACTGTCTATGACCGCCACATTGACGCCCGTGCCGCGAAAGCCGCGATCCCACGCACCCTGCACGCCAATAAAATCCTTGCCCCACCAACTGGCCACGCGCGACTCCTCGACTGTTGCCGGCGGCCGGTAGGGCGGGGCGGTCTGTAGCGCACTGCGAAACACCTCGCCGGCCACCGGCGCGACGCGACTGGGCTTTTCCGGATCGGGCGGCAGAGGCGCCGGACGCGGCCCGCGGTCGAGAACCGACTCGACGCCGCTGCGCGTGGCCAGCTTGAGCAACTGGCGCACCTTGACGCGGCCGCGAATCCATGTCGTTCCGGCAATCTCCACTTTGCTGGCTTGAACGATGAGATCCTGCAAATTGGTGTTTGGGTCGCTCAAGGCGACCAGAACAAAGACCACCGCGTCACCGTCGGCAGTTGCCGCCAGTGTGCGCAGCGCCGGACTCAGCCGCTCGCTGCCCACTGGAGCGGTTCGCACCGGCATTGCCGCCAGTAGCATCACCACGGCTGCAAGAACAGCACCCCAGCGTCTCATCGGGAAATCCTCCGATTTTCCATGGTTGGTTTAACTATCCCTTCAACAAGGCTAATACTAACGCCGATGTTGATTGTCAAGGACGTAATGCCGCAGCGGGTGCAAAAAGATCATCTTGACGCTGGGACCAGCGTTCCGATTTTTCCCGCTTGCGGAAAGTGGGGAAGCGAAATCAGGTTGGCCGTGTAAAGAGATTGGGGGAATGCGGTCGGGAATGTGGAACGACGCGTTTGACCGGGTCCGAATCAAAAATGTCCGAATCAACACGTGGAGGGGCGCGTTCCACCGCGCCCGAAAATATGGAACGACACGTTCCACCGCGTCCGGATCAAAAATGTCCGCATCGAAAACGCGGTCGGGGTGGAACCCGACCCTCCAAGGGCCGAATACGGTCGGGGTGGAACCCGACCCTCCACTGCACGGGCACACTTATCCCTTACTTCCGCGCGCAATCAGATGAACAATCTGAAGCCACAACGCGAAGGCGCCGAGCAGGGCTGCGTAGCCTGCATCACCATAATGATAGTAGGACATTTGGTTGCTGAAGGTTACAATCGCCCACGCGCCCACTAGAACCAGCACCGAATCAGCCGCAAGACCACCGCTGTGTTTCAGGTAGCCCAGAGTCAACACAAACGGCGCCAAAAGCAGCGCATAGTGGTGATACTCCACCAGCGGCGAAAACAACACCATCGAGACCAGCACGAAGGCCACATGCAGGGCGGGCGAAGGCACCCGACGCCGCGCAGGCCGCAGCACCGCGCACAAAAACACGGCAATGCCGGCGGCCACGACCGCCCAAAAAACCACGCGCGACGCCGGCGCCCCCAATAATTGATCGCATAACGCCAGAAGCGATATGTCCCGCATGTTCGCGGGCCGCCGCAGGTGAAACATATACGAGGTAAAGTAATTCCATTCCGCCGCAAATCCCACAACCCATCCCGCCAGAACCGCCTCGACCGCAACAAGAGCCGCCGTCCATCGCACGATCCGCCAGCGGCGCTGCAACGCCGCCAGAACCCCCAGCGCCGCAGGCACCACGCGAAGGCTGATGGCCAGCGACAGCGCAAGCGCCGCCACGCCGTCGGTCAGCCGTTTCGCGCGCTCGGAGCGGTCGGGGTCGAACGAGCGCAGATATGCCGCCGCAAATACGCTCAGCAACGCCAGATGCAACAGGTTGGCCTGTCCATAAAGACAGTTGAGCATGACGGGCGAAAAAAAGCCGAACAGCGCCAGACTCCAGACGCCAAGGACGGGGTCGAAAACCGCGCGGCCCGCCCTTGGGGTGGTGTCGGCGGGTCGGTGGCCGCACGCCGCAAGCAATGCGGCAAGCGCGACAGCCAGCAGCACACTTTGCGCCGTCAGCCACACGCGCATGGCAACCGGTTCGCCCAGCCATCCCAGAGGCCAGAGAAGAATCAGAAAAAACGGCGGGTAAAGAAACGGCATCGGAGAGTCGAGATTATAGACCGGCTGGCCGCCTTGCGCATGAATCAACGCTTCGTGATAGACGTGAAAATCGGTCAGCGTGTGGTTCCAGAGAGAATAGAGATTAAAGTAGAAGTGATTGGCAAGAGCAGCACCCGCAAGCAGGCCAAGAAAGAGAACACGCAGCCGGCCGGACCGGAGAAGGGGAGCGGAGGCAACGGGGGCAACAGAGTGTGCGCCGCGGGCGGAACGGGCGGACAAGGCAGGGTTTTCCATGTTGCCCACCCGGTCCGTCTTGTCCATATCGTCCACTTTGTGCACGCTATCCTTCCCTTTTCCTATTTTCCCGCCGCGCGTTTTCCCAGTCGCTCAATCCAATAAATAATTACAAACCACACAATCGTTTGCAATGCAACCAACAGCGCTCCGGCCAAAGGCAGGTCGCGCAGCAAAAGCGCCCCCAGTGCCACGCACAAGGTTACCAGATAGATAAACACCACCGCCCCGCGCTCGGTCATGCCCAGATTGACCAGCCGGTGCGAAAAATGATTGCGGTCGCCCTGCGACAGCGGCCGGCCACTGCGCCAGCGAATCCACAGCACCGAGCACGTATCGAACAGCGGCACGCCGAGCACGATCAGCGGCGTCAACACCGGCAGGCGCGTCGGCACTCCCTGCTTGTAGTAGGTCGCCAGTACGGTCAGCACGCCGATCATGTAACCGACAAACTGCGAGCCGCAGTCGCCCATGAACACACGCGCCGGCGAAAAATTGTGCCGAAGAAACCCCAGCAGCACCCCGCACAGAACGACAAACAACCCCGTCATTAGCCACTCGCCCGACCGATAGCTGATCCACGCCAGCACGGCCGAGCAGATCGCCGCCACGCCGGCAGTCAATCCGTCCATGTTGTCGAGAAAATTAAACGAGTTCATCAACAGGACCACCCAGCCGACCGTGAGAAGATCGCCCAGCCATGGCCACGGCAGGAAACTCACAATATGAATGTCGGCCCAAAGCAACGGCAGCGTGGCCAGCATTTGAAACGCCAGCTTGCGCGACGGCCGAAGCGGTTTCCAGTCATCCCAGAGTCCGACCAGAAAAATCCACAGCGCGCCGGCAGCCAGCGCGGCAAACTGCCAGAAAATCGGCCGCGGAATCCGCCCCGCCAGTCCGGCAAACGGCGCCGCGTCGGGCCATATGCGACCGACCGCCGCAGCCGCCGCAAGATTGCCGCCGGCCACAATCCAGAAGGCGGCAAACATGGCCATCCCGCCACTGCGGGCCGTCGGCCGCCGATGCGCCCTGCGTCCTCCGGGAATTGCCACCATGCCCAAGCGCGCGCCAAGACGGGCGGCCAGAGGCGTCAGGAGCCACGTCAAGGCAAGCGATTCCACCAGCAAGAGGGCGTAGCAGACACGCCAGTCAAGAAGTGCAAGGAGTTCGGACATTTTCGTTTGCCCGCAAAGTCGGCGGCCTGCAAAACCAACATTTGGGACACGATTCGGCCGCACGGGGCTAATCATGCCGACCGGCCGTGCAAAAGCAAGCGGCAAGTTTGGCCGCGACGCGATGGCCGCGGGATTGTGTGGGGATGAACGCGTTCCACCGCATCCGAATCAACACGTGGAGGGGCGCGTTCCACCGCGCCCGAAAATGTGGAACAATGCGTTCCATCGCGTGCGATTGCGGTCGGTGCACGAATCGAAAATCCGGTTGGGGTGGAACCCAACCCTCCACAGTCCCGAATCAACACGTAGAGGGGCGCGTTCCACCGCGCCCGCATGCGGTCGGGGTGGAACCCGACCCTCCATGCGCATGATTTCCGACCAAACCTTGCACGCCCCCTCTGTGCCGGCAAAAAAATCTATACGCCCCCAAACCTTTTATCTTCTCCGCAGGTCTTTTATTGTGAAATTCGCGTGCTGGGACGTTGGCCTAATTCCACAAGTTCGAGTCGAAAACCTATAAAAGTCGCCACGGATCGCGGCAGTTCTTTTCAATAAATCGCTTTAGCCAATTGTTTTCCCCGACATGCTTTCGAGCATGTTTATACCCCTCCCTCCAAGCGCCGGTCTTCCCCCATCGGACCGGCGCTTTGCCTTTTTGGCAACGGCAGATGGAAAGAATGCCTACGGGCCCGCAGTCATCCGATAGAGCGTTGGATCGGTCTCCGAGCGGGCGGGCAACACGCAGACAAACGGTCCTGCCGGATCGCGCAGCCATTGCAGTTCGGGGCGACTTTTGTCCGGCTCGATGAGCGGGCCAACCG
>JAOAGV010000135.1 GCA_026415575.1 Candidatus Sumerlaeia bacterium
ACCGTATTTCGACGCCAAGAGGGTCGGGTTCCACCCCGACCGCCTTCGCATGCGCTGGAACGCATCCATCCACAAGCAAAACTACCATGAACCGATATTTCAACCACACGCTGTTTGAACTTCTTTTTCATACAATTTCGACGCGAACTCTCCAGTCTAAACGTTCAGCCAATTTCCCAAGATTTTTTCTATCTTCCAACCTCTTGCCTCTGATCTCTTTGGCTGTGGCCAAGGGCCACGTTAGGTCTTGGAGTTAGTGAACCCGACTGACCGTCTTTCTTCCGCCCTTTTATGAACGGAAATGTCAAATACCTTTGGCTAGTATGTGTGATACCGGAATCATCGCTAGAGAAAAAACAACGGTGGACACATTACGCTGTCCCCGCCCCTTTTTCTTGCCTCTAACTTCCACCTTCTCACTTCCATTTCGGAAATAGGAGCGGATAAAATCACCCGAGAACGCAACAGGTCCGGCGGCATCCCCCGCCCGACTGCGTCAATAGTTAATGATGATATGGTCGTCCTCGGTTCGCACCGTGCCGGCGCTTCCGATAGTGCACTTGGGCATCGTTCCGATGTCGCCAAGGATGTATTCGCCGCCGGCCGGACAGCGCGGCCAGCGCCGTCCCGGCAGTTCCGGCAGCAGGTCTTTTTCGGTCAAGCGCCCGACGGTCATGCCTTTTTCCTGCGCCACCTTGCGCTTGGCGTTTTCGAGCATCCGCAGGTTGGCGCGGCACTGCTGGGCCAACTGCGGATTGTTCAACGCATTGACCTCCAGCTGCGTCATTTGCGAGACCGCCCCGCGGCCGCGATAAAACAAGTGTCGCACGCGCGGCCAAATTCCCTGCCAGTTCAACACTCCCGTCGCAAACAACGCCGCGACGACAACAACCACCGCCCCTATGATGATCTTCTGTTTCATGGGTCATCCCTCCGCACTGCGACGAAAATCCTTTTCCCCGCCGCGCTTTAGGGGGCCGAAAACAGTCCACTGCCTACGCAGCACAAACCGGCTTGTCAATACCGAAAGCCGGGGCACGGCTGCCGCCGCAGCTTGCTTCACCCTGTGAAAAAGACTTGCAAACTGAAACCAAACGCATTTTGATACACAGGCTTGTGTAGGTAATCCTACATCTCCGGCGAGGCAAGAATGATGGCGACGCAAATATCGAAGACCGTAATCCCGAAACAGATGATCCAGGTGATCTTGCGAACGACCGAGCATCGGATCGAGGGCGTGATGCATGTGCTATACAACCACCGTGTGCTCGATGTATTGAACGGCGTGCCGGAGTTGTTTGTCCCCATCACTTCGGCGCGGATTTACACCGCCACGGGCGAAACGCTTTTGGCCGAACGGGATTTCATCGCCGTCAACAAAAACCACATCATGTTTCTCTACGAAGTCGGCGAACAGAGCACAATGCCGGCGTCCCGCCATGAATGAGCAGGGGCGCTCGGTGCGCCGGATGTTTGCATCGGTTGCGCCTCGCTATGACCTTCTCAATCATTTGCTGAGTCTGAATCTCGACCGGCTGTGGCGCCACCGTCTGGCGCGCTGGGCGGGCGAAACAGCGAGGGCCGGCGGTGGTGGCAGCCCGCTCCGCATCTTGGACGCCGGGGCGGGAACGGGCGATTTGTCGCTGGCTCTGGCGCGGCAGTTTCCGCAAGCACAAATTGCAGCGTTGGATTTCGTAGAACCCATGCTCGAACGATTGAAAAGGAAAACCGAAGCAAAAAGCAAGGGAAACCGAATTGCTGCGGTTTGCGGCGATGCACTCCAACTGCCCTTTGCCGATCGGACATTTGAGGTTGTGGCCTCGGCGTTCGGCCTGCGCAACTTGTCGCCGGTCGCCGATGCCTTGCGCGAGATGGCGCGTGTACTCCGCCCCGGCGGGCTGTTGCTCATTCTGGATTTCGCGCTGCCGAAGCGCGGGCTGTGGGCAGCAGTGTATCGCCTCTATTTTTTCCGCGTCCTTCCAAAGATTGGCCGATGGATTTCCCGAACATCTGCCTATACCTATCTGCCGGCCTCGGTGGCCCTCTTTCCAGAACCGCACCAACTGGCGGACCTGATGGGGCGTGAGGGGTTTCTGGACATTCAATGGCGGTCTATGGCAGGAGGAGCAGTGGCAATTCATCGGGGAATTCGGGGCCACACGGGAGCGTGAGCGATGAGCGAAGGCGATGTGATCGTTGGCATAACCGGCGCAAGCGGTTCGATTTATGCGCAGGCATTCGTCAAAGAATTGCTTTTCGAGGACCTGACGGTTCACTTGATTCCAACCGCCCATGCGGATGTCGTCTGGCGCAACGAGATGGAGACGGCGGGCGAACGTCCCCGCGGCGAGGCGGACGCAACGACGCGCTGGCGCAGCCGGATGATCATCCCGGCGGGCCGGCTCGAGCATCTGAGGGTTTATGCAGACACAGACGTGGCTGCGGCTCCCGCCAGCGGCACATTCCGCGCGCGCGCCATGGTGGTCGTTCCTTGCTCGATGAACACACTGGCGAAAGTCGCGCACGGGGTGGCCGATACGCTTCTGACACGTGCGGCGGCGGCTTGTCTTAAGGAACGGCGGCCGCTAATTCTGGTCGTGCGCGAAACCCCGCTTTCACTGGCCGACTTGCGCAATCAGGTGGCGGCCGCAGAAGCAGGGGCGACCATTCTCCCCGCCGCGCCGGCTTTCTACCATCGGCCAACCGACATTGCCGGCCTTGTCCATTTTATCGTGTCCAAGATTTGCGATCAGATCGGTTTGCTTTGCCCTGATCGAATTGGCTATCGCTCCGACGCCGCGGAATGATCCTTTGGGCGTAGATTATCGCTCCGACTCCGTGAAATAATCCTTTGGGTGTAGATAAGGGTTGGATATTTCTTTTCCAAATGCAAAGCGCCATCCACCGGCGTCCGAATCGAAACGGCGCCGGAGAAACGCAAATCGGTCGAGGTGGAACTCGACCCTCCAACAATGTGGAAAATTTGCTCGGTGCACTCGCAATAAAAAAGCGCAAGCCGCATCTATAGCATGAGGATCGTCCGTGCGGCATTTTGGAAAAAACGCAATATGTATATTGGGTTATGATTTCAAGCGGTCTAGCGGGGGATGGCGGCCGGCGGTGCGGGTGGTGCCTGTGCGGCATCGCGCGAAGCGGGCGGTGCCGGCGAGGACGCCATATTGGCAATGGGAACGGCGGGCGACGCGCCAATGGCCATTTCGATAACTTTGGGCAAAAGAATATCCAACATTGGCACGCCTTCATAATCGGCTTCATAAAGTAAATGGTTGATATACACTCCATAGTGGGGACGCGGCCGGTCGCCATAATCCACAACGGCCATGGCCACGCCGTAGTTCATGCCTGTTGAGTCCACGAGGCGATAGATGGGGATGAACTTTGCGGCCGAGGTAACGCGGTCGTCAGTGATGGGACGGAACCGCATGTCGGCCAACATGGGAATGTCCACCTGATCCGGCAGGCCGGTGGCCCACGGCGAGCGGCGATCGAGAACAAATGTCATCCGCTGGCCCATATTCGGTGGCGATTGAAAGGACGTGGCACGGGGGCTGCGTCGGTCGGGGGAAACAAAATCCATCTGCAGGGCTGCATTCAGGTCGCGGGGCGGACGGACGGGTTTCCAACGCCCGCTTTCCGGAATGTAGCCTTGCGAAAACGGAGCCCCCCGCGCCAAATGGAGCAGCGTGCCGCCGTCCTGAACGTAGCGAACCACCGCGTCGAGTCCGTCGCCCGGTTTCTTCACCGTGTAAAAATACCGTTCGTTCTGATCGAGATTGATCAGGACGGGAAACCGTTCGGGCGTAAGCAAGGCGGGTTCGACCATTTCGTAGGCGTCGAGCCAGCGCATTTCAAGACCGAGATTGATCAGGGTGCGGTGAATGGCACGCACGGTTTTATCTTTGGCGGGACCGACGGCGCCGTCCGCCTCGCCGATTGTTCCGACTTGGAGCGGAACGTGGGCCGGCCACGCGCGCGCAATCTGATCGCGGTGGCGTGCCGTGCCATTCATTACAAACTCAATGGAGAGCACCTGGTCGAGGTCGAAGCGGGCGGGACGGCCGACTTGGGGCGTGAGGGTCACAAAAAACGGCGAGACCGATTGCAGCGCGCCGGTGACGACATCGTTGTTGGCCAAGCGGACGCGAACGATGGCGGGGAAATCAGCCGGACAGGAACAGAAACTGCTTGTCGAGATCCGGAGGATTCGGCTGGAGAAAGGCGATCCGGTCGAGGGCGATTCCGACCGTTTCGCCATAACGCGGTTTGACCTGGACGCGGTTGCTGAGGACGTTTTCGATGCGGCCTTCAATCCAGTCGCCGCTGCGGGCTTGAACACCACGATCACTTCCCACGGGCAGGATGTTGAGGTCCCACGCAAACGCCGAACGGACACGGGCGGTGACCGCCGGCCGCAAGGTGCGGCCTTTCCATACGCGCGACAGATTCAGGGAGTCCGGAAGCCACGTCGCACGCGGCGCCACCGCGCGGGCCGCATCCGTCTCCTCTTCGCCATAATTCATCAAGGCCAGCTCGATCCAGTCGCTGTCTATGTCCAGAGTGGCTCCGGCCGCGCCCACACGCCACTGCTTGCTGGACACGCTGAGCAGGTCGCCCGACACGCGGTCGCCGTTGGTGAACAGCAACACCACTCCCGGCGGCGCCGGCCGCGCCCCGCCTCCTGCAGATTTTAGTGTGCCGATAATTCGATAGCACAGCCCGGCGTAATTGAGCTGCTCCGGCCCGGCGAGATTGGTCACACGCGCAGCGATCACATTGCGGCCGGGCTGCAACAGATACGTTACATCCCATCGCTCCACTCGGTTGAGCAGCGGCTCTTTGACAATCGGGATGGAGACGCCGTTGATAAACAGCGATTCGATTAGATCGTCCGCGGAAATTTCAAGAACGGCACCGACTAGGGTGCTGGTGGTGGGCAGACGAAATTCTTGGCGGAACAGGACGCTGGCATCCTCGCGGGGACGGCTGGTGCGGCGCGACCAAATCCAACAAGCCTCCGGAATATAGCGCCAGCGATAAAAGGTCTTTTGCGGAACAGCCCATTCCCAGCCCTCGATGCGGGCCTCGGGCAGGAACCAATTCAACGGTTCGGGGCGGCGGGTTGCCCCTTCGCCCAAGTGCAGCGTTGCCACGCCGGTGTCGCTGCGCACCAAAAAGCGTTCGACGGGCTGAACGATAAGACGGCGGATTTCCGCCGACGGCACGCGGACGTAGTCCCTGTCGAACTGCATTACAAAATGCTTCGGTGCGCGGTCGGCGGGCAAGGGTGAAGGATGCGCCGCGCTGCTCGCCGAGAATACCGGCGCGGTCGCCGCAGGTTCGGCGCCCACCATGGCGCCGAGACGTAACGAGCCGTCCAGAAACTCGACGATTATCGGCCGCGACGCCACACGACGCGGGGCCTCAGAAAATGACCAATCCGAAAGCGGAACGGCAAAAGCAAAAGCCAAAAAAAAGACCGCAGGCCGGAAGTGTAGCAAAAAAGTCAAGCGGTATGCTGTGCCAATGCCCTGCTTTGGCCGTTCTTTACTCATCATTCATCATTCATCGTTCATCATTCGCTCACGGTGCTTTTTCCAGCGAGCGCAGCCGCTCCTGTGCGATGCGAACCAGTTCGGGATCGCGGGACTTGTCCAACACCTTGGTATATTCAAGGATGGCCTGCTGGCGATTGCGCACGCAAAAATGCGTCACGTCGGCAATGGCCAATTGTGCGTGCATTTCAGCCGGATGCGCCGGATTCTGATCTTGGAATTGGTCAAAGGCGTCGAGAATCTGGCCGACGAGGGCCGCGTCGTCGGCATTCTGGCGGGCCAGCCGCACCAGCGTGTCAATGGCGGGTTTGATCAGTGTGCTCTGTGGATACTGTTTCAGGAGCGCGGCGTAGAGGGGAACGGCGGCGGCCGGACGGCTTGTGGCCTCGGCCTTGTAGTAAAGTTTCAGCGGCGCATAGTCATTGGTGCTGTTTTGGGCAATCAATTCGACGCGTTCGTGGATTAGCTTCTGGATGGGTTCAGCCACAAAATGCCGCGGAAATTCGGTCAGACACTGGTTGTAGTCCATGATCGCATTTTTAAAGTCACGATAGTATTCGAAGTTGATATTGGCCCGTTGATACATGGCGCGGGCGGCCAGATAGGACCCGGGTGCCTGAATGATCACGACCTTGAAAAGCCGCATGGCCTCGTCATAGCGCTTCTTGATGAGCGCATCCTCGGCCTTTTGATACGTGTCAAGGTGAAGGAACTCGGAGGCCTGCCGGTCGCGCGACGCCGAAGCCAACTGATGGAAAACTTCTTCGATGCGGTGAACATCGGGAATATAATCGGTCTGGCCCGTTCGAACCATCTGCAATTTGAGGTCTTGAAGCCGGGCCAAAACGGCCGACGCCTGAATTTGCTGGGACACCCGTTGAATTTGCCGGAGCCGCTCGACCTCTTCGGACGGTTTCATTTTGTCGAGCACCTCGCTGAATTTCTGCAAGGCGGCCACTACGGCTGCGACGTCCACAACCGGCGTCGGTGCGCTTTCGACCTTCATGATGGGGCGCGATTCCCCCGCCGGCTCAACGGCAGCGGCCGGCGCGGCGGGCGCAGGCACAGCGTAGGCGATGACCGCCTCGGGCGCCGGCGTGGCCGCCGGAGGAGCACTGGGCAAAGCCTCGCGAACTTCCGGACTTGGGGTCGGCGCAGGATTCAGGGCGAGCCGCAAGGGTCGGACGACTTCCGTGGATGAAATCCCCCTCACTTCATTGGACAAAAAATAGCCGGCACTTACTCCGACAGCCAGCAATACTGCGGCTTGAGCCAATCGGAATGCGCCGCGCGGCACAGTACCGACCCATGCAGTCAACGACGCCCAGACCGTCAGGCGCGGGCGCGCAGAATCCGCGCGCCTTTCCGCTTCGGCCGCCTCAACAGCTTTTCGCGCCAGTCGTGCAAAATACTCCGCACTCGGAACCCGTTCCGGCTTGGCGCTTTCGCACAGCACCGTCCGCAACCCTTCGTTTTCCTGCCAGACCAATGCGCACGACGGGCACTGGCTGAGATGATTGCGGATTTTTTCCCGCTGGCGCGCGCTAAGACGGTTCTCGGCCGCCGCGTCATACATTCTTCGACATTTCGCGCATCGCATGTCTGTAACTCCGTTCTTTCGGCCTGACCTGTCCAATTGCTCAAATTCAACCGGTCAGCCCCAAAAACCTTGCTATAAGGCTTCCGCCTCTGCTTCGGCTGCCGGCCGCTCGGACGGACGCTGCCGGACATACTCCCGCAGGGCAAGTTTCAACTTCTTTCGTGCTTGGTGTAGGTTGAACTTCACCGCCCCCACCGAGCAATCGAGCATCTCGGCGATCTCGCGAATCGAGCGCCCCTCCACCTCGAACAGCACGACCACACTCCTCTGGCGCGGGGGCAGTTCGCGGATGGCTTGATTGATCTCTTCCCGCACCTCGCGGCGCATCAACTCCTTGCGCGGATTGCCCATGTCGGGTTTCTGCCACATCACATCGCGCTCGGCCCATTCGATCTGATCATCCGTGCTTTCCATGGCTTTGCGCGATCGCCGAAGACACTGGCTGTGGCATTGGTTGACCGCCATGCGCGAGACCCAGCTGCTGAATTTCATGACATCCCGCAAACTCGGCAGATGCTTATACAGCCGGATCAGACACTCCTGCAGAATCTCGTCGGCATCGTCGTGGTCGCGCACATGGGCATAAATCATCGCATACAGCTCGGGACCGATCCGTGCCACCAACTCCTCGAAGGCTTTCTGGTCGCCCCGCTGACAGCGGGCCACAAGTTCGATCGGGACGTCTGATAGGGCCACCAATCCAAGTCCTTGGCGTGAATCAGCCCTCGTGCACGATTAAAAGACCTTTAAGGGCTGTCCGGGGTTTGGCGGAAAAGGAAAAATATTGCGTTTCCTCACCTGCCTCACCTTCCGGAGTATCGGTTAGCAACGATGCCTCAGAGAATTTCGGATTGCAAGGTTACATTCTTATAGAAGGCCGTCCGGGATGCTTCTCCCGATTTCAGAAGACCCGCGGCCGCATCTCATCAGGAAAGCGGAAAAAGCTTGCGCGGCAGACTTTTGAGCCCCTACATGTTGCCTTTACCAAGAATCCGTCTCAGTGCGGCGGAAAGACCATCTACATACCCGTCATCCGGCAGCAGAGCATGAGATTGAAAACCAAAACCATGGGTGGATGGCTCGCTTTGGCAGTGGTTTTGGACGCCGTCGCGGGGGGCCATGCCCGAATCGCTGCTGCGGATACGATTATAGTGTGGACGGAGCGTGGCACGACCACGTCGGTCGAGGGGGAATTCACCAGCGGGCCGACAGGCGGTCTGTTGCGTCTCAGCGGTGCGACCGGTGCGATGGAAATCCCTCTCGATCCGGCTAGGGTCGTACGCATCATTCGTAAAGCGACGCCGGCCGCGACCCCGTCCGCTGCGAAGGCCACGCCATCTGCCAGCCCCGCCCCCGGTGCCATCGGCGAGCAACCACCGTTGGGAACACGTCCGTTGCCGACACCGCCGGTCGGCGTCCCGACCACGCCACGCCCTCTGGCCACTCCGCCGCCAAACATGAGTGTTATGCCATATCCAACGGCAACGCCCATGTCGGGTGTAACGCCGGCCATAGGTACCCCGTTGCCGGCCCCCACCGCAGCCCCGGCCATTGTTCCGCCGACCACCACCCCGCCGCCCCTCGCGCCAAGACCTCCGGTTCCGTCGCCCGCACGCTCCCTGACGCCTGCTTCCATCGCCGAGCGCCTCGCGAAACAGGACTGGACGGTATTCAGCGATCTGCTCGACCGGGCGCTCAGCGAGGACGTGCTGCCGTTTCTGATTGGCATCCCATTGTTCATCGTTGTTTTCTGGGCGATTCCTAACAAACTTTTGTATGCGCTTGCGCGGCGCGGCGATGTGGGAGCTTCAATCTGGGTGCTGCGAGTCAAATGGCTCGGCATTTTTGCGCTTTTAGGCTACTTGGCCGGCAAAATCCGGGTGCCGCGACGCACCAAGAGCCGCTGTCCGATTTGCAACAAGGCGATAGATGATCCGGATGAGTACGCAGACTTCAACTTCTACGTCTGCCCTCATTGCGGGGAAAACATCACACCGGTCTATGACCTCAACAGCTACATGCAGCACCTAATTGGGCAGCTCGACCGCGAGGTGCATCAGCGCAGGGCCAAGCGGCCCGAATTGGTGACGGAAAAGGACGCCACCACCAAGCTGGTCCGGGCCATTATCACACAGGCCATCCGCTCGCGCGCCAGCGACATCCATATAGATACGAGCGCCGAAGGCGCCATCGTCCGCCAGCGCGTGGACGGCGTCCTGCTCGACATGCTGGCCCTGCCCAAAAGCGTCGTGCCGTCGGTGGTCTCGGCCATCAAGGTCATGGCCAAACTCGACATAGCCGAGCGCCGCATACCGCAGGACGGCAAGTTTTCGACTTGGGTGGACCGCAACGATATTGACGTGCGAGTGAACACCTCGCCGGCCATGCACGGCGAAAAGGTCAGCATGCGCCTGCTGGACAAACGCGCCATCACCGTCGGGCCGGCCGGCTTGGGCCTCGAAGGGCAGAACCTTGCACTGTTTGATCAGGCGATCCATCGCCCGCACGGCATGCTGATTGTTACGGGGCCGGCGGGTTCGGGCAAATCCACCACGCTCTATGTGGCATTAAACGTGATCAACACCGGCGAGAAAAACATCATCACGCTCGAAGACCCGATCGAATATGAGATGAAGGGCCTGACGCAGATGCAGGTCAATCCGGCGGTCAATTTCACGTTTGCCACAGGCCTGCGCACCATCGTGCGGCAGGACCCCAACGTGATCATGGTCGGCGAAATTCGCGACAAGGAAACCGCCGAAATGGCCATCGAGTCGGCCATCACCGGCCATCTGCTGATGACCACCATGCATACCATAGACACCACGACGGTCTTCACGCGGCTGACCGACATGGGGATAGACTCCCGACGCTATGCCTCCGCTTTGGCGCTGATTGTGGCGCAGCGTCTCGTGCGCGTCAATTGCGGCGAGTGCCGGCGGCCCTATGCGCCCGACCCCCGGCAACTCGAGCAATTGCACCTGCTGCAAAGCGCCAAGGACATTGTCTTTCTCAAGGGCTACGGCTGTGCGCGGTGTCTGGAGACGGGTTACTATGGCCGGACGGGCCTGTTTGAGATTCTGGCGCCCGACCGCGAGATCATAGCGATGCTCGAGCAAAACCTGCCGGCCTCGCGAATCCGCGAAGCCGTGCGGCGCAAAGGCATGCGCAATATTCGCGAGGAGGGCGTGTTGAAGGTCATGCGGGGCCAGACAACAATCGAGGAAGTGATCCGGGCCACAACCTAGCCCGCATTTCTTACAGTCACTACGGTTACAAACGCCGGCGAGGCCCCTCCTTTTGCGCATGGCCATCCGCGTAGCTGTGAGAAATGCAACCCAAAACACAGCGAAAAGTCTCACTGCATTTTCAGCTGCGCACAGCCTGCCTTGCTGCCACCGCCCTTCCACACATCATACTTCGGGTTCGCGCAGCGATGAAAGAAATCATCGAGACGTTTGCCCAATATGTGCCGGATTTCCGCAGTCTCTGACGCGCCGGCAAGGTTGTTCACTTCTCCCGGGTCTTTGCGCAGGTCATAAAGTTCGTCGGGGCCGTCGGGATGACGGCGGACAAATTTCCATTCCGGCGTGCGAATCACGCGCGTATTGAGAAACTCATAAAAGATTACGTCGTCCCACGCGGCATTCGCGCCACGGAGTAAAGACGAGGCATCGCGGCCGGGCGATTGCGGAAGTAGTGCGCCAGCCTCCCCGATGCCGAGATAGTTCAGGAGTGTCGGCGCCACGTCATAGGTGCAGATCATCCGGTCGCAGCACCGCAACGGAGCAATCGCCCCCGTGTGGCGGATGATCAGGGGAATGTGCATTGTTTCGTCAAAGGCGTTGAGCGGGCGTGTGTGGTCAGCCATGCCCCAGATACCGTGCTGGCCGCCGCTCCAGCCTTGATCGGCGAGAAACACCACGAGGGTTGTTGTGTCGAGGTTCAGACGCTTCAGCGCCGCCATAACCTCGCCGACCCCGTCGTCCACGCCGCTGACTTCGGCGGCCATGCGCCGGATCGCGGTGTCTGTGTTGATATACTCGCGATTGTTGACCAGCCAAGGATGAACGGGGAGTCGGGGAAAGGATGGCAGAGATTTGTCGGCATAGTAGGCGGCGTGGCGGTTGCGCGCGGGCTCGGCCATGCTTTTGCCCAGACCATAC
>JAOAGV010000136.1 GCA_026415575.1 Candidatus Sumerlaeia bacterium
CATTTCGACGCGCCGCATGGATGAAATGATTGCCCCCGATGGCAATCAAATCGCCGTCCCCGCTATAGACGATGACCTTCAGTTTCGGATTGCCCAGCTTCAGTCCCGTGGCAAACGGAACCGCCCGGCCGTGTGTGACATGGAACGAATCCAGCCGCACATAGCCGGCCACGCGCCCGGTGCAGCCGATGCCCGAGACGATGGCCACTTTGTCGAGGTCCAGCCGGCTGTCGAGCAGCGCGCGCGCAAAGCAGTTGACACTCGTGCCGATGCCGCATCCCGGGCACCAGATGTGCGGCATGCGGTCCATGCGCAGAAGCGATTCAATCGGGTGGTGGGTAGATTCTTTTTCCATTTCGAGAACTTCCGTCATCGGGCCGCCTCCCGGATTACATCCAAAATCTGCCGGGGCGAATGCACCGTGCCGCCGGCGTGGGGAGCCAGCAGCGTCTTTGCGCGACCGCCGGCACATCGCTCGACTTCATAGACCATCTGGCCGAGGTTCATTTCGGCCACGACAAAGCTGCGCACCTCGCCGGCCAGTTCCCGAATCCGTTGTTCGGGAAACGGCCAGACGGTTTTCAACCGCAGCAAACCCACGCGCAGTTTTTCCGCCCGCGCCAGCTCCATCGAGCGAAACGCCACGCGCGAGGTAATGCCAAACGAGACAATCACAATGTCGCTGTCGTCGGTGTTGAATTCCTCATAGGCGATAATCGCCTGTGCATTCCGCCGGATTTTGTCCACCAGACGCCGCACCAGACGATCCTGACACTCGGCGTTGATGACCGGATAGCCCCTCTCATCGTGGGTTAATCCGGTCACGTGAATGCGATACCCGTCGCCGGCTTTGACGAGCGGCGGCACAAGATCGGCTTCGGGCCGATAGGCCTGATACTGCCCGGGCGGAAGCGACGTATAGCGGCGCGGGATGACCTCAATTTCTTCGGCCGGCGGGATGACCACCTTTTCCGTCATGTGCCCGACGCATTCGTCGCTCATCACCATGACCGGAATGCGGTATTGTTCGGACAGATTGAACGCCTCGATGGTCATCTCGAAGCATTCCTGCGGGGAGTTGGGCACAAGGGCGATGAGTTCATAGTCGCCGTGCGAGCCCCATCGCGCCTGCATCAGGTCGGCCTGACCCGGCAGGGTGGGCAGCCCCGTCGAGGGGCCGCCGCGCTGAACGTTGATGAACACGCAGGGCGTTTCGGTCATGACGGCCAGGCCGATATGCTCCATCATCAGCGAAAAACCGGGGCCGCTGGTCACGGTCATGGCTTTTTGTCCGGCCCAGACCGCGCCCAGAATGGCAATCGAGGAGGCAATCTCATCTTCCATCTGGATAAAGGTGCCGCCCATCAGGGGCAGGCGCTCGGCCATCCGCTCGACGATGTCGGTCGAGGGCGTAATGGGATAGCCGGCGGCGAACCGGCAGCCGGCGGCCAGAGCACCCTCGCAACACGCTTCGTTGCCCGAAAGAAAATGGGCTCCCGTCAGAACACCCCTTGAATCGGCATGCATGGCGGCCTCTCGATGAAGACAATGGGTTATGGGCTGTGGGCTGCGGGTGATCAGCCGCAGGCCGCACGCCGCAATTTGTTCCCCCCAAAGTTGCTTGGCTTAGTCCTTGTCGTCGTCTTTGGATTCCTTTGGCTTACCCGGTTCGGCCAGTCTGACGCCGTAAATGGCATAGTCAGGACAGAAATGGCCGCAGATGTCGCAGCCGGTGCAGTTTTCGGGATGGGTGGCAACGGGCGGATGATAGCCGCGCGTATTGAAGCGCGAGGCGCGTTCGAGCACATGGGTCGGGCAGAACGTGATGCACAGGCCGCAGCCCTTGCAGCGTTCTTCGTTGATAAAGACGCGCCCGCGTTGCCGCCGTTTGGGCGCCGGCTTGGGTTCCGCGGCCGGCTCGCCGCTTTCGGCCCCCGCCGCGTTGGGTTTCTCCGAATCTTGTGTCATCTCTTGACCATCCCTTCATGCCTTGCGTTCTGCGTTGCCAGTTCAGCGTTTGTCAGCTCTCGATCCCCGACTGGTCGGCCACGGTGTCAGCAATCTTGTCTTCGAGGTGTTTCCAGAATCCGGCCACGTCTTGGCTCATTACAATGAGATTGTGGTGGCGGCCTTCGAGATCGAGGACGTGATTTTTCAGCACCGCCTCGCGTTCAAAGCCAAGGGCGGAGAACACGCGGATGGCCCCGATCTGTTCTTCCATCATCATGGCCACAACTTTTTCGAGGCCGAGCACTTGAGCCACGAAGAAAATCTCGCGCGCCAGAGCCCGTCCAAGACGCTGCCGGCGAAAGTCCGGATCGGTCACCAGCCGAATCTCCCCGACATGGCGCGACCAGCCATAGGAAGTGCGGTGCAGTGTGGCATCGCCGACCAGACGGCCTTCGTATTCGGCCAAAATGGGAATTACACGCTCATAGTTGAGGTTCTCGGCCCACGAGTGAATGACCGCCACACTCGTCACGTCGTCTTTGAGACACTGCCGGTCGCACGGGGGGAGGCGGCGAAAGAATTCGAGCAACTTGCCCTCGTCCTCCCGTACCATGGGCCGAAGCGTCACCTGCCGGCCGTCGCGCAATGTTACAATCTTCGGGTATTCTTCCCGCCACATCGCCGTCCTTCCTTTCGCGCGCCCGGTCATCCTCGCCGGCTGGCAAAAACAACCCGTGGAGTTTTTGGGCTTTGCCAGTCCTTCCAAGGACGAACTGTATTTCTTTCCTATGCGCGTATCAATTCAATTCTTTTAAAAACGCCGTTGAATAGACCCCGCTCCCGTGGGGTAAAATTCGGCAAACTCCAGTTTGAACTCCGTGCTGTTGCTCTTATGCCATTCCCTCCGGAGACACCATCTGGCAATTGACCGCATGGACAGCAAAGTCTTCCGGCGAGGCGCCGGCTATCAGCACCGCACCCACAGCGCTGTGTTTCTCGCAGTAGGCGCGCGCCTTTTCCACGCCCATCACAAAAAACGCCGTTGCCAGTGCGTCGCCTTCGGTGGCCGACGGCGCAACGACCGTCGTGCTGAGTATGCCCGTTGCCGGCCAGCCCGTGCGCGGGTCGAGAATATGGCTGTAGCGACGCCCCTCATGCTCAAAAAACTGCTCCCAACTGCCGGAAGTGGACATCGTCGAATCGCACAGCAGCAGAGCGCCGAGCGCTTTCTGCCGGTCGCGCGGATCGGTCACGCCCAGACGCCAGCCTTCGTCAAACGGCGGTTTGCCGATGACCGCAATGCTGCTTTGAGCGCTGTGAACGAGGGCGCAGCGGATTCCCCAGCCGCGCAGCGCTTCGACCACACGGTCCACGACGTAGCCTTTCCCGACCGCACCGAGATTGATTTCCACGCCCGGCCGGTCGAACCGCACACTGTGCGCATCGTCGTCAAAGAGGATGTGGTGCATGCCGACGGCTTGGCGGGCCCCTTCGAGCGTTGCCGGCTCGGGCATCTTCCCCGCCCGCCGGTAAAAGCCCCACGTCTTGAGCAGCGGACCGACCGTGATGTCAAAGGCCCCGTCGGTTTCTTCATACAGACGGCGGCAGGTTTTCAGCAGCGCATAGAGACGGGGTTCGATCCGCGCCGGCCGGTCGGCCGCCGTTTCATTGATATACGAAATGTCGCTTGTGCCCACGTAGGCGCTGAGCTGGCCTTCGAGATGCTCGACAAGGTCAAACGCGGCGTCGGCGATGGTGCGAAGTTCACCCTCGGGGCGGTCGGCGTCGAGGACGATCTCGAAGGGGGCGGCCATGGCAATGCGCTGAAAATGCAGCCTCCGCCGCGCAGGGGAATCATTTTCCGGCTCGTCAGACATGCTCTGATACTATTCGACAGGAGTTACAACATTCACGGGATTGGATGGTCTTCAATCCCGAAATTCTTAGAGCTTGTGCTTTTTATGCTCCCTGAACTTCCGCTTAATCTCCACCGAAGGCCCGAAGGGGATTCGTGATGAAAGCATCATGAAAATCTTGTCAATTCTGTCAAACAAAAGATCTACCGCTTTTTCACCGACAGCGCCAGCACCGGCGCAATGGCCCGCTGAAAGGCCTGCGCGGCATGGCTGCCGGCAAACCGCTGCACATAGGGCGTTCCGGCGTCCGATGCGTCCACAATCTGCGGATCGAGCGGGATGGATCCCAGAAACGGCACGCCCATTTCGCGTGCCATGAACTTGCCGCCGCCGGACTTGAAAACCTCGGTCACCCGGCCGCAGTGCGAACACACAAAGCCGCTCATGTTCTCGATGACCCCAATCACGCGCAGATTGATTTGCCGGCAAAAGGTAATGCAGCGCCGCACGTCGGCCACGGCCACGTCCTGCGGCGTCGTCACTACAATTGCGCCGTCGGCTTCGGGAATCAGTTGCGCAATGGAGAGCGGCTCGTCGCCTGTTCCCGGCGGCGAGTCCACGATCAGATAATCCAGCTCGCCCCATTCGACGTCTTTCAGGAACTGCTTGATGATGGCAAACTTCATCGGCCCCCGCCAAATGACGGCATCCTCGCGGCTGTTGACCAAAAGCCCGATGGACATCACTTTGAGGTTTTCGCTGTAGGCCACCGGCAGGAGCGCTTCGCCGGTGCCCTCGACCGGCCGGCCTTCGATGCCCAGAAGGCGCGGAACACTGGGCCCGTGAACATCAATGTCGAGCAGGCCGACACGCTTGCCGGCCAACGCCACGGAGACGGCGAGATTGACGGCGACGGTGCTCTTGCCGACCCCGCCCTTGCCGGAAAGCACCAGCACCTTGTGCCGGATTTGACACATGCGGCGGCCGACGGCGCGGCGTTCGAGAAAATCCTCCTGTGCCTCGCCGGCGGGCTTGTTTTTCAGCGCGCAGGTGGCCGAATCGCAGGTCTCACAACTTTTTTCAGCGGGCGGCACGATTTGAACTCCCGTGGGCGGAATGGACGTTAAGGACGCGGTGAACGCAAGGACGAACAGAACAAAACTGAGGATACAAAGACACCGCTTGTGCAGCGCTGTCAAGTGGCGCGGCAAAAAGTCTCCGCTCAATTATGCTTGCAAGCAGCGGCAGCGGTTCTTACGGTTCCGGCGGGCTTGGGTCATACCTTTGATTCTGTGGCGGGAGTTTGTTCATGCTCGAGCACCCATTCTCCGACCTGCGCGCCCTCATTTCTGCAATTCCTGACCTCGTGCTGGTGCTCGACCGCGACGGGCGCTATATAGAAGTACTGACCAACGACAACCGCATACTCATCCAGCCGGCAGAGCAGCTGCGGGGGAAAACAATTTACGAGGTCTTTCCGGAAGAACTAGCCGCCCAGTATCACGCCGGAATTCTGAAAGCCATCGAAACCGGCCAGCCGACCAGCCGCGAGGACTGTCTTCATATCGGCGACAGGCAGGTATGGGTCTCCGCCACGGCTTCTGCAATCAATGACGACCGGGTGGTCGTTGTGATCCGCGACATTACAGAGCAGAAGCGCGCGGAAGAAACGCTCGGTCAACGGGAAGCATACTTTCGCGCGCTTATCGAGAATACCTCCGACATCATTGTCGTGCAGAACGCCGATCGGACCATGCGCTATGTCAGTCCGGCGGTTGAGCGGATTCTGGGCTACCGTCCGGAGGAAATCATCGGGCGAACCCCCTCCGAATTCATTCATCCCGACGACCAGCAGCCGACCCGGGATGTTCTGCTCGGTCTTTTGGAAAAACCGGGGGCAACGGCGAGGGCTGAGTTTCGATTATACCACAAGGACGGCTCGATTCGAATATGCGAAGGAATCGGGAAAAACCTCCTGCATGATCCGGCCGTCGGTGGCATTGTGGAATCCATCCGCGACATCACCGAACGGCGGACGCTCGAAATGCAGCTGCAGCAGGCCCAGCGCTTGCAGGCTATCGGCAAACTGGCCGGCGGTATCGCCCACGATTTCAACAATCTCCTGACCACCATTCTGGGCTATTGCGATCTGATGCTCAACCAGATCAGCGTGGGAAGCCCGCTCCGCCGCGATGTCGAGGAGATCAAAAAAGCCGCCGGGCGCGCCACGTCGCTGACGCAGCAGCTTCTGGCCTTTGCCCGCCGCCAAATTCTCGAACCGAAAGTCATCAATCTGAACACCATCGTCGCCGAAATGCACAAGATGCTCTCCCGCCTCATCCGCGAAAATATTGATCTGGTCACCGTCCTTCCGCCCGGTCTGTGGCGCGTTCGGGCCGACCCCACCCAGATCGAACAAATCCTCATGAACCTCGTCCTCAATGCCCGCGACGCCATGCCGGACGGCGGCAAGCTGACCATCGAAACGGCCAATGTGATCCTCGACGAGGCTTACGCGCGACGCCACGCCGGTGTGCAACCCGGCCCCTATGTATTGCTGGCCGTCAGCGATACCGGTTGCGGGATGGACGCCCAGACTCTTGCCCAAGTGTTTGAGCCGTTTTTCACGACCAAGCCGCAGGGCGAGGGCACCGGTCTGGGCTTGGCCACCGTCTATGGAATTGTCAAACAAAGTGGCGGGCACATTTGGGCTTATAGCGAACCCGGACGCGGGACCACCATGAAGATTTACTTGCCGCGCGTGGACGCCCCCCTAACCGTCGTCGAAGACATTCCCGCGTCGCCCGCTGTCAAAGCCGGCGAGACCATTCTCGTTGTCGAAGATGAGGGCGACGTCCGGAATCTGATTGCCGAAATCTTGAAGATGAAGGGCTACGAGCTTCTTTTGGCCACGCGTCCGACCGAGGCAGTGGAAATCTGCCGCACCCACGCAGGGCCCATCCACCTGCTCGTAAGCGACGTAACGCTGCCGGAAATGAACGGCCGTACATTGTCAGAAAAAATTGTGAAGATGCGCCCCGATATCCGGGTCTTGTTCATCTCCGGCTATACGGAAAATGCCATCGTCCATGACGGGGTGCTCGAGGAGGACGTCTATTTTCTCCAGAAGCCCTTTGCGCCTGAGATCTTGCTGGCCAAGGTGCGCGAAGTGCTGGATGCCGAGCAACGCTGGACGGAACCGGATTGACACCGGTTCTTTGAGATCGGTAGAGAAAAGACTTCCTCACAGTCCGTGAGAGGGTTATTTCCTGAATGTTCTGCTTTTCCACAATTCTCGAACCGTCATGATGATTCCCCAGATAAACAACCCGCCCTCCTGTCAGCCTTCGCCTGCCGCCCAAGTCCGAATTGTGCCCAAACCGTGGGGCGAGGAGTGGTGGCTGGCACAGACCGACCGCTACGCGGCCAAAGTGCTGTTCATTCGCAAGGGCCATCGCTTTAGCCTGCAATATCATCGCGTCAAACATGAAACCCAGTTTCTCTGGAGCGGGCGGCTCCAGCTGCAAATCGGCCCCGATGCCGACCATCTGGAAACGCGCCTTCTTGAGCCCGGCGCCGTCACGCTCATTCCGCCCGGCACCTGCCACCGCCTCGAAGCGCTCGAAGATTCCTATGTGTTCGAGACCTCGACACCTGAACTCGACGACGTGGTTCGGCTCAGCGACGACTACGGCCGCGAGGGCACATCAGCGCCGTGACAGGCTTCCGAAGGAATTTGGACCCTACTTTAGCCCCTTATCCCGGAATTTATATACTTTACGACACCTTTGGAGGGTCGGTTTCCACACCGACCGTATTTGGACGCCAAGGAAGGCGTCTCTCCAGCGGATGGCATTTATGCCCTCTCAATTGCAACCGCAACGGGCCAAGTTCCGCAGGGTGGAAGTTTCCGCCCGGGTGCACACGACGTAACCTTCTTGGATTTGCGCGGTAAGGCAGTATAGGGAATGGAAAAACTGCCGCCGGTAGTGCAGACATCCGTCTCGTGGAGGCGTGTGATGCAATTCAGCAAAACATACAACGCCATTGTTCTTTCTGTATGGGCTTTGTCCGCCGGAGCACCGGCATCTTTGGAAACTTCGGCCAGCCGCGCTGCTCTGTTTTACAAGCTCGATGCCGGTCCCTACGACGTGGCCGTTGTGTATTATGATTGGAAGGACGCGACGCGCGGGCGCGACGTGCCCGTCAAAATCTATCACCCGCAAGCCACAACCGGCTCCCTTCCTATCATCGTCTTTTCCCACGGTCTGGGCGGCTCGCGCGACGGCTACGAATATCTCGGCCGGCACTGGGCCAGCCACGGCTACGTGTCCGTTCATGTGCAGCACATCGGCAGCGACAGCGCCGTTTGGAAGAATCAGGGATTGAACGCGATGAACGCGATGCGCGAGGCGGCAGCCACACCGCAAAACGCCATCGCCCGCCCGCTCGACATCCGCTTTGTCCTCGACCAGATGGAGAGGATGAACCACACCGACGGTCCATTCAAGGGACGGCTTGACCTCGACCGCATCGGTGTCGCAGGCCATTCCTTTGGGGCCTATACGACACTGGCCGCGGCGGGACAGGTGTTTGTGCTGCCGGGCGGACGTGAAACCTCGCTGGCCGACCCGCGTGTCAAGGCGGCGATTCCGATGAGCGCACCGGTTCCCCGCGACAGAACCAAACTGGACCGCGCTTTTGGCAAAATCTCGATCCCCTGCCTTCACATGACCGGAACGCTCGATGACAGCCCGATCGGCGATACGACGGCCGCCGATCGCCGCCTGCCTTTCGATCACTCAAAGGCCCCCGACCAGTATCTGGTGATCTTCAAGGACGGCGACCACATGATTTTTTCCGGCCGGGCGGTCAAAACGGGCCGCGCGGCCAAAAAGGACGCCCGCTTTCAGAACCTTATCCGCATGAGCACAACGGCCTTCTGGGATGCCTACCTCAAGGGCGACCGGGCAGCCAAGCAATGGCTTGCCGACGGCGGTTTTGAGGCTGCACTGGGCACCGATGGAACCTTTGAAAAACGCCGGGCGCAGTGATGGCATCGGCACCGGCACCGGTGCGTTTCTTTCTCCAGTCAAACGCCTTCCTGGTCTGCCACCTTACTGGTCTGCAGGGGCAAGTTCGCCGCGGTCGCGGGATTTTGTTGATTTTCCGACTGCGGCCGCCAACGTTCTAATGTGCAAGGTGTGGGGAGAGCATGAAAGAGCGGAAAGACGTGTTCTTTCGGCAGTTTCGCGTGGCCGTGCTGGCAATGGCGCTGCCGTTTGTCATGGCGGTAGGACCGGTTGCGGGCTACTACGTCGGTGCATGGATCGGGACGGCGGTGGGCTACCGCGTCTGGGGCGGAGCAATCGGTCTGGCGGCCGGAGTGGCGGCAAGCATCCAGCAGACCATTTTGATCATCCGAAGAATCTTCCGCGAAATGAAGTAAAGCGTGCCCTGCAAGCCGGCCGGAGCACTCAAGAAAGCATCTATCGCGGCCTTTGGCCCCAACCATAGAGGTTAGAGGCAAGAGGGTAGAAGTTAGAAAATGCCTGCGAAAACTGGCTGGATGGTTAAACACTGAGAAGTCGGAGTAGGGTATGTGTTTAGCTATGCGTTTGGAGTGCGGCAGCCATGCTGCCGCTTTTCTTTCCGACGGCCCTAAACCAGCCAAACGGGGCCTTTTTCGGAAAGACGAACGTTTCTTTTCACAACGACGATTAAAAAAGCGGCAGCATGGCTGCCGCACTCCAAAGCTAACGCGGCCTTTGGCCACAAGCAAAAAGGGTAGAGGCAAGAGGGTAGAAGTTGGAAAATGCCTTCGAAAATTGGCGGGATGTTAAGACCAACAGTCTCAAAAGGAGATTCGGCGATGTTCACAAGACGTTTCAACTGCCTGCCGACTGCATGCCTCGCAGCGGCATTCCTCTTTCTGTACTACCCCGTGTCTGCCACCGGAGAGGGGATTCAGCAAGGCGAGATGGCCGGATACCTGCTGGCCCCCAACAACAAAGTCCCGGAGACGTACAACGCCGGCTTCTCCATGTATGTCGCCGCGTGGCCTCTCTTGCAAAAGTATCCGGGGAACCGGTTTCAAAGCGGCCTGTTCGGCACTTGGATGTTTGCGCAATATGACGGACCCAAGCCTTTGGAAAAAATGTATTCCGACATCGAGGGCGGCTTGGGGTGGTGGCGCGACACACGCTTCGCCACGGAAACGCCGAAGTTTATCATGGGCGGCGTGGCCCTGAATTTCAGTGCGTGGGCCAACGGCCCCGGAGCCGGCAGGGGAAGAGACTGGGACAAACCCTTGGGCAAGTATGGCGTGGCTCAACTCAGCCCTTGGGTGCTGTGGCCGCCCGACGGCCTGAACCTCAAACAAGGCACCTGCGGCCAACTGTTCGGCTATGGCTATTTGCCGTTGCCGCTGACACCGGCCAAATCCACCACCGCAGGCAAGAATGTCCCCACCGGAAACCACTGTTGGACCCTCTTTCTGAACACCGGCAATTTCAAAGGTCCGGTGGCTTTCTTCACCCCTTATTTCTGGTCCAGCCCGTCGGTTGACGATCCCCGCCTCGCGGGAATGTTTCTGGACAGCCGCCCGTCCGCCCCCAACCGGGCTTTGCAGATGGAAACCCAGTATATCCCCAGTGTCCAAGCCGCCGACAGCAAGGGTCAAACCTACGCACGCATTGCTCCTACGCTGTTCCCATGCCGCCCCAACGGCGAGTCGGTGCTTGTGCATCGGGTTATGGCTTACAACAAACAGGCTCTCTGGGATGGCGTGAAAGCGTGGTTTGAAGGCGGTCCTCCGGCCGACGGCACGATTGATCAGAAGGGAGCGATCCTGCATACTTTTCCCGGACGCGGCGGCGCGACGTGGAGGATATACACCCCCGCGGTTGCCCGGGAGGAAAGGGTGCCGGTTGCGTGGGAGGCTTTTGCCACTTTTTTTGCACCCGACCCCTATACCTTTGGATGCCGCTGGAACGACCAACTGGTTGTTAGGAAAGAGACTCAGGAAGGGCCACTGGTGATGTTGCCCGAATACTATCGGTTGGTGGCGGAAAAGAACAAGAAGGCAAGGTGGGTTCCCGTATCTCCCACAGAAGTTCCGACCGAAACCGGCTTGGCCGATGTTCGTTTTGGCTGTCTCTTATACACATCT
>JAOAGV010000137.1 GCA_026415575.1 Candidatus Sumerlaeia bacterium
CTTGCTCAATGCGGATTTGACGGATGAAGAGCGGGAGGTTGTGCAATCGCGCGTGGAAAAACTTCACCGGACTTGGACAAAAGACCGCGACTACCTGCCGCCGCCTGAAATCGGAAGACTGGCGGACCTTGATCCGGCATTGTTGGTAACTCCTCCGCCCGGCTTGGAAGCCGGCCATGTCCCTATCGTCACGTGGCAAGGACCGAAAGGACTCAAAGGGTCAAAAGAACAGCAAAAAGCCAAGCAATGAGGTGAAA
>JAOAGV010000138.1 GCA_026415575.1 Candidatus Sumerlaeia bacterium
GCATTATGCAGCCCGCAGTCGGCAGGGTGGACCGGCAAAACCCGAAGGAGTTACTATGTCGAAAGTGAGCATGAATCTGCAAGACAGTTTCCTGAACCAGGTGCGGAAGGAAAACGCAGAGATCAAGCTGATCCTGCTGGATGGCACCACGCTCAGCGGTATTATCAAGGGGTTTGATAATTTCACTGTAATTGTCAATGATCACGGTGCCCAACACTTGGTCTATAAGCACGCCATTGCGCAAATGATCTGGCGCCGTCCGCCGGGTCGCAAAGACCGCGATTTCACGGACGGCGATGAGGCGCGCAAGGGCGAAGGCTTCAACCGCATGGACCTGTCGCAAGTCAAAATTGAGACGTCGCCGCGGCAGGACTCGCGTCCTTCCTAATGGCCCGACTGCATTCCACCGAACATCAGCCCGAAACGCTTCTGGTCGTGGAGTTGCGTTTGCCCCGCGAATCGGCCGCCCACGCCGAGCTGCGGCTGGCCGAGATGGTGCGGTTGGTCGAGAGTGCCGGCGGCGAGGTTGCCGACCGCTTTGTTGTTTCCTTGCATCACATCAACCCGGCGTTTTTCCTGAGCCCAACCGGAGCGGAACGGATTGCCGGGCACATTGCGGGGCTGAACGCCACGGGCGTGGTGTTTGATGCGCCGCTTTCGCCTGCGCAATTTCGCAATCTGGAAAAAGTCTGCAACGTCAAGGTGCTCGACCGCACCGGGGTGATTTTGGATATTTTTGCGCGGCGCGCGCGCACCCACGAGGGCCGCCTTCAAGTCGAACTGGCGCAGCTGCGGTATCTGCTTCCGCGGCTGACGGGCCGCGGCGTCGAAATGTCGCGCTTGGGCGGCGGTATCGGCACGCGCGGTCCGGGCGAAACGAAACTGGAAACCGACCGCCGG
Organism: Candidatus Sumerlaeia bacterium; assembly: GCA_026415575.1. Classification (GTDB taxonomy): domain Bacteria; phylum Sumerlaeota; class Sumerlaeia; order JADFCW01; family JADFCW01; genus JADFCW01. The sequence goes on from JAOAGV010000138.1 coordinate 901, forward strand.
CGGATTCAGGCGCGGATTGCCCAACTGCAAAAGGCCATCGAGGCCATCCGGCGCCATCGCGCCACACAACGGCGCAGACGGCTTCGCGCTGCGCTGCCGGCCGCCGCCGTCATCGGCTATACCAACGCCGGAAAGTCCACGCTGATCAACCGGTTGACGGGCGCTGCGATTTTCACCGCCGACAAATTATTCGCTACGCTCGACCCGACCACGCGCACTCTGGTGCTGCCGCACGGCACGCAGGTGGCCCTCATAGACACGGTGGGCTTCATTCGCGACCTGCCGGAATCGCTTGCCGTGGCGTTTCGCGCCACGCTCGAAGAGATGAACTACGCCGACCTGCTGATTCAGGTCGTGGATATTGCGTCGCCCAACCGCGCCGAGGAACTCCGCGCCACCGAGCGGATTTTGGACGAACTGGGGCTGGCCGCCCGCCCGCGACTTCTGGTGTGGAACAAAATTGACCGGTTCGACGGGGTGCCGGCGCGCGATCTACAGCACACCGCTGAGTATGCCCAAGTGGAAATCTCCGCCCTGACCGGCGAGGGCATTGAGTCGCTTCTGCATCGCATCGAGGACATTCTTACGCGCGACTATATGCTCGACACCTTTCTGGTTCCGTACACTCGGATTGAGCAATTGACAGAAGTCCGCCGGCGGGGACAAATCCTGCACGAACGCTACGAAGCGGACGGTGTGCGCGTGACCGCGCGCGTTCCACCGTCGGTAGCATCGCGCCTCAGCCGCTATGAGGTGGCGGGGAATGGCCGAACGGCGACATCAGACAAGGAGGGGATGACGTCGGATGGAAAGCGGTTCTGAAAAACAAACCCTCTCGACGGACGTCGCTCCGGGTGCGAACGGAACGCCGCCGTCCTTGCCAAACGGCGCGACAATCCGGCATGCGCTAGCTCTGGCCGCGCTTGCTGCTGCTGTGGGGGCTTGCGCGTATTTCTTTTATTTGCACGGCGGGCTTCTGGCCGCTTATCTTCATCTTGTTGACATCAAGACCAATCCCTATCGCTGGACGCCGCAATATATCCAGTGGAAGGCTCTGGCGATTGCGGCTGGTGCCGCGCTAGTCTGGATTTTTGTCGGGCTGCTCGCCCTCGAAACGCTCGATCTTTACATTCCCGACCTTGCACGGTTCGCCCTCGCCTATGTCGTGGGGATGGGCGCGGTGGGTGTGGCGCTTGAGGTCGAAACGATCTTCGGACTACACAGCCGAGAGTCGGTCGTTGGAACCGTAGGCGCCCTTGCGGTGATATTTTTAGCCATTGCGTGGTGGCGCAACCGGCGATCGGCGGCACTGGCCCCCCATTCGACGTGGGGAATGCTCCGGCGGGATGTCGGGCGCGAAGCGGCGCGGCGCTATCAGGCGTCGCTGGAAAGCCCGCTTAGCCCACTGGCCCGTGCCGCGCGCGCCGCGCTGTTGGCGGTGATAGCGTTCATCACACTCCTGACGTTTTTCCATGGCGCGCTGTGTCCGGAAACTTACTGGGACAGCCTGATACTCTATACCGGCTATGCGCGCGAGATTTTTTACCAAAAGGCGTTTCCCTTCAAGGCCGTGGCGCAGGTGGGCGTGGGGCTGGGTGCAAACTATCCGCATCTCTACGCGCTACTGACGGCAGCGACGGCGACCGCCGCAGGGGAATGGTCGAATGCGTATGCGCAGGTCGCCCCGCCGTTGGCCGGTCTGATGACGTGCTTTCTGGTGTATCACATTGCGCTGCATCTGACGCGCCATCGTCTTCTGGCACTGGCCCTGACAGCGGTTTTTCGGGCGGTGCCCTACGGCATTGCGTACTTCATCTACGGCTCGGACTATGCGTTTGTCATGCTGTTTGTTGCTGCGTTTCTTTACACGGCGCTGTTGTATTTGGAAACCGGCCTTGCGGGCTATTTCGTTCTTGCCACGCTGATTCCGGCTTTTGCCATGCACTTGAACTATCTGATGGGACTGCTGTGGGTGATCTGGGCGGCTATGATCGTTCTGGCACATTGGCGGCCCGTGCAGGATCCGCCGGAAGAAAAATTTGAGATACTCGACGAAAGCGAGATGCCGAAAGACCTTGTGGCGCTGCACACGCGCGTTGCCCATCCGCCGTCGCTTCTGTCGCTACTGGCAACCGGCCGGTTTTGGGGTTGGCTGTTTGCCGGCCTGCTCATCGCCTCGCCGTGGTATGTGCGCAACTGGGTGCTGACGGGCAATCCGGTGTATGCGTTTTTTACGCAACTGTTTCCAAAGACGGTGCACTACAATCAGGAAGTCATGGACTCGGCGGCCGTGGAATGGACGCTGAACGGCGACGGGATCGGCGCGGCGTCGTTGACGCGCGAGTTCTGGGAGGCGTTCGAGCAATTCCGCCGCGCGCCCGATGTGCGCCAGATGGAAATTGCGCGGATTCACACGCCGCTGGCGCGAAAGCTGGCCGCTTCGTGGCGCTTTTGGGTTACCGATTTTCATACGTGGAAGCACGCGCCGGCGTTGATGGGAATTGCCGTGCCGGGTTTGTTGATTTTCCTGCTGGGCGGCTTGCGCGGCGTGCGGTTGGCGCTGAGCGGTTGCGCTGCACTGGATTTGACGCGGCGTGCCGACGTGGCCGCCCGGCGGTTCGGTTGGCTGTGCGCGCTGCTATTGGTCTTGCTCTTGGCTTACCACTACTTGTTGGCGGATTTTTATCTCTATCAGATCATTCCGTTTGTAGTGTTGATTCCGATTTTCGGTGCATATACCGCACAGGCGATGATTGCGCCTCTTTACCGCGGGTTGTTTGTTGCTCTTGCGCTGTGGATGGCCATCTTCCCCGGCCTGCCGATGGCGCTGATGGGCTTCAAGATCAACCGGCCGGTCAACATCAACAATCGAATCTATGCGCCGAACCATTTGGTGGCTCTCCACTATCTGGGCATCGAGCCCTCGATGTTCTATGAATTTGCGTTCGGCGAAGATGTCTATGTTTTTATGGGGCTGAATGTCTATTGTGTGGACGAAAAAGTCCTTACGCACGAGAACCGCCACTTGCTGATAGACCGCCGCGTAAAGATCGTTCACTTCGACGACTGGGAATTGCAAGCGCTGTGGGGCAAACCACCGGAGGAACAATTGCGCGGTCTGCACCGTCTGGGCGTTACGTTTTACATGTTTGTTCCCAACGAAATCAAACACCAGGTCAACCGTCGCCTTGGCCCGCCGGCGCGCGGGGCGGTCGGCGACGCCAATCCGCCGCCCGTGCAGTTTTCCGCCCTGCGCGGCTGGATCGAGGACGGCACACTCAAGCAGGTGGATACGTTCGGCGACAACCAGCTGTATCGCTTCGAATATCCGGCGTCGTGGGGCGAGCCGGGTTCATCCTAAGTGAACTGTTGCAGTGTTTCTGCAAGGCCCGGTAACGACTGAATTTGTGTTTTTCACAATTGCCCGCGCGGCCAATTTGGAGGGTCAGGTTGCCTCCCCGACCGACTCAATTCGCCCGAACACCATCAAGACCGCTGGGTGATACCGGATAAATCCACCCGCACAGTGCCAAGGACTTTGGAGTGCGGCAGCCATGCTGCCGCTTTGCTGAAGTCGTCCGTCGTCAGGCAAAGCGTCGGTGATGAGGAAAGAACCGACGCTTGGCGGGGTTGGGTTTCGCACAAACAAAGAAAGCGGGAGCATGGCTCCCGCAGTCCAAAGCAAAAAAGCGGCAGCATGGCTGCCAAAGTCCAAAGGGATGTCTCAAACCTTTTCCATTTCGGCCTTCCAGCCCCAATAAGGCCACGGCACGATCGAGCGAGTTTCTCGCAATTTCAGGGGAGGCTTGTTCGCCCGCTGTGGGACCTTTGTTATTGACAAGATACTTTCTTTGTTCTAAAAATTGTTTTTGAATTGCTTGGTTTTGTATTCAAGAATCTAACTTGGCCTTCGGCCACAACCAAAGGAATGCGCACAAGGTTGTATGGACAATGCGCACAGGGCCCATGTACAAGGGAATTGGGGTTTCAGTCTGCGAGCGGTTTTTTCCGGCCCTGAAAAGGCCATCTATTTTAGCCCAAGGCAGCGCCTTGGGAAAAATCGCAATCGAGGGTGGCAAGCCCTGAAAGGGCACTCTATCGTTGGCCGCCGTCGTTAGCGCGCCCTTTTAGGGCTTTAAAACTCGGGGGTGGAACCATCTCCCAAGGCGTTGCCCTGGGCTAGATTGGTTCGCCCCTTCAGGGCTAAAGAATCCAAATTGCTAACCTTGCCTTTGGCCACAACAAAAAAGGCAGAAGCAAGAGGTTAGAAGTTAGAGGAGATCGTCGCAAATTGGATGGATTTTTAGACGAAGGAGATTGAATGGAAAATCCGGTCGGGGTGGAACCCGACCCTCCACTGTTAAAATCGAAAATGCGGTCGGGGTGGAACCCGACCCTCCATCGTCTAAGGGGGCTTTGGCCAGAAGCAAAGAAGGCAAACGCAAGAGGTTGGAAGTTGGAAAAGATCTGCGGGCCTTGGATAGATGTCTAGACGAAAGAGTCCAACAATGACCAGTAAAGGGGACATCCGCACTTTTTATTGGGGATTGGCCGGCAGTTTTGTCGCCATTGTCTTGGTGCTCGCAACGGTTGGCGTGTGGATCTATCGCAAAGAAACGGAGCAAATCCGCCGCGAACGATGGAACGCCTTGCACGCCGTGGGGGATCTGAAAGTTCGCCAGTTGGTGGGTTGGAGGAACGAGCGGCTGGCCGATGTGCGCGTCAATGCCACGCGTGTTTCCCTCCGGCAAGCTGTGGAAGAAATCCTGACTTCCGGCGGCAGTCCATCTGCCAAAGACCTGCTGCAAAGCAGGCTGCAAACGATATCCGAGGCCTACGGCTATCAAAATGTCATTATTGCCGGTGCCGACGGTCGAGTTCTATTCTCGCTGCTTCCGAAATTGACGGAACTGGAGGCGTCGGCCCGAAAGTTGGTCGCCGACGCTGTGGCGGCGCGCGGAGCGATTTTTGGCGACTTTTTCCGCTGCCCCATTGATCAAGAGGTCCATTTGGATGTTGCGGCACCGATTCTCGATGAGACCAGCCGTCCGATTGCCGTATTGATTTTTCGCTCTGACCCGAACAAGGACCTGTATCCGCTTATCCAGTCATGGCCGACGCCCAGCCGCACAGCCGAGACGCTTTTGGTGCGGCGCGAGGGCGACGAGGTTGTCTATCTCAACGCGCTTCGCCACACCACGGCGCCGGCGCTGACGCTGCGGATTCCGCTTGCGCGAAAGGAGGTTCCGGCAGTGCAGGCGGTGTTGGGCCGCACGGGCGAGTTCGAGGGCACGGACTACCGCGGAATCAAGGTGGTGTCAAGCCTCTGGCAGGTTCCCGGTTCACCGTGGTTTATGGTCGCCAAAGTGGATGCCGGCGAGATTCTGGCTGAGGCCTACTACCGCGGCCGCCTCATTGCTTTGTTGGCGGGGCTGACGATTTTGATGACGGCGATAGCGGCGGCGTTTTTGGGGAGTGTTCGGCGCGTGCAGATTTTCAAGTCCCTCTATCGGGCCGAACGCGAGCGGCGCGAGGCGCAGGAGGAAGTTCGCGCCACGCTCTACAGCATCGGCGATGCCGTAATTGTAACCGACACGGCCGGACGCATCCGGCGACTCAACCGCGTTGCAGCCCGACTGACGGGTTGGAGCGAGGCGGAGGCAACCGGCAAGCCCTTGACCGAGGTGTTTCGGATTATTAATGAACAAACACGGGCCGAAGTGGAAAGTCCGGTTGTGCGGGTGTCGCGCGAAGGCGTCGTGATCGGGCTGGCCAATCACACGCTGTTGCTTTCGCGCGACGGGCGGGAGTATCCGATCGCCGACAGCGGTGCACCTATTCGAAGCGAGGACGGCGAGGTTCTCGGTGTGGTGCTGGTGTTCCGCGACCAGACAGATGAGCGCGCCGCGCAGAAGGAGATTTTGGCACGGGCGAGCCAGCAGGCGGTTGTGGCCGAACTTGGGAGGCTGGCGCTCCGGGGCGATTTGTCGGCGCTGCATGACCAAACGGTGCGTCGTGTGGCGGAAGTGCTCGGCGTCGAGTTATGTAAAATTCTCGAATTGCAGCCGGATGGCCAGCGGTTGCTTTTGCGCGCCGGTGTCGGCTGGAACGAAGGGCTTGTAGGCAGCGCCACAGTGCCGGCGGGGTTGGAATCACAGGCCGGCTATACGCTTAAGTATGGGGAGCCGGTGATTGTCGAGGATTTACGGACTGAAAAGCGCTTCAGCGGGCCGCCATTGCTTCACGACCATGGGGTGGTCAGCGGCATGAGCGTGGTGGTTGCGGGGCGCGAGAAACCCTATGGAGTTCTGGGCGCGCATACGCGCACGCACCGCTTGTTCACCAAAGAGGATGTTTATTTTTTGCAGTCTGTAGGCAATCTGCTGGCCGAGGCTATCGCCCACAAGCAGGTGGAAGACCAACTGCGCGATAGTTTGGAACGCTATTATTTGTTATTTCATGGCAGTCTCGATGCCGTGCTGCTGACCATACCGGACGGTCGGATTTTGGACGCCAACGCGGCAGCCTGCCGCATGTTCGGCTATACCGTCGAGGAGTTGGTCGCAGGGGGACGCGCTCTCGTGGTGGACGCGACGGATCCGCGGCTGGCTGCCGCCCTCGAAGAACGGGCGCGGACGGGACGGTTCCACGGCGAATTGACATTGGTTCGCAAAGACGGGACGAAATTCCCTGCCGAAATCTCGGCATCTCTGTTTACGGATCACGAGGGGCAAGTGCGATGCAGCCTAGTCATTCGTGACATCAGCGAGCGCAAACAGGCGGAGGAAGCGTTGCGCGAAAGTCGAGAGCGGCTGCAAAGCATTTTTCGTGTTGCGCCCATTGGCGTCGGTTTGGTTCGCAATCGGATTTGGTTGGAGGCAAATACGCGCATCTGCGAAATGCTGGGATACTCGGCGGAGGAATTGGTCGGGCAAAGCACACGGATTTTGTATGCAACAAGCGAAGAGTTTGACTACGTTGGTCAAACCGTTTATCGCCAGATTGCCGAAACCGGAACTGGTTTGATGGAGACACGGTGGCGGCGCAAAGACGGGACAATACTGCACGTTTTTCTTGCCATGACCCCGCTGCGGGCGGGTGATGTATCGGGCGAGATTGTTATTACCGTCTTGGACATCACCGACCGCAAGCGGGCGGAAACGGCCTTGCGCCTAAGCGAGGAGCGGCTGCGTCTGGCCGTAGCCAGTGCGCATCAGGGCATTTACGACGTGGACATTCTCACAGGCGAGGTCACGGTTAACGATGAGTATGCCTTGATGCTGGGCTATGATCCGGCGACGTTTCACGAGACCAATGCAGGATGGATTGAGCGTCTGCATCCGGAAGACCGCGAGGTGGTTGTTCCGATATATCAGGCATACATTGCGGGAAAGTTGCCCGACTATCGGGTTGAATTTCGCCTGCGGACTGCATCCGGTGGATATAAGTGGATTCTGTCGCAGGGCGAGATTGTCGAATGGGATGCCGACGGCAGGCCGCTGCGCATGTTGGGCACGCATACCGATATTACGGAGCGGCGGCAGATGGAGGAACAGCTGCGACAGGCGTTGAAAATGGAGGCGATCGGGCAGTTGGCCGGCGGCGTGGCCCATGATTTCAACAATATGCTTCAGGCCATCCTCGGCCACACGCAGCTGGCGCTCGATCAGGTTGGCAACAATCCGCCGCTGCTGGAGAGCCTCATGGAAATTCAGAAAGCGGCGCAACGGTCGGCCGATCTCACGGGCCAATTGCTTGCCTTTGCCCGGAAACAAACTATTGCCCCGAGAATTCTCGATCTCAACGAGACGATTGGGAGCATGTTCAAAATGCTCTCTCGACTCATCGGCGAGAACATCCTTCTGGAGTGGAAACCCGCCCCTCAACTCTGGCCGGTCAAGGTGGACCCGGCCCAGCTCAATCAGATTCTGGTTAATCTCTCAGTCAACGCCCGCGACGCCATCGCGGGATCGGGAACGGTGACGATCGAGACGGCCAACGTGACATTGGACGAGAACTATTGCGCTGCGCACGCCGGATTTGTTCCCGGCGACTATGTGGTGCTTGCCGTCAGCGATACCGGCGTGGGAATGGACAAGGCGACCCTCGAGCGGATTTTCGAGCCGTTTTTCACGACCAAAGGGGTCGGCAAGGGCACGGGGATGGGGCTTTCGATTGTTTACGGCATGGTGAAACAAAACCATGGTTTTATCAATGTGTATAGCGAGCCCGGGCGGGGCAGCACGTTCAAAATCTACCTGCCACGCGTTGCCGAAGAAGTGAAACCCGAACCCGAGGTGGCGGTTGCGCCGGAAGTTCTTCATGGGACAGAGACGGTTCTCATCGTCGAGGACGAGGAGACGATTTTGAACCTCGGCAGAACCATTCTCGAACACTATGGCTACACGGTGTTGACCGCACGTCGGCCGACGGATGCACTGGCTTTGGCTCGCGAGCATGCGGGCGAAATTCACCTGCTCATTACCGATGTGGTGATGCCGCAAATGAACGGGCGCGAGTTGCGCGAGAAGATCGAAGCCATCCGGCCGCAGATCAAAACGCTGTTCATGTCGGGCTATACGGCCAATGCCATTGCCCACCATGGTGTGCTGGACGAGGACGTCGAATTTTTGCAGAAGCCGTTTACGGTTCAGATGATGGCGGAAAAAGTGCGCACGGTGCTGGATCGGAAGAAACCATCCGAGGAATAAGCAGATCAGGCTCAGCGCCGCCGCGTGTTTTTGCGGCGCGGGGGCGATTCGGCGCGGGGCGGTTCGGGCGAAGGCGGAGGGGAAACGACCGACGGTGCTTTGGGCTGAGGGAGTTGCAGGGGGGTTTTTCTGCGAAGCCACCAAATCGCCGCCCCGGCTATGATGGCCAGAACGCAAAGAGTCTGCGACATCTGGCCGCGCTGCAAAAGGCCGTAGAAGACTGTGTCGCCGTAGTCGCCGCGAAAGAATTCCAAAGCAAAACGGACTGCCCCGTAGATCATCAGATAGACCGCAAAGACCTGCCCACGAAACCGGCGTCGCCGCCAGAGCCACATTAGAACCGCAAAGATCAGCAAGTTTGCCGCTGCCTCATACAGCTGCACGGGAATCACGGGAAGCGAAGCTGTTGCTCCCGGCCCCAGACGGTCGGGATAGCGTGTCAGGTGGTCCCAGTAAGCGAAATTGAACATCTGGCTGGGTTGGCCGGTTTGCGGATCCAAATAGAGCGGGAACGAAATGCCCCAGTGTTCATGTCCGGGAGCGCACACCCGGCCGTAGCAACAACCGGAGCAAAAGCAGCCGAGGCGGCCGAACATGTGGGCGAGGGCAATCGAGGGCGCGGCCACATCGCCGATTTGCCACGGTTCGACGCGCCGATGGCGGACAAACCAAATCGCAAAGAGCAAAGCGGACAGCAAACCGCCGAAAAACACATAGCCTTGGCGGGAGAAAATATAGGCCCATGGTGTCTGGGCAAATCCACGCAAGTCGCCCAGAATAAAAAACACGCGCGAACCGACGAAACCGAGAATTACGCAGTAGAAGGTCAGGTCGAGGATGAATTCGGGAGCGATGCCGACCGATTTGCCCCGACGCACCATCAGATAAACTCCAATGAGCACGCCCAAAGCGATCAGCGGGCCATAGCAGGCGATATTGAATGAACCGATATGAAAAAGAACAGGGTGCAAACTTTATACTCCTGCTGCATTTGTATTCCAGCTAATGATAAACCTCGACGTGGCTAAAGGCCGCGTGAGCAATTCGGATTTTTTAGCCCTGAAGGGGCGAACTAATTCAGATTAGGGCAACGCTTTGGGAAATGCTTCCGCCCCCAAGTGTTAAAGCCTTGAAAGGGTGCGCTAACAACGGCGCCGGTCAACGATAGGGCGCCCTTTCAGGGCTTGCCAC
>JAOAGV010000139.1 GCA_026415575.1 Candidatus Sumerlaeia bacterium
TTCTAAGGCAGGTGCAGGATGCGGTCAACCGGCGGATTGAGCAGATTACGCGCGCGATCGAGACGCCATCGGCCAACGCGTTGACCCTCGCGCAGTTGCAGGCGGACGTTCGGCGGCGCATGACGCGTGCGGGCGGCATTTTACGGGAGGCCGAAACTGTCCGGCGTGCTGTTGCGGAAGGGCGCGACCTCTATCGGCGGATTCGCGGCGAAGGACTGCGGCTGGAATCGCCCGGTCAGTTTCTCCAAGCGATCCTTGCCGAGCAGATGTGTCTGGCCCATGTCGGCTATCTGCGGGCCATCGAGGCGTATCTGGAGCGCGGGGGCGGAAGCCGCGGTTCTTATATGGTCGTGGACCGCACGGCGGGGCGCGAGCCGCATCCGCTGCTGGGGGCGGCGTTTCGCTTCATTCCGGAAAACGAGGCGCTCCGCAAAGAAATCCTCGAAGTACGCTACCGGGGCGACGGGGAATTCGAGGTCTATGCCGTGCCCGTGCGGCCGATTCCGCAAGCCCAATACTGGTTTGAGAACACGTGGAACGACTACCGGTCCGGGGCGATTTTTGAACGAACACATTTGGAATAAAGCGGGAGAGCACCCATGGCCAAGATCAGCGTTGGTTTTGCCGACCCTCTTAAAGAAACGTATCGTGCCATGTCGCGCGATGGTATCCTTCTGGTTTCGCAATCGCGGGCCGGCCGGCCGAACATCATGACCATCGGCTGGGGGTCGGCGGGCATTATTTGGGGCAAACCCATATTCATCGTTCTGGTCAGGCCGTCGCGCTACACCTACGGGTGCATTGAACAGGTGCCCGAATTTACGGTGAATGTCCCCACCCCCGACATGAAGGAGATGGTCAAATACTGCGGGACGCGGTCGGGGCGTGACGTGGACAAATTCAAGGAACTGGGGCTAACCGCGCTGAAATCGGCCACGGTCGAGCCGCCATTGATCGCCGAATGCGCCATCCACTATGAATGTCGCGTGGTTCACTCCAACGATGTGCTGCCCGACGAACTGGCCCGGCAGCTCATCACGGGATGCTACCCGCAGGGAGACTTCCATCGGGTTTATTTTGGGGAAATCCTGCGGACCTGTGTGGATGCAGAGAAGATGATCGGCTTGAAAGAGTGAATGCCGAGCGATGGAAAAGCGGACGGGATGGACAACATGAACGGAATAGACGCTGTTGAGCGATGCAGATAAAAACTCCCGCCTGAAACCCGACCATTCGTTATAAAATACTGATAATAAAAAAGAAACGTGCCCATTGCAAATGGGCGATGAGGGATGGTTTTTTAAGAAAGACATTAATAAGTATTTTAAGGTATTTTATGTAATTTAGGAGATTTTTAGAAAAAATAAAATGCATTTTTTTGAATTTTAGCCTTGACAGGGCTTTATTGGGCCATTAGCACTCCTATATAGAAAACAGGGCGACGAAGGTTTCTTTCGCGCCTAAAAGAGGTTTAATTGTGAAGGTCCTGACGGTTCGCGAGGTTGCCGATATTCTCAAACTCCATCCCCGCACCATTACCAAGATGGTTCGGTCGGGCGAAATTCCCGCCATACGGATCGGCCGGGTGTGGAGGTTCGAGGAATCGGTTGTCCTCGAATGGTTCAACCGGCAGATCAAGCAGGGGACTGCGGGCAGCGCCGGACCCTCGGCAAATGTCCATTTGTGGAACGGCACCACGCGCGTGGCCGACCTGTTGCGCGAGGATGCGGTCCAGTATTCAACTGAACGCCGCACGCGGCAGGAGGTGCTCGAAGCCTTGGCGGCGCTGGCCGTGCGAACGCGCGCGGTGCTCGATTACGAGCAGCTGCTCGCGTGGTTGATCGAGCGCGAACAGATGTGCCCGACCGCCTTCGAGGGCGGGGTGGCCTTTCCGCACCCGCGCCATCCCATCGAACAGTTGCGCCAGCCTGTCCTCTCGCTCCTCGTTACTCGGCATGGCGTGGATTTTGGAGCACCGGACGGCAAACCGACGCGGGTGTTTGTGCTGGTCTGTTCGCCCGATGACCGGACCCATGTAAAGATTCTTGCGCACTTGGCGCGTATGTTCCATTCGAGCCATGCCGCCGAACGTCTGACACGATGTCACCGGCCGGCCGACATTGTGCATGAGATTCAGCGCTTGGAAGCCCGGCTTATTGGAGGAACTCAATCAAGGGAGGAGGAGGTCCTTTCCCATGAAATTTGAAACAGCTCGTTTGATCCAGCTGCAAGCTTTGGATACAGAGATGCACCAGTCCGGAGTGTCGGCTGCGGCTCTCCATAGCGAGAAACGCTGCAAGATCATCGAGGCGATGCCGCCGGAGATGGTCACCCGCTACGAACGGCTGAAAAGCCGCTATCAGCGGCCTGTGGTGCGGCTGGTCGGCGGCGTGTGCGAGGGCTGCCGGGTTCGCATGGCGGCCTCGACGGCCTATCGCCTGCGCACCAGCGGCTCGCTGGTCACGTGCGACCACTGCGGACGTTTCCTGTATTTCGACGGCGACTGATTACATTCCGCCGTCCACGGCGAGAACGGCACCGTTGATGTAGGATGCTTCGGGCGAGGCGAGGAAAGCTGCTGCGAATGCAATTTCCTCGGGGCGTCCGGCGCGGCGGCATCCCACGCGCGACAAGTGTTCCTCGAGCGCGGTTTTGGGCATGCGTTCGAGGGCCGGCGTGGCGACAAAGCCCGGCGCCAGAGCGTTGACGGTGATCCCGCGCGAACCGACCTCTTTGGCCAGCGAGCGCGTCAGGGCGATGACACCCGCCTTGGTCGCCGCATAGTTGGTCTGGCCGGGCGGACAGAGCCACGCGCTGACCGATGCGACGTTGACGATGCGGCCATAGCGCCGGGCGATCATCTCGCGCACGGCCGCGCGACAGCAGTGAAATACGCCCGTCAAGTTCGTCCGAATCATCTGCTCCCAATCCTCGGGTTTCATAAAACCCAAAAGCTTGTCGTCGAAATAGCCGGCACTGTTGACGAGAATATCGAGGCGGCCGAACCGTGCGACCGTCTCCGCGACCATCGCCTCGACTTGGGACGCATCGCCGAGGTCGGCTGCGACCGCGAAGGCAGACATTGCGGATGGCCGACGACCGGCGGCGGATTGAACCCCGGCCAGCTGCTCGCATAGCTGCTGCGCACGTTCGGCGTTTCGATGATAATGAACTGCGACGGCGACGCCCCGAGCCGCCAGTTCACACGCAATCGCCGAACCGATGCCTCCTGTGGCCCCCGTGACCAGTGCGGCTTGTTCTTCCCATTTCGGCATGTTGTCCCTCGCTTCTGTTTTTGATCACACAACAAATTTCTAACAAATTGCTCCGGGCCGAAGGAGCGTTTTTTTCGCCGTGCACGAGCTGTTCTTGAAACCCAAATACGACCGCCCCCCAGCGCTCCTTTCGCCCGCGTGCAGCCGAAATTTGGGATGCGCACCCGCCTTTGTCCAGTGTTTTGCGAAGCAGGAAAACAAGAGGGTGCACGCCATCTGATTCCGCGGGATGTCGGTTGCGCAGTCCGGATTTTGACTTGACTTTGGGGCTGCGACCTGTGCAAAAATTGCACAGTCGTGGCGCAGAGGGCAAAAACGAACGCCACGCGCATTTTTGCAAACTGGCAGCAGGCAGGATGCCGAGTCTCCGCCCGAATGTACTGCATTGGTCGGACCGGTCGGAGGCAACGCAGGGATGAAGTTATGCGCAATAAACATACCGGCTGTGAAGTTCTCTTTGTCAATCCTCCCTCGCCTGATGGATACATTTACATCCGGGATATCAATCGTTCGGGCCGCCGGTCGCGCGAGCGCACGCTCTGGCCGCAAACCAGCCTGGCGCTGCTGGCTGCTGTAGCCAAACGCGCCGGTTATACGGTGGATCTTCTTGACTGCATCGCCGAGAGAATCACATGGAACCAGTATCTTGAATATGTGAAACGCCATAAGCCGAAGTGGACAATTGTTCAGGCAATCACCTCAGTGGTGACCAATGATGTTTATGCCACCTACTTGGGGAAACGCTATAACAGCCGGACAGTGGTGGTAGGGCCACACATCACGGCTTTGCCGCGGGAAACCATGGAAGCTTTCCCCAGCGTGGATTTCGGCATTCTGGGCGAGCCGGAAGAGACTCTTCGCGAAATGCTGGAGGTTGTGGATCGCGGGGGTGATCTCCGGTCAGTTAAGGGTTTGGTCTGGCGGGAGAAGGGTGAAATTGTTGTCAATGAAGAACGGCCGTTTATTGGCGATCTAAATACGCTCCCCATTGCTTTGCATGAGCTTTTGCCGGTGGACTGCTATCGGTTGCCGTATATTGGCAAGCGGTACACATTCGTTTTGCACAGCCGGGGCTGTCCGAATGCTTGCACATTTTGCCGGCAGTCGGTCATGTGGAAATCCAAACCCCGCCTACGGTCGCCTGAAAGTATCCTAGAGGAGTTGAAGTATCTCGACCGGCTGAACATCCACAATGTGATGTTTCATGCGGATACGTTCACGCAAGATCGGGAGAATGTCATTGGGATTTGCAAGCAAATACTCGACAACGGGTTGAAGGTTCGTTGGATTTGCAACAGCCGGGTAGATTATGTGGACGAGGAACTGCTGCGTTGGATGAAAAAAGCCGGTTGTTGGATGATCAATTTTGGGATCGAGTCTGGTGCGCAGAGTATTCTCAACCAGTGCGAGAAGGGTGAAAAAGCCACGGTCGAGCGCGCGCGCGAGGCTGTGTGGATGACCAAGCGCGCGGGTATAAAAGTATGGGGCTATTTCATCATTGGTCTTGTGGGCGAAACCCACGAGACCATCAAGGCGACAAGTCGCTTTGCACGGAGTTTGCCGCTGGACATAGTCAATTTCGCCGTCGGGGCTCCTTATCCGGGCACCAAGTTCTATCAGCAGGCGGTGGAAAATAAATGGCTTGAGTCGAATCTGTGGGAAGACTTTGACCAAAACTATTCGGCCATAGTGAGTTATCCCGGTCTCTCAAGCAAGGAAATCATGGACGGTATTCGGATGTGCTACCGGGAATGGTTTTTCCGGCCTTATGGCGTTTGGACCTTTTTGAAGGGCTTAAGTTCATTTCGTGATGCGGTTACGATGGCCCGATTGGCCCTGTCACATTTAGCCATCAAAAAGGAAAGTCCATCCGCCTCATGATCTGGTAGATACTCTTGCCGTGTAATCTCTTGTTGGAGTTCATCGCCTACCAGCCGTCTAAAACAATCTATCACCACAATCAACAAAACAGGATTGCGTATTGCAGTTGATGAATCGGTGATCTCGCGGAAGGGAGTAAGCGCATGAAGCAGGAAGGAACGCCATCCGATGTGGTCACCGTTGTCTTGCCGGCGTATAATGAGGCAGAAACTATTGCACTGACCATTCGCAATCTTCGCCGGCTTTATCCCGATTATGAAGTACTGGTCGTGGATGATGGTTCCGGCGATGACACAGCGCAAATTGCCGAACGGGAGGGCGCTCGTGTAATTCGCAACCGGATCAATCGCGGGTACGGTGCGGCGCTCAAGCAAGGGATGCGGAAAGCCGCCGGTGATCTTATCGTCTTTATGGATGCCGACGGCCAGCATGATCCTGCAGATGTTGCCCGTCTTGTGGAAGCGCTAAAGGACTGTGACATGGTGATCGGCGCACGGTCGCCCGAGGATCAGGTGGCCATCCGCAAGCCCGGGAAATGGCTCCTGTCGGTTGCCGCTGAGTTTCTTGCCGGGCAACATATTCCCGACATCAATTCCGGATTTCGCGCCTTTCGGAGAAAAGAGGCGCTTCGCTTTCTTCCTTTCCTTCCCAATGGCTTTTCCCTAACCACTACCCTAACACTGGCCATGCTTAAGGACGGCTGTATTGTGGATTACGTCCCCATTCGTGTGGCCCCTCGCGCAGGTGGAAAAAGCCGGGTGCGGTATGTAAAAGATGGAATCCGCACGTTGCTGTTAATCAGCCGGATAGCCATGTTGTTTAACCCTTTAAAAATATTTGTCCCGGTCAGCGCGTTTCTTCTCGGCATCGGGCTGTTCTACACCGCTTACACTGCAGTTACATCAACCAATATCAGTGACTCTTCAATCCTCCTATTGCTGTCCGGTCTTGGCACACTTCTGTTTGGCTTCCTAGCCGATCAGATTTCCAACCTCCGGCGTGGCGGTTGACTCATGGGAATTCTGGAGCGTATCCCCGAACTAGCCTGTCCGTTTTGCAAGGGTCCGCTCGAGGAACAAGCAGAACGTTTGGACTGTGCAGCATGCAATAGACATTATGCCATTCGGAATGGAATTCCCTGTATGCTTGGCGATGACCTGCTGGCTTTTGCGCAGGAGGTCGCCGTTCAGGACCGTGTGGCCGTTGAGTATGAGCAAAAACGATATGCCGACCCGTATTCCCGCCGCTATCACAGTTGGTGGACCGACCAGATGCTCGGTCTCGTGCGAACGGACGGCCGCATTCTCGACAATGGTTGCGGAATCGGGCTGCTGTTCGAGAAAATCCCGCCGAAACAAATCGTCGGGTTGGACCTATCGAGTGAAATGCTGGCCAAGGCCGCGCGTTTGTCGGATCAACTTATCCAAGGCAACAGCCAAGAATTGCCGCTGAAAGACAATTCATTTGACTTGGTCTTCTGTCGTAGTCTTCTCCACCACTTGCCCCAGCCCGAGCGTGCGGTGCGCGAAATGTATCGCGTCCTGCGACCGGGCGGAGAAATGGTTTCTGTAGATACCAACGCCTCTATTCTATCGGCACTCCCGCGTAAACTTGCCAACCGCGGCAGGCATTTCTCCGAGGAACATCAGAACCTCACGCGCCGGCGCTTGGTCCAAATGTTAGAACCTTGGTTCACCATAGATCACGTGCGGTACTTTGGGTATATCGCGTATCCGCTTCTTGGTTTTCCCGATTTGATGCACATCTTCCGCTTTATTCCCTTCAAGTCTTTGGCGGAAGCCCTGTTGATGTTCATAGATGAGGTTCTTTCGCGGTTACCTGTGATCCGCACGCAAAGCTGGGGGATCTTGATTAAGGCCACAAAAACACAGGGAGTGTAGAAAGCAGCATGAACTCGCCCGTTGTCCCGAATCAACAGGCCGGTATTTCGCCGAGGCAAACCCGCTTTTTTATTCTTGGCCTCTGTCTGGTCGCGCTCTATGGGCTTGCCAATACGGTCTTGTGGTACTGGCTGGATACCCGACAGATTGTCTTTGATGAATACTACCACCGGCGGGCGGGATTCATTGCCTATGACGCTCTGGTGGTTCCCGAAAAGAGTCTGTCGGAACGTGTTCAGGATATTCTTACCGCCGGCGGCTCTTACCCGCCGATGACGTATATCGCAGGGGCCGTTTCCTGTTTGTTTCTTGGCCGTGATCTGAAAGCACAACGGGTAATCAATGGAGTATGGACGGCGGTTTCCTTGTTGTGTGTGTTTCTCATGCTTTCCTATTTGGGATGCCGTTTGCCCATGGCCATTTTGGGGGTAATGTTGTATTCTGCCATTCCATTGGTTATATGGTCGGGCCGGATTTACCTGAACGAAGCGCCTCTGACCGCAGTGGTAGCCCTCACATGCTGCCTGCTAGTTGCGGACCCTGATTGTGCAAAACATAAAACTGCCCTGTCTCTCGGAATCCTGTTTGGTTTGGGGATGTTAACCAAGTGGTCGTATCCGATGTATGTGGCCCTGCCTTTGGCCTTGTATTACGGGCGCGTGTGGTGGCCCGGACGAAAATGGGGATTGCCAAGGGATATTCCGGGCTTGGTGTGGCGTGCCCGATGGAACACACTTTTGGCCGCCGTGATTGGTGCACTGGTTGCCCTCCCCTTCTATTTGCGCCCTGAGACTTGGAGAATTGTGGAGACCATTGATTACTATCAGCGCGCGGGTTTGTATCGAAGTTATGGTGTGATTTCATGGGCGTTAAACCTCGGACAGCTGATCGAGGGTCTGGCCGCGCCGCGTACTTGCGGGGTGTTGATACTTCTGGCATCCACATTAGGGCTGGTGTTCCTAATACGTCGCTGGTCGCCCCGCACAGGTGTTGTTGCCGCCGCTGTGATCGGCGGGTTGGCTTGTGTAGCAGTCGTTCGCAAGGATCCGCGTTGGGCCACGCCAATCTTGCCTGCCATGGCGGTGGCTGCTGCGTATGGGCTGGTGCAGATCGGGCGCGCCTGGATCAGAAGAGGTCTCACCACTGTTCTCAGTTTTTGGGCTCTAATCAATCT
Source organism: Candidatus Sumerlaeia bacterium (assembly GCA_026415575.1). Taxonomy (GTDB): domain Bacteria; phylum Sumerlaeota; class Sumerlaeia; order JADFCW01; family JADFCW01; genus JADFCW01. Next base: position 8,232 of record JAOAGV010000139.1, read on the forward strand.
GTCAGGCTCGTGGGGACTGACAGTTTTGCCCGAAATTGCCTATACGCCGCTGTATGGAATAGCAGCACCGTTTTATCTTGTTCCCCAGCGCGCAGGGGAAAAATCCTGGCAAATGGAGGAAGTAGCCACAGCAATCGCGCAGGATATCGGTATACAAAAAAACACCACCGGCTTTATGCCGTACTACTTTACGGGCGGCTTTCACAGCTGGGCGTTGATGGAGTATTTGCGCGATCATGATATTACCCTCATCGTCAACAGCTGGTCGCCGGCGTGGGATTTGAATCTCTTTTTCAAAAGCCAATATATAATTCGCAAGACCGGCGATATGGGTGAAGGGGAGGAAGATAATCTTTTTGCACATTTCCTCAACGCGCTTCCTGAGTCGTTTCTAAATGACAATTTCGACAAGATTGCGGACTTTTCGTTGAAAGATGATTCGACAGCCACCTTGTATCGCGCACGAGCACTACCCCTGCCGGTTGACCAACAAATCCGGGCGTTATCCAGTGTGATGGAAACCAGCCCAACCCTCGCCGAAAACCCCCTTCTGCTCGTCCAATTAGGAGTCCGTCTTGTAGAAACCGGCCAGAATGATCGGTTCACAACGCTAACTCGTCAAATCCCTAAGGCCGTTTTAGGGCTGCTGGATTCTGCCGGAGTCCCCGATGTGGTTCAGGTTTTTCTTTTGTCCAACTATGCCAAGTGGGCGGTTGCTCAAGATGAATCCGTTCAAACGGATTTTATCGAGTACCTCAAAAAGGCAATATCCCACGCCCAAGCGAACTTCAAGAATCCTGCGCTTGCTTTAGGAGAAGGCTACGTTTTAGCTGATTTTTACCGCAGGATTGGCCGCCTTTCCGAGGCAAAACGTTTTGCGGAGGATTTTGTTCAACGCTATCCTGACCGCTGGCGCGCGTGGATGATCCGCATACTTGTGGCGGAATCCGAGGATGAAAAGAAAGAGATACTTCGGACAGCTGCTCGGCAATTGGGCAATCCCGCCGGTTGGGCATACTATCCGTTTTTCAACGAAGAAACTCTATGGGCTTTTTGTCAATCCCTTGCCGAAGCCTATCTGGAGTTGAACGAATATGGCCGCGCAGAGACGCTTTACTCCCACGCAGCAAATATGTTCAACTCTCTGGCCGAACCTTGTATCAGCCTCGCACTCCGCGTTTATTATCCTCTTGCGGAATATGAAAAAGCTCTGGAATTGTGGCAAGAAGCCTGTCGCCGGGAGCCCAACCATCCTTTCCTGACGGAAAGCAACCGCCGGGAATGGGAAACGCGGCTTCGGGCCGGACAGATACTGGCGTGGGCAGCCGCTTTATTGCCAACAAAGGAGGAAATCCTCCGCCGGCTCGAATCGCTCGATGATCCGTCGCTATTCATCGAAGAAATCCGCTTCCGTCTCAACCATCCCTATCGGCCCCACCCCAAAGCCACCGACCGGAGGCTTGGGGATTTGGCAGTTGCTGTATATGCTGACGTCTTGCCGATGGGCGATCCCGAACGGATGCTTCGTGAAGGCATGCTCCTCTTGATTCACGTGAATCGCATCGGCTCCGCAGAAGACGTGCGAACGCTTGCCGAAAGCATCGTCGGGGCGTTTTCAAATGCGTTTGTACCTTTGGACGCAAATAAAAAACTCGCCGCCGGGCTCTCGCTTCTGGACCGGTTGCGTTCGATGGAACTGCACCCGCCCGCCGAAAGCCTGCAGACCTATCTCGTCCGGGAATACGGCGACCGGCGCGAAATCGGCTGGCTGAATCCACAAGCACCTTCTATTTTGGTCCATACGTACGACTTGGCGACAGACCCTGTCCAGATGTTTGGTTGCACAGTAACTACACAAACGCGGGAACGGATAGTTGCTGCAAAGCCGATGCCGCGTGTGTTGCTCAATGTAAGCAGCTGCCCCAAACCTTTCCCGGCAAGCGGTGCGTATGCCATTCAACTGGATCTGACAGTAGATGGCGCACCTATCACTTCGTCCGCCAAACTGATGGTGTATTTGAACACGCGCAGCGGAAAAGGCCCCGGCGGATCTGACTGGGGGGAGTTTGATGCGTTTTCAATGCCGCTGGCTCCGCCCGGACAAACGAAAACCTATGTTTTGCCAATGCGTTCCGCTCTGAAAGAAGCCAAGTTCGTCTATCGTGTCATGGTTCAAATCCTCAATCTGCAAACATCCCACACGCTTGAACTCTCCAAACTTCGGCTGCTCCGCCTTGCAGCGTCATTGAACGAGCCGGAACCAGAGCCTGAAGGCTTCATTCCGTTTCGCACCGGCCGCGACAATCTGGTTTTGATTTCCGTCCGGCGTCCGATTTCGCCTGCATCGCCGCTGCTTTTGGATAACGTGCCGCTGGAGCGCGCCGGCGAAATGGTGCTGCCACCCGGCGAGCATCATCTTC
>JAOAGV010000140.1 GCA_026415575.1 Candidatus Sumerlaeia bacterium
TCTATCCGAAAAGCGTTCGATCGTGGCATTGGCGCGCCGCCCAAGCATCTTGGCCGAGACGGCCAAGCCACGTTTTCCGATAGGCTCTATATCAGCCGACTGCATTCCCACACGGAAAGCGGGGGTTGGTGGAAACTACTTTGTCGGGCAACCGCCCGGACCTTTGACCGCCAGCGCAGTAATCTGGTCGCCCAGCCGCGTCAGCCGCAGAACGGCATTGACAGCATGATAGGCGGCGACGGTCCACGGTGCCGGCCGCAAGGCCGTGCGCGCCTTCTTGTGCAGGTCGCCGCCGGACTGTCTAAGTCGGAAAGTACGGCGAATCCAGTCGGTCACATTTTTCACATACACTTCGCCCGTCCACGAACGCACGGATGCGAAGCCGGCCATGCCCAGCATCGCCGCAAGGGTTTGTTCGGAGAAAAACGTTACATGGCCGACGCCGCCGAGCGTTGCATCGAGTGCGTAGTTGCGGCCGCCGAACAGCCGGGTGCTCAGCCCCTTGACATTGGGCGTGGTCAGAGCCAGATGCCCGCCGGGTTGCAGAATCCGATGAATCTCGCGCAACATCGGCAGCGGCTCGTAGAAGTGCTCGATGACGTCCAGCATCACAACGGCGCGAAACGTTTCGGGCGGAACCAGACCTTCTTGAAATACGCCTGTGCGCACAGCCAGTCCGAGATGCTCGCGCGCATAGGCCGACGCATAGGCCGACGGCTCGATGCCCTCGACCGTCCAGCCTCGCGCGCGGGCATGAAGGAGCGTTTTGCCGATGCCGCAGCCGATGTCCAGCAAGCGGTCGCCCGGACGGGGCGGCGGCAAGCGCCGCAGGACGCCTTCGCACAGAATATCATGGAGGGTGCGCCGGCCTTCCACGAACTCTTCGGACACCTGTGTTCGCTCGTGAAAATAGCTGTCGCTGTAAATGCGCATCATGGCCTCGAGCGTCGGGCGCACGGCCGCATAGACAAGGTCGCAGGCACGGCAGCGCGCAATTCGCGCCGGCCCTTGCAGATACAACACCGCCGCATCGGCGCTGCGGCAAAGCGGACAGGCCGCCGGTTCGTAATCCGCGCCGCCATGGTTTTCGGTATTTGCCATTGCGATCCGTTCTCCTTTCACACTACCACCACAGCACGCGACGCACGATCTGCCAATACGCGTTGAACAGCGGGTTGACAACGTATTTCAAAGCGCGGCTGCGCAGTTCGACAAAGACGACTTTTCCGGTGAAGTGGCGGGCAACGTCGCGGTCGCCCACGCGCCGCCGGCGCTGTACCTCGCGCCGGCGCGCCGCAATCCGCCGCCACGTTTCAGGGCGGAGAAAATACGCCCATGCGCGTAGCGCCTCGCGCCAAAAACCCGCCCGCATGGAATGGGCCAGTGTGATGATCTCCATGGCAAGGAACGCCGGTGCAATCAGGGCCAGCGTGGCCAGCCGGTAGTTCTGCAGCACAGTCAGCCGCCGGTTCCTCTCCATGTAGTAATATTTGGTCAGCGAGGGCACATAGCGGTATTTGTGATAGACGACCGAGCGCGGGGCCAACAGAATGCGCCAGCCCGTCAGGCGCAACTGCCAACCGAGGTCCAGGTCTTCATGGTAGAGGAACAAGTCGGGATAAAACAGTCCGGCCTCGCGCAGCGCCGCCGTGCGCAACAGCACGCACGCCCCCGATGCATAGGCAATCTCCCGCACGTCCATTGCGCGGTCGGGTTCGTAGTAGCCGCCGGCATAGCCAAATCCAAGATAATGCAGCTCGTTACCGATGGAATTGATCCGTGCGGGTTCGTCATGGAGAAGAAGTTTTGATTGAACGGCGCCGGCGCGCGGCTCCGATTGGGCGACCGCGACCGCCTCGCGCAGGAAATCGGGCGACACCACTGTGTCTTGGTTGAGCAAATACACATAGTCGAAAGGCTGGTCGAGGGCGTATTGGAGGCCGACGTTGTTGCCGCCGGCGAAGCCAAGGTTTTTTCCCTGCCGGAGGACCTTTACGCGCGGCCAGCGGCGTTGAATGTGCTCCACCGTGCCGTCGCCCGATCCGTTGTCCACGACCAAAATCTCGAACGACTCGGCGGGATAACGCGTCTGCCCGAGACTGGCAAAGCAATCCTCGACATAGTCAGCGGCATTATAGGTGACGATCAATACCAGCACGCGCGGCCACGCCGCAGACTCTCTCGCGCAACTGACGGATTTTGCCTCAGACACGTCCGCCACCTGCTTTGGCGGTCAATTATCGAGGGGCGCCGACGCTGGACCAACCGCCGCCGCCCCTGAAACGGCATAAAGTCTCAAGGCTCCAAGTCAAGCACAGATTCTCCTGTGGCTTGCCTTTTCCCATTTCCAAGAGCCCGTCGGAGAACATAGGTGGTTCCCATTTTAGAGGGCAACCGAGGCCGAGCAGCCTGCGCGGAAACGGGAAGTCCATACTTCGCACACTACACGCCGGAAAGTATTTCGACAGGTGCCTTGGCGGTTCTCGCCCGACCGGATGGTCCCGGCATAAAAAAACCGCCCGAGGGGGAGCGGCCCTCGGACGGCCGGTGTCCGTTGTGACAGAGGCTTGGGAGGAGTCGGGAGGAGGGGAGAGGGGCCGAACCTCCCAAACGTGGTAGTCCCCATTTCACCCTCGGACACCGAGACTGCGAAAATCGAGTGCACCAACCGGCGGCGTTTCCCTTACACCCCATCTCAAAAGCGGCGCAGCCCGTTTCTGTGCGGATTTGCCTGCTCCACCTTTGACGTGTTTGGCGCACGCTCCTCTCGACGGCCTACGAGCAGCCCATCGAGTTGCCGCAATTGGTGCACTTATAGCAGGAACCGTTGCGGACCGTGTAGTGGCCGCAATTGTCGCAGAACGGCGCGTCGCCCATCAAACCTGCCAGATGGGCATGCAAGCCGTTTTGCCTGGCCGCGCGGCGCACCCGGTTTGCGGTTCCTGCATCCTGCAACGAATTTTGGGCGGAAGTGACGAGGTCGGCGTGAGGACGGGGTTCTGGAGCGGGACGGCGTTCGGTGATGGGTTCGGAGCTACTGATCGCAGTCGGCTGGGTTGGCAGGTCCTCGTCACTTCGCCCAAACTCGCGCCCTTCTTCCGTGGTTTTAACCTCCTCCGGTTTGACCTGGCAAAACTCGGTCATCCCCAAATATTCCAACCCCAATACGCGGAAGACATAGTCTATGACGGACGTGGCCATCTTGATGTTTGGATGGTCCACGGGGCCTTGCGGCTCAAATCGCGTGAACGTGAATGTGTCCACGAATTCCTTCAGCGGGACGCCGTATTGGAGCCCCTTGCTGACCGCGATGGCGAAGCAGTTCATCATGCTGCGGAACGCTGCACCTTCCTTGTGCATGTCAATAAAGACCTCGCCCAAGGTGCCATCCTCATATTCGCCGGTGCGCAGATAGACCTTTTGACCGGCCACACGCGCCTCCTGCGTGAAGCCGCGCCGCTTGGGCGGCAGGCGGCGCCGAACCAGCGGCGGCGCCCCGCCCGCTGCGCCTTCCTTGCGGGCCGGACGCTCGCTCTTGACCGTACCGTTGAGCGGCTGCGATTGCTTGCAGCCGTCCCGATACAGAGCCACGGCCTTGAGGCCGCGCCGCCAGGCGTCCACGTAGATTTCCTCGATCTGCTCGACCGTCGTTTCATGGGGCAGGTTGATGGTTTTCGAGATTGCCCCCGACAGGAACGGCTGGACGGCGGCGATCATCCGGATGTGGGCCTGCGGCGACAGGAAGCGCCGGCCGATTTTGCCGCACTTGCTGGCGCAATCGAACACCGGCAGGTGTTCTTCGCGCAAATGCGGCGCGCCCTCGACCGTCAGCGCGCCGCAGATCACGCGGTTGGACTCCTCGATTTGCTCGGCCGAGAAACCGAGCGCGCGCAGCAGACAGAACCCTTCGCTGCGATACTGTTCAGGCACAAACCCAAGCCGCTGAAACGTTCGCTCGCCCAACACGTTGAGCGAGAAAGCGAAGGGGAGTTCCAAAACGCCGGGCACTGCGCGTTCGACTTTCGCAAGGTCGTCATCGGTCAGCCCCTTCGCGCGCAGAGCAGTTTCGTTGACCGGCTGCGAACCTCTCAGTGTCATTGTGCCGTGAACATAGCGCAGAATGTCCTCGATCTCGCCTGCGGAATAGCCCAGTTTGCGCAGTGCCCGGGTCACAGACTGGTTGATGATTTTGAAATAACCGCCGCCGGCCAGTTTCTTGAATTTGACCAGCGCATAGTCGGGTTCAATTCCCGTCGTGTCGCAATCCATCAAGAGGCCGATCGTGCCGGTGGGGGCGAGGAGCGTGGCCTGCGCGTTGCGGAATCCGTGCTCGGTGCCTTTTTCGAGGACGGCGTCCCAGCCTTCTTTGGCCGCCCGCAGCAGATCGCTCGGACAAAATTCGCCGCTGAGGGCGTAAGCCGCCTCGCGGTGTTTGGCCATGACGCGGAGCATCGGCTCGCGGTTGCGCTCGAACTCGGCAAACGGCCCCATGCTGGCGGCAATCTCGGCCGACATTTCGTAGGCCGCGGCCGTCATGATGGCCGTAATGGCCGCGGCCACAGCGGTGGCTTCAGGACTGTCGTAGGGGATGCCCGAGACCATGAGGAGCGTGCCGAGATTGGCGTAGCCCAGGCCCAGCGGGCGGAAGTTGTGGCTGTTGCGGCAGATTTTTTCCGTCGGATAGCTGGAGTAGTCCACAAGGATTTCCTGCGCCAGAATAAACAGCCGGCACGCATGGCGGAACCCCTCGATGTCGAACGTGCCATCGTCGGTGAGGAACTTCATCAGGTTTAGCGAGGCAAGGTTGCACGCGCTGTCGTCGAGGAACATATATTCGGAGCAGGGATTGGAGGCATTGATGCGGCCCGAATTCGGACAGGTGTGCCAGCTGTTGATCGTGGTGTCGAACTGAATGCCCGGGTCGGCGCAGGCCCACGTGGCATAGGCGATCTGGCGCATGAGGTCGCGGGCACTGTAAGTGTTGGCGACCTCGCCGGTGGTGCGCAGGCGGGTTTGCCACGTGCCGCCGTCGAAGTAGGCCTTCATGAATTCGTCGGTTACGCGGACGGAGTTGTTGGCATTCTGGCCGGAGACGGTGTGATAGGCCTCGCCGTTGAAGTCGGCCGGATAGCCGGCGGCAATGAGCGCGCGGGCTTTTTTCTCCTCGCGGACTTTCCAGTTGATGAAGTCCACGATCTCCGGGTGGTCCATGTCGAGGCAGACCATTTTGGCGGCGCGGCGCGTGGTGCCACCCGACTTGGTGGCGCCGGCCGCGCGGTCGAACACTTCGAGGAAGGACATCAGGCCCGACGATGTGCCGCCGCCCGACAGCTTTTCCTGCCGCCCCCGAATCTTGGAGAAGTTCGTTCCCGTGCCCGAACCGTATTTGAAAATCTTTGCTTCTTGTTTGAGCAGATCGAACATGCTCATCAAATCATCTTCCACCGACTGGATAAAGCAGGCCGAGCACTGCGGGCGTTCGTAGTTGTTCTGAATGACTGCGGGGCGGCCTTGCTCGAAGTCCCATGCCCAGTTGCCGCCCGAACCCTTGACGGCGTATTCGTGATATAGACCGCAGTTGAACCAGACGGGGGAGTTGAATGCGCCGACTTGGTGGATGAGCAAATACGCCAGCTCGGCCTCGAACGCATCGGCGTCTTCGGTGGTGTCGAAATACCGGTCCTGCCGCTCGCCCCATGCGCGAATCGCGTGCGCAATGCGGTGAACGACCTGTCGGGCGCTGGTCTCGCGGCCTTCGGGTGTGGGCACACCGGCCTTGCGGAAATACTTCGAGGCCAGAATATCCGTGGCCAGCTGCGACCAGCCGGCGGGAACTTCGACGTCGTCCATGCGGAAGACAATCGAACCGTCGGGATTGGAAATGACAGTGCTGCGCCGTTCGTATTCGACGGCGTCCAAGGGATTGATGCCGGGTTGAGTGAACCACCGTTCGATCTTCATGCGTTCTTCTCCACAGCAAGAATGGGCGGCCTGTCAGCCGGAACAGGAACGGGAAATTGACGATAGGGTGAAAAGCCTTTCAGTGACTTTTGCCTTCAGCCGATTGCACGATTTGCGCGCTCCACAACGGCCCCAAGAGTGTTGACAGTATTCCGCGTCATCGGGGATGAACCTGCCCAACTTCTGGTATCGGCTGAATTGATGCCTATAAAACAGGTAGAATATCAGATATTGCATCGGATGAAATCGCAGATACTATATGTGGCGTCAAGAACTTTTTTCAATTTGTGGAAAACTTTTTTTATTAGGGCATAAATCACACAAAACCAATTCTTGGCAAGAATTAAGCAGTGTGGAAAGTATGGGGAGAACAAATGGAAGACTTGTTGAAAACTAATACAAATATAATAATATCAGAGATTTATATGTATTTTTAATTGCAAATCTTCGTCGTAAGCCGCTCAATTTGTTTTTTCTCAATTTTGTATGCCGGAGGTCTGTTGGTCTTGCGAGAGCAAGCAAGAGCGCTGCGTGATGGCGTAAAAATTCCCCCAAGGGCTGGACGCGGATTTTTGCATAATGACAAGGGCGCGGTCGAAGCCTTTTCCTTTTCGCCCTTCCAGTCAGAAAAGGCCACAGCATGATCAAACGACCTTGTCCCGATTTAGAGAGAAGCTCCCGGATCGGCTCGCAGTTGGCCTTTGGCGTTGACTTGCACTCAGGAGCGGGCATGTTGGATTTGCTGTTTCGCGGGCCGGCAGGCATGAACGCTCTGAGTCGAACTCATGGGTTCGGCATTTGGGTTCAAGTTCGGAACCCAAAGGGGTTCCGGCATGCTGCCGCACAAATTCACTGGGGGAGCACATGAAGACCTTCATATATGGGGTGTGGGCGTTTGTTGTGGCTGCAACGTTTTCCGGTCGGGGGATTGGGGCGCCGGCAAGCAGCACTTGGCCGGCAGACGCCCCGCAGTATCAAATCCATACGGTCGGCCAAGGCCATCTCGACGCGGTTTGGTATTGGCCGTGGCACGAGGCGGTGTCGGAAATCCACAGCACGTTCCGCTCGATTTTGGATCGCATGAACGAGACGCCGGATTTCACATTCACGGCTGCCAACGTAGTGTTTTACGAGTGGATTGGGGAAAATGACCCTGCGATGTTGGGGGAAATCCGCAAGCGCGTAGAGGAAGGGCGGTGGGGTTTGGCCGGCGGCTGGTGGGTCGAGGCCGACACGAACGGTCCCAGCGGCGAATCGCTGATGCGGCAGGGACTGTATGGGCAACTGGCGCTGCGGCGGCTTTTTGGACGCATGACAATGGTGGCCAATAATCCTGACGCTGCGGGTCACCCGGCCACGCTGCCGCAGATTCTCAAGGCTCAGGGAATGGATATGTTTGTGTTCACGCGACCACGACCGAATGAGAAAAAGCTGCCCGACGGACTGTTCTGGTGGGAGGGGACGGACGGCAGTCGAGTCCTTGCCTACCGGCCGCCGCTGGGGTACGGCGTCGGGCCCGAGGTCGCGTTGGAAGTCAGGCGGATGATCACTCAAATGGAGCCGACCGCCAATACGCTGATGGTCTTTGTCGGTGCGGGAGATCACGGAGGCGGCCCGACGAAGCTTCACATTAAAGCCGTTGAGGCGTTGCGGCGCGAATCCGGCGCGCCTGCGGTGAAATGGTCCACGCCGGAGCGGTACCATGCCGCAGTGGAAAAACTCAAGGGCTTGAACATTCCCGTTGTGCGCGATGAACTGCTTCCCCCCGCCGTCGGCGGTTACATCAACGTTGCCGAGTTTAAGAAGAGCATTCGCGCGTGTGAAACGGAACTGGCGACCGCCGAGAAGCTGGCGGCCATCGGCTCGGCGGTGTGGGGTGCCCGCTACCCCAAGACGGAGCTCACTTCGGCATGGAAGAAAGTTCTGTTTCAGCAAGTTCACGACAGCATGAACGGTGTATCGGGGCCGGCGCATTATGCGACCATGGCGCGCGATGCACACGGCTATGCGCTCGATGTGGCGCGCCAAACTCTCTACATGGCAGCGCAGCGTCTGGCCTGGCAGGTGCCGGCCGAGGACGCCGGCTCGCAATATCTTTTTGTGTTCAATCCGCATCCTTGGGACACCACGGTCCACGCCGAGTATGAATTGAGTTGGAACCCCGCCACACCCGCCCGCGTCGAGGACGAAACCGGCAAGGCCCTTGCTTTCCAATGGCTCCCGCCCCGTGTCCACAGCAGCAGTCGCAACCCGCTGTTGGCCCGCGTGGCTGTCCCTGCGTTTGGTTATCGGCAAATCCGCATCCGAAAAGACCCTGCGGCTAAACCGGCAGAGCCGACGGTGCGGGCGGAGGGCCATGTGTTGGAAAACGAGCACTTGCGCGTGACGTTTCCGCCGTCGGGCGCCGTGGAAATTTTTGACAAGGATGCGGGGAAGGCCGTGCTGCAGGGGCCGGGCATGCGGGCGGTTGTTCTGGACGACCCGCACGACACTTGGGCCAACATCGAGGCCTTCGATCAGGACCTCGGGGCCTTTGGCGACGCAAAATGCACGGTGATTGAAAACGGCGCGCTGCGCGGTGTGGTGCGGGTTCGCACCGCTTACGGCAACTCCACGTTGACGATGGACTGGATTCTTTACGCCGGCAGCCGTTCGATCGAGGCTGATGTCGCACTGGACTGGCACGAGCAGCGAAAAATGTTAAAGTTCTCCTTGCCGGTGGCCGTCGAGGAACCGCGGGCCACGTATGAAGTGCCGTATGGGCATATCGTGCGCGAGCCAAACGGCAATGAAGAGCCGGGATTGCGCTGGATTGATGTGACGGGCAAGCGCGACAGCGGGGAGTATGGCCTTGCGGTGATCAACAACGCCAAGCAGGGCTACAGCACGAAGGGAAACGACATGCGCATCTCGGTGGTGCGTTCGCCGCTGTATGGCTGGCGGTCCACTCATAAAGTGCGGCCGGATGTGGAATATGAGTGGCAGAACCAGGGCTTGCAGACATTCCGAATGCTTCTGGTGCCGCACGAAGGCGGCTGGCAGGACGCAGGGATTGTGCGGAGGGCCGAGGAGTTTGTCACGCCCGTGCCTGTTGTCTATCAAGGTATCCATCTGGGTACGCGGCCGCAGAGTGATTCGTTTCTTGCCGTTGACGCGCCGAACATTGTGGTGTCGGTGATCAAGCAGGCGGAAGAAACGGGGAAGGCGGACAGTTCCGAGGACTTGATTTTGCGCTGTTATGAGACGTGCGGCCGGCCGGCAAAGGCGACCTTGGATTTTCGGTTTATTGGGAAGCAGTGGTCGGGCAAGTTTCGGCCGTCGGAAATCAAAACGCTGCGTCTGAACGCCCAAACTGGTGCCGTGCGCGAGGTCAGCGCTCTCGAGCAATGATCCAGCCGGATTGTTTGAAGAATTTAATGGACTGTCTTAATCTGCTCAGTGCATAAGAACAACCGTTCGCGGGAATGCATTTTTTTACGAAAGGGGCATACACCATGAAGGCAACGGAACAGCATCGGCAACGCACCACGCGGCTGCGGCACTTCGCGAAGAGAATGGGCAAGACGACCTCGCAGAGTTGGTGTGGCGCGAAAAGTACTTTTCCTTTGATCGTACTTATGTGCAGTTTTGCCGCAGGCGCGGGCGCCGCCAAGCCACCGGTGCAAGGCTATGCCGCGCAGCGAGTGGCCGAGAAAATAGACCGCGGCGTCAGCGCCATTCCCGCCGGCGAAGGCAGGGTGTATGTCAGCTGGCGATTGCTGAACACGGACCCGAAGGGTGTCGGCTTCCACGTGTATCGCCGGGCAGCCGGTGAAGGCAAGGCTGTGCGCCTAACGCAGGAGCCGATCACCAAGACGACCGATTTCACGGATGCCAAAGCGCCGCGCGCCAAGTGCGAGTATCAGGTGGCCGCGGTTGTGGATGGGAAGGAACAGCCGCTGTCGCCTCCGGCATCGGTGGACCCGACGGCAGCATTTCCGGGTTATCTTTCCATCAAGATCGAAGGCAACCAGACGTTTCAGAAGTTGGCGATTGCGGACTTGGACGGCGACGGGCGGTACGATTATGTGATCAAGACGCCCAACGCCAACGTGGATCCCTATGAAAACTATTGGAAGAAATCGCCCGGAACCTACAAGGTCGAGGCCTACAACGCCGACGGCAAGTTTCTCTGGCGCTACGACCTCGGATGGTCCATCGAGCAGGGCATCTGGTATTCGCCCTATGTCGTGTATGACTTCGACGGGGACGGCAAGGCCGAGGTGGCGTTGAAAACGGGCGAGGGCGATCCGCGCGACGCCGACGGGCGTGTCCAGACGGGGCCGGAGTATTTGACCGTTCTGGACGGTCTTACGGGCAAGGTCAGGGCGCAGATTGACTGGCCCAGCCGCGAGGGCTTCGAGCGATACAACTATTATTGCCGCAACCAGATGGCCGTCGCCTACCTTGATGGCAAGACGCCGGCGCTTCTGGTGCAGCGCGGCACCTATACGCTCATCAAGCTTTACGCCTATGAATTCCACAACGGCAAGCTGCGCGAGCTGTGGCGCTGGGTGAGAAGCTAGTTAAAGCTCCTCTTC
>JAOAGV010000013.1 GCA_026415575.1 Candidatus Sumerlaeia bacterium
ATCCATCCTACACACCGCCATGATTTGATCCGGATGCCGTGGAAGGCATCCCTCCGTGGAGGGTCGGGTTCCACCCCGACCGGATTGGTTTTCGGATACCGTGGAAGACCGCCCTCCACTTGGAGGGTCGGGTTCCACCTCGACCCTTTGACGCCCGCTTTCTTTATTGTTTTCGCGCCCCGCAAGTCGTTCAGCGTCGTTATCAATCCCGCCTCGCCGCCATGTATTTTTCAGCCAACCCCAGATAACAACGCCGACCTCCGAACAACAACAATGCCAGGGCAATCCTGTTGCTTTTGGGCTTGACTGGGTGTGGCTTGCTGTTTGAAACCTGCCTGTAGGCAGGGAAATGTTCACATTCCGCCGACAGAAATCGGGAATTCAAAGGCCAAACCTTGCCGGGGGCGGCAACGCCGCATCGGGCCGTCGAACATCGTTTTCGAGGCACGGGCGTTTGCATGGAACCTCGGTTTTGCGCACTGGGCATTCTCGGCGGTTTGGCCGTTTCCATTACGCTCGGAGGAAATCAGAATGAAACGAAGGATTGCAATCGCAGCACTTGCGCTAATTGGACTGACGCCGTGCGTTGTTGGCGCAAGCGCGCAGCAAACGTTCAAAGAGATGGTCGGACCGGTGCAGATTGGTCCGGTGACCCAGACCTCGCCGCTCCTTGTGCCGTTCATTACGTGGGGCGGCGACATGGCGACGTTCTATGCGAACGGCGGGCTGGAAACCCGGCCGGGAACAATCTTTCAGAAGCAGGGTCTGAATCTCAAGCTGACGCCGGGAGACAATTTTGTCCAACAAGTGCGCGACTACCTCGCCGGCAAGACGCCCTTCCTGCGAGGCACGTTTCGCATGATCGGCATGGCCAGCGAGGTCATTGGCAGCGACCCGCGCACCAAGGGCGTGGTGATTTTGCAGATGACGTGGTCGGCGGGCGATCACCTCGTGGTGCGCAGCCATGTCAAAACCATCAGCGACCTGAAAGGCAAGACACTGGTGCTGCAAACCGGCGGCCCGCACGTGGGCATGTTGGACGACATTCTCAAAACCGCGCGGCTGAGCTGGGACGATGTCAAAATTGTCTGGGCCAAGGATTTGACCGGCTCACCCGACTGTCCGGCCGAACTTTTCCGGAAAAACCCCAACATAGACGGATGTTTTGCCATCAGTCCCGACATGATCGGACTGTGCGGCGGCTTGCAGAACACCGGCACGGGCGCCGAGGGCACGGTCAAGGGGGCGCGCGTTCTGGTTTCCACCGCCGAGATGGCGCGCTCGATCGCCGATGTCTATGTCTGCCGGAAAGATTTTTACGACGCCAACAAAGCCCTGATCACCAAGTTTGTTGCCGGCTATCTCAAGGCGTGCGAAGAGGTGGTCGAACTGAAAAAGGAATACGAGAAGAAGGGCTCGCCGGCCTACACGCAGCTTCTGACCCTCACGCAAAGCATCTATGGCAAAGACGTCATTCCGACGCTCGAAGAGGCCCACGGCCTGCTGTCGGACTGTGTGTTTGTGCATTATCAGGGCAATGTCGAGTTTTTCACGCAGCCCAACAATCTGCACGGGTTCGAAGCATTTCAGAAGTCGGCGCTCGATCTGGCCGTCGGGCGCGGCTACGCCAAAATCCGCACGGGTCTTTTCCCGTCCGGGCTCGATTACAACTCCCCGGACTTTGTGGGCTACCTGAAGGGAACGGCCACGGCGGAATTTGTGGACATTCCGGCGGCTCCGGGCGCCAGCGCCGATGCCATCTATGAGTTCAGCGTCAGTTTCGATCCGAACATCACCGAGTTTGATCCGGTGCGCTACGGCGCGGAGTTCCAGCATGTTGTCGAGACCGCCGACAAATTCGGCAACGCGGTGTTTCTGATTCGCGGCCATTGCGACCCCAGCAAAGTGTTGTATGAGCTGGTTCAGGCGGGCATGAAAAAGGGTATTTTGCAGCGCACGGGCACGCCGGGCAACTACCGCTATTCGCTGCGGGGCAAGCCGCTGGACCTTGCGCAGACGGCGGAGATCGTCAAGATGATCGAGGCGGGGGAGTTTGACGGCGTGCCGGAGTTCAATCCGCGGGCGACCTTGCAGGCTGCGCTGAACATTTCCCAACGGCGGGCCGAAGCCGTGCGCGACGCCATTGTCGCCTATGCCCAGCAGAAAGGTATAAAGATAGACAAGACGCAATTTCAGGCCGTCGGCGTGGGCGTCCGCGAGCCGTTTATCGCCGTGCCGCGCGACAAGGACCAGATTCGGCAGAACACACGCGCCCAGTTCCGTCTGGTGCGCGTGGCCGCCGAAATGGACACCGTGCCCGAACTGTAAAAGCAAAAGTCCACCAACGCTGCACAGGGACGGGTACAAAGGGGAAGACAATGAAACGACAACCGACGGTTTGGGCCTTTTCGCTCGCGCTGGCGGCACTGCTCATGGCATCCCGCATCGTTCCGGGGCAAAGCGCCGACGAGACGCTGCATCACAACAATGTGATGATTGTCCTCGACTCGTCGGGCTCGATGGATGAGCGGATGGCCGGAAACATGCGGAAAATTGACGCGGCCAAGAAAGCCTTGATCGAGGTGCTGAATCAGGTGCCGCCGGACACACACATCGGCCTGTTGGTTTTCAGCGCGCGCAACCTCCAAACGGACTATGTCTATCCCCTCGGCCCGCGCGATGACGCGCGGCTTCGGCAGGCGATTCTTCAGCCGCAGCCGGGCGGTAATACGCCCCTCGGCGCATACATAAAAAAGGGGGCTGACTACCTGCTCGAACGCCGCGCCAAACAGCGCGGCTACGGCACCTACCGGTTGCTCATTGTCACCGACGGCGAGTCCACCGACCAACTCGTGGATCCCTATTTGCCCGACGTATTGGCCCGCGGCATCATCGTGGACGTCATCGGCGTCAACATGAAGGCCGACCATACGTTGGCCACGAAGGTGCATTCCTACCGGCGCGCCGACGATCCGGCCTCGCTGCGGCGCGCCGTGGCCGAAGTATTTGCAGAAGTCAGCGACAAAGACACCGGCATAGCCGACGAAAGCGTGCTGGCGGACATTGCCGCCCTTCCCGAAGAAATGGCAACGGCGATGTTACAGGCGCTGTCCAACAGCAGCACGGCCAACCAACCGATCGGAACAAAGACGCCCGCGGCCGTGGAACCAAAGGCACCCGCAGGAGTCCAACCGCCCGCCTCGAAGGCGCCAACCCGGCCGAAAAGCGCTGCGCCCTCGCGAAGCAGAAAATCCGGCGATACGGCGGACACGCTCAAAACCGCATTCACGGTCATTCTGATTGCGGTGATCATAATCATGCTCGCCGCACTGCGTGCGGCCAAAGCCGGCAGCGGCGGGTCCCACCCACGGGGAAGGAGACGCCGTCCATGAGCGAGCGGAATCCCAAAGGCTGCCTGCTGGCCGCGCTGATCTGGCTTGTCATTCTCGCTGCGTTGGCGGTCGCGGCGAAGGTATTCCTTCTGCCTGCACTACGGGACAAATGGGAAAAAAAAGAGGAAGGCTATAAGCACAAAATCCGGCTGGCGGCCGATTCGTTTTCCGGCTATTGCATCCTGCGCTCGGCGGCCATGGCCTATGAACTGCGCACGCAGGGAATCAAACTGGTGGTGGAAGACGACAAAGCCGACTACGAAGCGCGCATCAAGGCCCTGCGCAACCGCCAGTTCGAGATGGCCGTCTTCACGGTGGATTCGCTGGTGCTGACCGGCGCGAAGCTGGGCGAGTTTCCGGCGGTCATTATCGCCGTGATAGATGAAAGCAACGGCGCCGATGCCATCGTGGCCTATAAGTCCGCCGTGGGGAGTCTTCAGGACCTCGACCATCCGGACGGGCGGTTTGTCCTCACGCCGCAGTCGCCGAGCGAGTTTCTGGCGCGCATTGTCAAAGCCGATTTCAACCTGCCGCGCCTGCCGGAGAAGTGGTGGATCGCAGCCGAGGGTGCGTCGGACGTTTTCCGGCAGTTTCGCGCCGCCGACAAGACCGCCAAACGCGCCTACGTACTTTGGGAACCCTACGTGTCGAAGGCTCTGGAGATCCCCGATGCCCATGTGTTGCTCGACAGTGCCAAGATCAAGGGCTACATTCTGGATGTGCTGGTGGCCGAACGCACATTTCTGGCCGAAAATCCCGCTTTGGTCCGCGCGGTTCTCGAAGCTTATTTTCGCGTCGCCTATGTGTGGGCGCAAAAAAGCGACGGTATGAAAAGCATGGTCATGGGGGACGCACAGAAAACCGGCACAGAAAGCCTGACCGACGCCCAAGCAGCCAAACTGGTGCAAGGCATCGAGTGGAAGAGCACTCTGGAAAACTACGCCTATTTCGGCCTGCAGGGCGCGCCGACCACCGGCGGGCCCCCGCCCATTCAGGAGTCCATTACCAACATTGCCCGTGTGCTCGTGCAGACGGGTGCGCTGCCGGCCGATGCCATCCTCGGCAGGGAATCTACGCTGTTTTCGGATCAAGTGTTGAAAGCCCTCCTTGCGGACAAATTTCATCCCGGCCGACGGGCCAACGTCATCAAGGGAGCCGGCATCGAGAGCCTGCCGGCTGAAACGATCCGAACCCGCGGGCCCCTGCGGGCGCTGAGCGATGCAGAATGGGAAAGCCTGCGACCTGTCGGCCAGGTCAAAGTCGAGGACATCAGTTTTGCACGGGGCGGCGCACGCCTGAGCGAGGAAGGACAGCGGCGGCTTGATGATCTGGCGCGCAAACTGTCGGCTTGGCCCGAATACTATCTGGTGGTCGAAGGCAATGCGCGCGCGGAAGGCGATCCGGAGGCAAACCTGCAACTGGCGCAGGAACGGGCGAAGGCGGTAGCCGACTATCTGATTGCCCGCGGTGTAGCGCCGGCGCGGCTTCGCGCCAAAGCGGTTCCGCCGTCTCTGAAGGAAGGCGCCGCGCAGTCGGTGTCGTTCGTACTAAAACAGTTGCCCTATTAGAAAAGGCGGCCCTATAGTCGGCGGTATGAATGGTGGCAAGCCAGAGCTGGGATATACGGCCGCGTCGCGCGGCGCCCAACTGGAGGCGGAGATCAAAAAGCGGGTTCTGTGGCAACTGCTGTCCAGTCCCCTGACGCTCGGCCCTGTGTTGGTGGGCGCGACGGTGCTGGCCGCGCTATGGACGTTCGGGTTGCGGTCGGGCGTGGCAGCGTTCGGCGGCATTGCGGCCATTTTGGCCGGGATTGGAGTATTCTTTACGCGGCTGTTTCTAAGCAGCGAGGCGCTCATTCGCAAAACCCTCGCCCGAATTCAAAAGGAGGCCCGCGAGCAACACGAAAAGGCCTTGGACGTTCTGGAAAAGGAGCTTCGTGCAACGGCCGACGACCGCCGCGACGAAACGTGCCTGCGCGATCTTCGGGCGCTGATGAAAGCGTTCGAGGAAAGCCGACAGTGGTCGGAAACGCTGAATCCGCGCCTGACGTTTGACATTCTCGGCGGCGTGGGACAACTCTTCGACAGCTGTGTGCGCTCGCTGCGAAAAGCACTTGAACTGTGGCGGACGGCCGAACGCATGTCCACGCGCGAGGCGCGCGTGCCGATCCTCGAACAGCGCAGACGCATCATCGAAGACGTGCAAAAGAGCGTGACACAGCTGGGGCATCTGTTGGCGGGAGTTCAAAGTCTCGACGCGGACAGCGAGGCGGGCGACTCGGAACTGGCGCGGATTCGCGCCGAACTGGACCAAAGCCTTGAAGTGGCCCGACGGGTCGAGCAGCGCATGAAATCGCTGGATTCCGAACTGGGTACAGCACCGGTGCGCACAGCGAGAAATGGCACGGAAAAAGAGACGTAGGCTAAAAACCGAACCCATCACGGTTGGAGTGAACAGAGTGGACAGAACGGACGGAGTGGATAAGAAGCAGGGCAAAGCAGGAGCACCGAGTTTTTCGGCCCCTGTTGTCCATTCTGTCCCTGTCGTCCGCTCCGTCCACCCGCACCGCAAATAAAGGAAAGCGCGGGGCCCGCCCCGCCACCCTTCTCACAAAGGAGAGCCCCGTCCATGTTCAGAGCACTGGGAAGATGGATCAAGGCAGTCATGTATCTGCTGACCGGCCAGATTGACGCCGCGCGCCGAACGCTGGACACCAACCCCTACGTCCTGCGCGCCAAATATGAGGAGATCATCCGCGAAAAAACCAACCGCATCCAGCAGTACAAACAGGCGGTCGCCGGCCTGATCGCCCAACAGGAAGACAAACTGGCCAAGGTCAAAACGCTGACCGAAGAGGTGGAAAAACTCGAACGCCTGAAGGCCGGCGCACTGGCCAAAGCCAAGCAGCGCGTCGAGGCCCTTCAAGCCCAAGGCCGCGACAAGGAGGCCATTCAGCACGATGAAGAGTATATGAAGTGTCTGGCCGCCTACAATGATTTCTCTTCGACTCTGGCGGAAAAGCAGGCGCGGATTGCTGAACTCGAACAAGATGTCGAACTCTACGGCACGCGCATCAAAGAACACAAAGTCCAACTTTCCCAGCTGGTCCGCGAGATCGAACAAATCAAGGCCGAGGCCGTGGATGCCGTCGCCGACATCATCACCGCCCGTCAGGAGCGCGAGCTCGCTGACGCGCTGTCGGGCATTGCCGAGGACGGCACGGCCAAGGAATTGCAGCGCATGCGCGAGCTGCGCCGCGAGATCAAGGCCGAAGCGCGAATCTCGAAGGAACTCGCCGGCACCGATGCCCGCGTCCAGGAGCGCGAATTCCTCGAATATGCCCGCACAACCGCCGCCAACGATGAGTTTGAACGGCTGGTGGGTTTGGCGCGTGCTGCTGATGCTTCCGAAAAATCGGCCGCCGCAGCCCCGCAAGCCGAGAAAAAATCCGCTTTGCCCGAATGACCGGATAAGAGATAAACATGTCGTATATCTTCACATCGCGCAGGATAGAAAGGAGAACCATCATGAAACGGCATTGTTGGGAAATCGCGTTGATCGCAGCCATCGCGCTCCTCGCAACTTTGGGGCTTGGCGAGGCCTTTGGCGCCGCCGCGCCGACGCCCAGCTTCTCGCTCGCCTGGAGCGAATATCCCTCTTGGAGCACATTTGGCGTCGCCCATGAAATCAAACTCATCAACGGAAAGAAAGGTGCGCTTGGCCCCATCGAAAAAAAATGGGGCGTGGACATCGAACTCAAGGAGGCCGAATACGACCCGTGTCTGGTCATGTATGGATCGGGCAAGTGCGATGCCGCCTGCATCACCAACATGGATGCGCTCAATCCGAGTCTAACGCGCCCGTCGGTGGCCATTCTGCCCAATTCGACCAGTTTCGGCGCCGACGCCCTGATCGTGACCAAGGACATTACGGACATCAAGCAGCTGCGCGGCAAAAAGGTCTATGGACTGGCCAAGACCGTTTCCGAATACTGCTTTGTCCGCAATCTCGAACTGCTGGGCGAAAATGAAAAGGACTACGTGTTCACCAACATGGACCCCGCCGCCGCCGCCCTCGCCATGCAGCAAAAACAAAGCGGCTTCGACGCCATCATCGTATGGAATCCCTTCGTTTTGGAAACGCTCAACCGCCGCAAGGATGTGCGCGTGCTCTTCGACTCGACCAGCATCCCCGGCGAGATTATTGACATGGTGGTTGTGGCGCAGGCCTCGCTCGACCAGCCGGGCGGCAAGGCCTTCGCCCTCGCTGTGATTGACACCTACTACGCCATCAATCAACGGCTGGCCGATCCGAAGACCGCCGATGAGACACTCATCGCCCTCGGCGAGAAGTTTTCGCATCTCGACTTGCAGTCCATGCGCAAGGTCGTGAAACAAACGCGCTTCTACAGCACGCCGGAAGAAGGCCTGAAAATCCTGACAAGCCCGTCCACGCAGGAGATCATGAAGAAGGTCAGCGCGTTCTGCGTCAGCCACGAGATCGTGCCCAAAGCGCCCACGATTGGTTTCGGCGACAAGACCGCCGCGCCCAACGCCGCCTTCCGGCTCGATCCGACGTATATCGAGGAATACCTCAAACAGGAGAAATCGAAGTAAGCCGATGATTCGCAAACCCATTCCCGCGCGCTGGTCGCTGGCTCTCGGAGTCCTGTCGGTCCTCCTTCTTCTTGCCGCCTATACGGGCCTTTCCCTCTGGCAGCATCATCGCAACCCCGATGATACGACGATTCCGACATGGAGCCAGCTGGGGGCGGGTGTGAAACAGATCATCGAGCCCAATGCACGCGATGGCCAGCGGTGGCTTGTCGCCGACGGCAAAGCCACGTTGATTCGCCTGTTCCTCGGTCTTCTGTGCGGCATTGCAGGCGGCATTGTGCTGGGCTTGCTGATGGGGTGCTATCCGGTCATCGAAGCCTTGCTGGTGCCTCCGCTTTCGCTGCTGGCCAAGGAGCCGCCGACCGCCATGCTGGCCGTGTTTTTCGTGCTGGTCGGAACCGACACCGAGATGTATGTGGCGATGATTGCCTTTGGGATTTTGCCTACGCTGAGCCAAACAGTCTATCTGGGTGTTCGCGAGGTGCCGGCCGAACTGCTCGACAAGGCCAGCACGCTCGGCGCCTCGCAACTCGAAATCATCTGGAGCATCATTGCGCGGGCGATTTTCCCCAAGATCATTGACGTCGTCCGGCTGTCCATCGGCCCGGCCATGGTCTATCTGATTGCCGCCGAAATGCTCGTCGGCGACGTGGGGTTCGGCTACCGCATCCGGCTCCATTCGCGGCTGCTCAACATGAATGTGGTCTATCCCTATCTGGCGGTTCTGGCCGCCTTTGGCTTTGCCTTGGACTATGCGCTGCGGCTCCTGCAGCGCTATTGCTGCCCGTGGTACGTATCGGGCGAAAAATGATTACTGGTTTGGAGAACCATCCAACTTGTCCACGCCCTCCCTATCGTCGCTATCATCCGCTCCGTCCGCCGATTCCGCTTGTCCACCCGAACCGGACATTGTTCTGGAATGCCGGGACATTCACCATTGGTTCGGCAACAAGCGCGTTCTACATGACATCAACCTGCGGATCGTGCGCGGCGAAATTGTGGGTCTGGTCGGGCCCAGCGGGTGCGGCAAGTCCACGCTCCTGCGCGCTATTGTTGGCACGCATCCACCGCGCAAAGGCGTTGTGCTCGTAAGGGCCGCCGGTCAAACGTCGGCCTACGCTGTCGAGGGTCCGGGGCCGGACCGCGGGATCGTGTATCAGCGCTATGCGCTGTTTCCATTTCTTACGGCTCTGGAAAATGTGGCCTTGGGGCCGATGCTTCATCAAACGACGATCCCCTTCCGGCTGTTGCAGTACCCGTCATGGCGGCAGTTGCGCAGGCGGCATCTCGACGAAGCCGCGGCCATCCTGGTCAAGCTGAAACTCGGCGACGCCATGCACCAATACCCGCATCAAATGTCGGGCGGCATGTGCCAGCGCGTGGCGATTGCCCAGACGCTGATTATGAAGCCGGAAATCCTTCTGCTGGACGAGCCGTTCGGCGCCCTCGACGAGGCCACGCGCGAAGAACTTCAACGCACGCTCCTGACGCTCTATCAGGAAAATTGTGCGGCCAAGGCCGCCGGGTTGCCCCCGCCCGCCGGCACAATCATCATCGTAACCCACGAGTTGACCGAGGCCTTGTATGTCGGCGACCGCGTTGTCGGCCTTTCGCCCTATTGGGACTGGAAAGCCGAAGGCTTTACGTCCTGTCCGGGCGCGGCCATTGTCTATGACAAAGTGGCGCGGGTGTATCAGCCCGACGAGGAGAAAGACTATGACTCATTCGTTCGGCAGCGCGAAGAAATCCGCCGCGTGGTCTTCGATTCAACCTATTTCCCCTCGCGCGTCGAAAACCTCACGTTTTGGAACGACGTCCGGCAAGGCAAGGGGGAAGGGGTCCTCAAATGAAACCGCCTGACTATCCCTTTCTGCGCTCGGCCGGGCGAATCCTCAACGCCGGCCAAGCCCGCACATTGGTGCTTTCGGGCAACATCCATGATCTGTTCGCCCTGCCCCACGACGGCGGCGCCGTCGAGTATGTCCCGCTGATCAACCTCCTGACCGCCCAGTGGAACGTGCCCGATCATATCCTTGTGGTCTATGAACTCAACGGGCCGATTCGCTTCCTCCGGCCGGGCGACCGCGACAAGGTCCGCGACGCCTGGCTGAAGTGGCGAACCGGCCTCGACAGCAATCAACTGGCCGTCGAGGTCATGCTGTCGTCCGGCAAGGTGCAGGCGGAGCTCGAACAGATGCGAAAGACCTTCGACGCCAACCTCAGCGATGCCGTCGGCAATCCCACCATGGCCCTCGAACTCCTGCGGCAACTGTGCCTGTGCTCGCGCAGCACGCTGGGCGGCAAGCCGATCCTCCGCGAAGACTTGATTGTTATCATCGAGGGCGCCGACCTTCTGATTCCCGAAGGCGAGATTACTCATCTGTCCGATGCCGACCGCCATCGCATCAGCATCTGTCAGGACTGGTTCTCCGATCCGGGCTTTATGAACGGCGGCGATTGCGTGACGCTCCTTGCAGAATCGCGCAGCCTGATCAACCGGCGTGTCGCGCGGCTGCCCCAAATCATCGAAGTTGCCATTCCTGCGCCCGACGCCGCTCAGCGCGAGCAATTCATCCTCTGGTTTGACGAGCGCCAGCCACCCGACCGCAAACTGCGCCTGTGGGGCTCGGTCGAAGAACTGGCCAAGCTGACGGCCGGTCTGTCCATTCACGCGCTCATGCAACTGCTCAAAGGCGCGTGCCACGAAGGGCGGACACTCAGCCCGCAGGATGTGGTGGCCAAAGTTGAAGAGTATATTCAAAGCCAGCTGGGCGAAGAAGTCGTTGAGTTCAAGAAACCCGGCCACACGCTCGATGCCGTGGTGGGGTTCAGCAAGTTGAAGCGCTTTATCCGCACGGAACTGATCCCGAGATTTCGGGCGAGCGGCCCTGAAGCGCTGCCCGGCGCGGCGGTGTGCGGTCCCATCGGCGGCGGCAAGACGTTTATCTTCGAGGCCATGGCCAGCGAGCTGGACATCGTGGTCCTGACGCTCAAAAACATCCGCAGCAAATGGTTCGGCGAAACCGATGTCATCTTCGAGCGCCTGCGCCGTGTGCTCGATGCCCTCGCCAAGGTCGTCATCTTTGTGGACGAGGCCGATACCCAATTCGGTGGCGTCGGGGCCGACACGCACGAAACCGAACGCCGCTTGACGGGCAAAATTCAGGCGATGATGTCCGACCCGCAGTTGCGCGGCCGCGTGATCTGGCTCCTGATGACCGCCCGCATTCATCTGCTGTCGCCCGACATCCGGCGGCCCGGCCGTGTCGGGGATTTGATTATTCCCGTCCTCGACCCCGAAGGCTCCGACCGCGAGGCGTTCCTGCGCTGGACGCTGGAAAAAGTTATGGACCGCGAGCCCGCACCGGAGGAGTTGGAAAAACTAAACCGCGCGACGGAGAGTTACTCGGCCGCCAGCTTCGCCTCGCTGCGCTCCGAGCTTCGCGCCAAAGCCGCCGTCAAGGGCACGCCGTTGGACTTCGCCGAAATCGCTGCAATCTTCGACGACCACATCGCACCGGCGATCACCGATACGCGCCGCTATCAGACGCTTCAGGCGCTGGTCAACTGCACGCGCCGCAGCCTTCTGCCCGACCCCGCCGCCGGCCCAAACGAGCGTCGCGCGTGGGAAGCGGAAATCCGCGCGCTCGAGGCCAAGGGCGTGCGCTGAGCGCAGGGGGCACGCGGCGACTGTTGGGTTTTGAAAACAAACGGAGTTCGAGATGATCCGGTTTCGTCGTATCCGTGTTGTGTTTCTTTCAGCGGCAATTGCGGCAGGGGCCGTTCTGCTCGTTCCCGTCTTTTGCTGACTGACGCCGGCTGTCCTGCTTGTCGCAGGAATTCACATTGCTCAAATCAGCGCATGGGGACTGGCTGCGGGAATGGTGCTCATCGCCGGTGCCGTGGTCTGGAAAATCTGGGCCACGCGCCTTGTCGGGCGAATAGCGCGCCGAATCAAGCAGGCACGCAAACATGCAACCGCCAGTGATCGCAGCGAAAACCAAACCCGCCCGTGAGCCGGATCCTCGTTGCGTTGCCAACCTTCCTGAAAAACACGCGCGCTCTCAACAATGGCTTCGAAAAAAGCGTTTGTCTAATAAGTCCGTCCAGCCCCCGCAAGGGTTGTGCAGCCGGCAAAAGCGGTTCTGTCCGTCTCCATCATCGTGTCCGGCGATCGAGCCATACTACTTTCGCTTCGTCGCCATCCGTCCCAACGCAAACAACAGCTCGAGCACCAGCAAACCGAACGTATGTTGTCCGCTAATGGTCCCGACATACCGGCAGAACGACTCCAATACCAGATAGAACAAACCCACGCACACGAGGATCATGGACAGCGGCGGCGAACCTCCGTATTGTTTCAGCAGTTCGATATTGAGGCCGAACGCCGCCATCGCGGCGCAAAAACCAATCACCGCACTGCTGATTCTCACCCACCGTATCCCATCGTAGCCGTATTCCTCGCCGAAATAATCTTGCACGCGGGCCGGCAGCAGGGCGATGAAAAAACTCCACGCGCATACCTGCTGATTCCGCCGCCGTTCCGCTTTCTGTCGCCGTTGCTCCTCCGCCAACGCCTCAAAATACTCCCGCGACAGCGGGACCTTGCGCCGAACCAACTCTCCCGGCGGCCAGTCAACCAGATCATAACGCCAATACGTTCCCACTGCCTTGCGCGCGGCAATCGCATACAAGACCCCGCGATGTTCCAGCGTCGTGGCCACTCGACGGCTTTCCTCCTGCGTCGGATCGGCCGTAAAGAGTGTCCAGTCCGTCTGCTCGTGCGGCGTCCATACGCGCGCCCTTATCGGCGAGTCTTCGCCAAACAACTCGATCCGCATGTCTGGAACCGACCGGTCCACTTTCAACGGGCTTGTGTCCACTGCCCCACTCCTTGATCATGCCTTATAGGCCTGCGGAAAAACCTCGCGAATGGCTTTGATGATTCGCGCCACATCCGCGTCCGAATACTTTGGACCCATGCGGACCTGCACAAACCGGTCGAAAATGTCGAGCGTCTGGCGGCAGGTCTCCCGCCCGTATCGAATAGCGCGCCCTTCGGGCGACGTGAACGACGGCCAGTCGGGATGCCGCGTCTGTTTGTTGACCACCGACGGCTCGGTCGGCAGGAGAACCGAGCCCGACAACGTGCCGGCCGGCACGCCCCGCTCGCGCAAGCCCGCAATGCAACGGTCGCGCCCCGCCCGGTCATTCATCTCCATATACAGCGCATAGCCCAAATCGCCTTCCGGATCGGGCTGCCGGCGAAAGCGAATGTTCGGCAGGTCTTTGACGCCGTCGAGAACGGCCAAAAATGCGCGCTTCAGTTCCGCCTTCATGCGGTCGAGCTTGGCCAGTTGCGCCAGAAGCACCGCGCCGGTGAACTCGCTCATGCGGAAGTTTTCGCCGGCAAACATGGGCACGCGGCTTTGGCCGGTTCGGTCGGAAAACAACCCGCGAAAAACCCCCATGTCGTGAAACCGCACCGCACGCTCATAGATCACCGGATCACGGGTGACCAGTGCGCCGCCTTCGCCCGAACTGATCATCTTGTTGAGCTGAAAACTGTAAATGCCCACATCGCCAAGCGAGCCGAGTTTCTTGCCGCGATAGGTCGCGCCGACCGCTTGCGCTGCATCCTCGATGACGGCAATTTTCCGCGCCCGCGCAATCCGCAGGATTTCGTCCATATCGCACGGCCCGCCGAGCAAGTGCACCGCTATCACCGCCCGTGTACGCGGCGTAATCCGCCGCTCAAAATCCGCCGGATCCAGACACAGCGACCGGTCAATGTCGGCAAACACCGGCAGCGCACCCGCGTGCACCACGCACGTATAGTCCGACCACCACGTATAGGCCGGCACAATCACCTCGTCGCCCGGACCAATGCCCAGACCGGCCACGGCGCAGTCGAGTGCCGCCGTGCCTGAGGTCACTCCCAGAGCATACGTGGTCCCCATGTATTTGGCAAACTCGTCCTCGAAGGCTTTTACTTTCTGCGGCGTGCGGGGTCCCCAAAATCGAAACGGCGAACCGGTTTCGACCACCTCGCGAACGCCCGTGTTTTCCGCCTCGTCATAGAATTGCGAGGCGAAATAACCCGGATCAATCCGACCGCCGGTCGCCGCCACCGCCCCGCCGCCGGAAAGTCCCGACGTTGCCGCCACCGCCGCCGCGCCGGTTGAAAATCCCACGCTTTGCCGCAAGAACGCCCGCCGCGATACGCCCCGGCTTTCCGCCCATTGTTTTGCCCCTGCATTGCTCATGGCTGGCCTCCTTACCCCCTCCCGCCCAATCATTCCATTTCCGACTTTTATAGTCCGATATAAAAGCAGAGCATGCCGCAAATCAATCTTTTTGCAAACACTACTGTCGTTTTTTACTTGCAGCGGCATCTGCTTTTCAGAGTAGCATTGAATCGTAGTTTGAGGGAGGTACTTTTGCAGGAGGTAATTGAACATGACGAAGAAGGTAACACTCGCACTCGCTGCCGCCGTTCTTCTGGTCGGCGCTGGACTCTGGGCGGTCACTTCGGCTTCTGGGCCGGTGGCACCTTGCGCAAAGGTCGAGATGGCCGGCTGCCCCGCCGCCGGTCAGTGCAGCCTTGCCAAAGGGCAGAGTGGTTGCGGACAAGCCGGCTCCGGCTGTGCATGTCAGTGCTGCTCGTGCGAAAATTGCTCGTGCGAGAACTGCACATGCTCGTGCAACTGCGGCGATTCTTGCAGCTGCGCGAAGCAAGCCTGCGGCTGCTGTAACTGTGCTTGCTGCGGCGATTGCTGCAAGTGTGAACAATGCACCTGCGCCTGTTGCCAGAAATGCCCTGCGGCCGGCTGTGAACAATCCGCCTCTGCCGGCTGCGGCGGCTGTGGTCAATAAGCAAATCGCCCGCCTTGCCTAACGGCAAGGGTAGGCAATGCTCACTGCTGCGAGGCCCGCTTTTCGAGTCGCCGTGTCCTTTCTGAAACTTCTGACGGCGGCTCCAAAAACGGGCCTCGCGCTATTTTCAGGGATCGGTTCCTGCGTTGTGCGCGGCCGGCCTTATTTTACCGACGCATCCTCTTTCAACCCCAGCTTTTGATACAATCCGCGCCGGCCTTTTTTGTCGCCTTCCAAAACTCCCTGCGCATACTTCGCCACGTCGGCGGCAACGGCGCGCGGCACCACAACCACCCCGTCGCCGTCGGCCACAATCACATCGCCCGGCACCACCAGCGCGCCGCCCACGACCACCGGCCGGTTGACCGACTCGATCACATTCCGTCCGGGCCGAATCCCGCGTCCTACCTTGCGGAAATAAAGCGGGATTTTTTCCGTGATTATTTCATCCGTGTCGCGCGCCGTGGCGTCTGTGACCACACCCACGCAGCCGCGCAATTTCCATCCCATGATATTGTTCGAGCCAATTGAACCCACGTCGGCGTTCGGTGCCTCGTCTATAACCAGCACCGACCCCTTCCGCAGTAGCGGCACAAACGGCTCCGGCGTCTCCTTCGCGTAGGTTTCTCTCACCCACTTGTCGTACTCAGCCACGGGCATCTTCCCCGCTGCGCCCTTCTGCGTCGGCACATAGCGCGCCGTCACGGCCACGCCGACGATGCGATGCGAGAACTGCTCTGTGTCGCGCCACAACGGGCGAATCTCCGGGTCCATGTTCCCGACATTCTGCAACCCCACCGCGTCCATACCATCGCACACGTCGGCCACGCGCAGGTTCTTAAACATCTCGATCAGCTTCAAATCTTCCTCTTCCGAATATACTGGGGTTGGCAGAAAGTTCTTCCCCGCCCGCAATGCTTCGACATCGTCGGTCTTGCTTTTCTTCTCCGCCGCACCACACCACGCGGTGCTGGCGCACAGCAAGCCGCCCAGAACTATCGCTCCCGTTGAAAGAAGTCTTTTGGCTTTCATCTTTTGTTTTCCTCCCGTTCTTGGTGCACAGCATGGAAAACATTCATGCTGTCAACACGGGGGACGGGTCTGCAGCCCGCCGCCCACTTACTTCTCCCCACTTGCCTCTAACCTCCTGCCTCTCCCCTCATTCCCCCAGAATCTCAATTCCATTGATTTCCGGGTTCTGCGTTTTGGGCGTAAAGGTGATTTCGATTGTTCCCTCGCCGGCGTCTATGCCCTTGAACTCCTTGACGACGGCCTTTTGTACTGCGCCGGCTTCTTTCACCACGTCGAAATCCGGCAGCACAACCTTGCCTTGAATCGCCACGTCGAACACGCGCTGGCCCGGCTGGGTCACACCGCTGTAGGTCTCTGCAAAATGGAGCCGCACCGTGTATTTCCCTTTCGGCACTTCCGCCACAAAGCTTTTCATCATGTAGTGCTCGGTTTGATAAATGCGTGCGTCCGAGGTTCCCGCGATCTTCATCTCCGCGCCGCGATCCACCGTCCGTCCCTCAACAAAGCCGTAGCCGCCGCCTTTGGCATAGGTTTTTCCGCCCTTCCACACATTACCGGCCTTGTCCGTATAGTCTTCGGTGATTCCCGCATTCACGCGCAGGGCAAATTTCGCCTTTGCGGTTCCAAACAGCGACGGCGGTGTCCGGTCCTTGTGTGGAATGGTCGGCCCACACGCCGCCAGATACGCGACCATTACCGCTATTGCGGCCATCGCCGTTAGTGCTCCCCTCGCCCGGACGTTATCGTTCATCGCTACGCCTCCTGTGTGTAGGATTGAAAACTCAGCCGCGCCGACTTTCCCACCCTGTGCCCCCAGCAATCAAGCCCTTTTGTCAAGCGATTTCACCCGTTGCCCCTTATCCATTCCGTCCATTTTGTCCGCCCCGCGCGTTTCCTCAAGCCGCTTTTTCGTTCCCCCAAGCGTCCGCAGGGGAATTGTCGCCGAAACCGCTCCTATGTTTCACTCCGCCGCATGTTCGTCGTTCCCGCTTCGGCGGGCGTTTTTCCCGCCTGCTTGCGGAATTTCACCCCAATAAGGAGTCTGCCGAATGAATACTCCGCTCGAAATTGAAGTTTTCCGCGCCGGCGACTACGGCTCCAAAGGCATTTACACGCCCGATGCCCTCCGGCAAATCGCCGACGACTACGATCCCGCCGCCCACGAAGCGCCCGTCACGCTCGACCATCGCCAAGACGGCCCGGCTTTCGGCTGGGTCGAAAGCCTTCGCACCGGCGGCGACCGCCTGATCGCCCGCCTCAAAGACCTGCACGAATCGCTCCGCGAGTGGATTCAGCGCGGCGCCTACAAGAAACGCAGTATCGAATTGTATCGCGCCTTTCCCGCCACCGGCCGACCGTATCTGCGCGCCGTGTCATTCCTCGGCGCCTGTCCACCCGAGGTTAAGGGCCTTGCCGATCCCGTCTTTCGCGAAGACGACGGCGAACACGTCGTCGTCGAGTTTGAGGAACCGCCCGCCGCTTCGTCCGACCCGTCCGATCCGTCCAACTCCTTCGCGGCCATTGCCCAATTCTGCGAAACCGAACGCCTCGCGGGCCGCATCCTTCCCGCCTGGGAACGCGCCGGCCTTGCCGCCTTCATGCTCTCGCTTGACTCCGAGACGCCGCGCGTTGAGTCTGCCGACGGCCGCCGGCTCACCTCACTCGAATGGTTCAAGGAATTCCTCCGCGCCTTGCCGCCCCAAGTGCCCCTGCACGAAATCGCCCCAACCGCCGACAATGGGCACGACACTCCTGTCGTGCACAGAATTGGCAGTGGCACTGCCGCCGTCCCGCACATGATCGGCGGCGGCAACATTTTTGTCGCAGACCGTGTTCCCAAACCCACTGCCCGCGCGGCCATCCGCCCCGCTTCGCTGGCGCTCCACGAACGCGCCCTCGCTTTCTGCCGCCAAAACCCGGCTGTCTCCTACGTCGAAGCGCTGCAAACAGTTTCCCGGTTCTGACCCATACGACTCGTCTGACTTGTCCGACCCGTCCGACTTTTTCAAACTCACTCGAAAGGAGGACTCCCATGTCCCACTACATCCTCGACAAAGCCTACGCAGTCACCGACACGGGCGGTGTGCCCGCGTACCGCGTGGTGGTTTGCGGCACCAACGCCGGCGAATGTGCGCTGCCCGGCGCGGCCAACGCGGCGAAAATCCTCGGCGTCACGGTTCATGGCCAGTCGCTCAAAGGCCAGAACGTCGCCGTCCGAAAGGCCGGCATTGCCCGCGTGACCGCCGCCGGCGCCATTGCCCTTGGCGCCCCCGTCAACATCGCCGGCACCACCGGCAAGATCAAGGCGATCAGCGAAACCTCGGGCACCAAGATCAACTGTCTCGGTTTCGCGGAGACCGCCGCTTCCGCCGACGGCGACATCATCGAGGTCTTCCTCGCCCTCCACGAACGCACCGCGCCGTAAGTGCATAGGTCCTATCCTGTAGGTCCTATTGCGCGTATCGCCCAAAGCCATACCCGCTACCGCAAAACCGATTTTCCCGGAAAGGATCCCACCCCCATGCCTGAAGCGTCCCAAGTCCACATTGACGCCGCGCTGACCAACGTGTGCGCCGCCTACAGCAATCCCAATTTCATCGCCGACCTTGTCGCCCCGCCTGTCGCCGTGCGCAAACAGAGCGACCGCTACTTCATCTACGACCCCGACCGCGACCGCTTTCGCGCCTCCGACGACAAACGTGCCCCGGGCGCCGAGGCCAACGAAGTCAACTTCGCCCTCAGCACCGACAGCTACTACTGCGAGGATCACGCACTGGCCTCTGTCATTCCCGACGAGGAGCGCGAAAACGCCGACCCGCCCATTCAGCCCGAAATTGACCGCGTCGAGTTCCTTATGGAGAAAATGCTCCTCAACAAGGAGATTCTCCTCGCCGACCGCATCACCGCCGGCACGGACATTCCGGGCGAAACCCTCAGCGGCAACGCCCAGTGGAGCGACTACCAAAACAGCGATCCGGTCGCGGAGGTCGAAAATCACAAAGCCACCATCCAGGCCGCCGTCCAAGTCGCCCCAAACACCCTCGTCCTTGCCTATGATGTTTATACGAAGGTGCGGCTTCATCCCAAAGTCGTCGAGCGCAATCCGTCCCTGAAGATCGGCGCAGCCGACACGGGCGACCTCGAAAAGATGTTCGGCGTAGAGCGCGTTCTCGTCGCCCGCGCACTCAAAAACGTCGCCGCGGCCGGCCAGACCGCCTCGATGCAATACGTCTGGGGCAAGAACGCCTTCCTTTGCTACATTCCGCCCCGACCGGCACCCAAGCGCGTGGCCTTTGCCTATTCGTTTGTCTGGACGCTGGCTCCCGGCAGCGTTGCCGGCCACGTCGTGGAAGTCTGGCGCGACAACGCCCGCAAAGCCGACATGTTGCGCGTCCAGCGCTACTACGACCAGAAGGTCATTGCCCCCGGCGCCATTTATCTCTGGAAAGCTGCTGTCGCCTAGAAAGACAAGACAGGGAAAAAGACGGAATGGGCGCAGAGACTGACAAGGGGCCAAACGGAACCTCTCTGCCCGGCTCGTTCACCCCGTCCATTCCGTCCTTTCTTCCCCCGGAGGCTCTTTCCCATGTATTGCACCCAAGCCGATCTCGAACAGCGCCTCGATCCGCAAGTCCTTCGTGCTCTGGCCGACGATGACCAAGATGGTCTGGCCGACACCGCCGTCATCGGGGCCGCTATTGCCGACGCCGGTGCGCTCATTGATGCACGTCTTCACGCACGCTACTCTGTTCCCTTCGATCCTGCGCCCGAAATCATCCGCGCCGTCGCCGCCGCCCTCGCCATCTATCTGCTCCTGACGCGCCGCCACGACTCCGCCCCCGCCGAGCACCGTCGCCGCTACGAAACCGCCCTCGCCCTGTCTCGAACAACTGGCCAGCGGCCGGGTCGCGCTCGACGCTGCGCAAGGCGACACATCCACCCACCCTCCCCGCTCCAGCCGCGCAGGCGATGAGCGCTGCTTTCCCGATGATTTGTTGGAGAATTTCTGAAACGGACGAATCCGAAAATGAAAGCCTCGCCCCGCCGGCTGGTCGTGCGCCAAAAACCTCTCCCGCCTCTTCTCCCGTCTCTACACGCCCGCCTTCCGACTTCTCACCATGTCCAAGAACGCCTCGATGCGCGTGGCCAGCCCGGCCGGGGCGGGGCTTTCATAATCGTCTTCAATTTGAAGACAAGGCAGGCCAAGCCGACGGAAAAGACCTTCCAGCCGGTCGGCCTCCAGATCATATAAATAGCAACTCTTCAGACGGTGAATGACCGCGCCCTCGATCCGGAAGTCCCTTGTCTGGTTTTCCACACGCCAAAGATATTCTTCGTCGCTTCCAAAACATGGACATGTGCATGGCAGCAAATAGCGGTCGGCCAGCGCATCCAGCAAACCCGTCCGCGTCGTCTCGTCCACGCTCACCAGATCGCTGAACCCACGATAGCTCGAACACAACGCATCGGCAACAATCCGCCCGCCCAGCGATTCGATCAGGCGCGGCACCTGCCAGTGCGGCCAGATGATCGGCGCCCCAACCACAAGAATTCGCGGCCCCTTGGCCCCTCCGGCTCCTCCGTCCACCTTGTCCAACTTGTCCGCGCCATCCATTCCGTCCATCCCGATCCCCGCCAACAACGCCCCCGCCGCCTCAATCCACACCTCTATCGGAAGCGAATAGAACAAATTGAACACCCGCATAAGATCACTGCCCGACATCGGCGGCGGCGCCTGTTTCATTTGCTCGGTCAGGCGCCGGCCCAATGCCGTCGCCTGCTGATATAGCGCGATGGAACGAAGCAGCGAAGCGCGCGTCGCGGGCGCGCCGGTTCGCCGGCCCAAATAGTCGGCCAAGGCCGCGATTTGCCGCCGCCAAGCCTGCCGCGCCTCCCATGAGGACTTGTCACGCGGCACATCGAGCACCAACGCGCCATCGCCCAGCCCCAGAAAATCACCATACCGCGCCTTCCAATCGCACGTTCCGGGAATGACAACCGCGACCAGCCGTTCGCCCACCTGCCTGCGAAGCGCACCCAGCCGGGCCGCCGCACCCTTGACCACCGGACACATCTGGCGCGGCGGCTCGGGCACACCCTCCGGCAGCGGTCCCGCCTCTCCCGCACACAACCGCACCGGCGTCGCCCCCGACGCATGGATTAACTCCAACGGCGCAAGATTGCACACGACGGCAACCACCGAACGGCCGCTTTCGGCCACAGCCTCAGGCCAGTGCCCTTCGGCAATCTGCTCTGCCGCTTTTTCAAGGCATGGGATGCGTATGGACACGCGGGCTATGCAGTTTTGATTTTGGATTGAAAAGCCTTCTTCCGCGATCGTTTTTTTCGCTCCGATCACGCGCAAGATAATTCAAATACGTAATAGCGAGCCTTCCGACAGGATCCTTGAAAGCAGGGAAAAAGACAAAAAGTCTGACGGGATTTTCGGGATTGCCCCGATAAGCCAAAAAATCTCAAATCCTCAGAATCCTGTAAATCCTGTCAAAAAAACCCGCGAACCCTCTGCATCACTGTTGCAGAACGCCGACTCACCAGCCGAAGATGCGGTCTCTCTCCTGTTTGTTCCACGCCAGCTTTTGATCGGGGGTCATGCGATCGAAGTCAGGCGAGCCGTCGGGCAGGCGCGGAATGTCTATGTCGGGCACGACCGGTTTGGCCGCAGCCGGTCGGGACGGGGGTGCAGGTATGGCAGCGGGAGCCGGTACTGCGCGTGGAACCGCTGATGCGGAAGCAGCGGGGGGCGTAGCGGAAGCCGCCGCGGGTTGCGGTGCCGGAGCGGTCGCCGCCTGACGCGGCGACATGAGGATGTCGGCATTGGCCGCAAACGTCGTCGCCGCGGGCTTGGTCGTTGCCGGCATCGAAACCGTCGAACTGCCATAGGACATAATCGGCGTGGTCAACTGGCTGTCCTCTTCGAGTGTCCGATAGGGGCGGATTTTTAGTTCCTGCAACACCCCGTGATATGCCTTGACGGCCTCTTCGGGCGAGATGACGCCGTCGGCGATCATTCGCAGGAACTTGATGAACGCCAGCTGGTTCTCGCTGTTGTTGATTTTGCGCCCGAACAGCGCCACGCGCGCGCCGTATTTCTGCGCCTCAGCCAAAAGCTTGAACGCATCATACGTCGTTCCCGACGCCCCGCCCAGAACCCCCGGAATCAGGTCGGGGTCATAGTGGACCAGCTCTTCCATCCACTTCGGCCCGTGATAGACCATTTTCAGGAACAGCGGCTTGGCGGCTTTGGTCACACCGGCCAGAGTCCGGGCGATCATATCGTTGATAAACGGCCCCACCATGTCGGGGTCAATCGCGCCGGGGACATTGGGGTCGAACACTTCAAGGAAGTAGCGGAACTTCTTGCGCTCGGCCTCGATCCGAAACTCCTTGAACGCCTGCAGGGTCGCGCGGTCCAACTCGGCGTCGTTGTTGAACGTAATGGAGTAGAGGCCGAGGTTGACGCCGCGGGCCGCCTCTTCGGGCGTGCATTCGAGCTTGGCACAAATCGCGTGATCGAGCGTCGGCGTGCGCCACGGGCGCGACGCCTGAATGGCATAGTTCGACCCCCGCGCAATATGGATGTCGGTGGTGTCGTTGGTGCGGCAGGCGGGCGTTACCGGCGAGTGGTCGAACAGCCGCTCCTCGTGCACGAGGATTTCGCTCGTGCTGGCGGTCATCAGGACAATATCCACTTCGGCCTGCCGAACCACGTCGCGGATGCACTGGCGGAACTCGGCCAGCGAGCGATACTTGACCTCGTCGCCATAGTATTCCGGCGAGCGGCCCGGTGCCTTCATGCCGTAGGCAATGTCGGGGTCCTTGGCGTCGGCGAGAATGAAGGTGCGCGTGTTATAATTGGCACGAATTTCAGCCAGTTTGCGGTCGAGTGATTTCTCAACGGCCATCGAAGTTGCCTCGAAATAAGGTTTATGCCGCTGCGGCTTCCCATCGGCAGAAAACAAAACACAGCAAGAGAACGGTATGGGCCGCAACCGTCGCTGTCAACGAAACTTCGCACCCGTCTTCAACTCCCGTGAAAAGTTCTTGCAGCTTCCGGGGAATCCGTGCGAACTCGAAATCCGTTCCGACGCCCCCGGCCGGAAAGGATTGCCATGAACGAACCGCCCCGCCCACCCCTGTCGCTGAAAAAGAAAATCCTCTTTGCCCTCGCCCCGCTCTTGATCCTCCTTGCCGTCATTGAACTGGGCACGCGCTTCTGGTATTACCAAGTAAAATCCGGCTATCCCCTCGCCCTGCTGCATGTTTTCGACCGCGCCGCCAAAAAAGTCACCGACTTCCGCTTGAAAATCGCCCTGGGCAAGTTTCAGGCCGAACGCCCCGCCGACCCCGACAAACATTCCCGCGACTTCTTCAATGCCGACTCGATGAAGGAAACGCGCGAGAAGTTCTTTGCCCGCTACGAAACCATCTTCCGCGACTTCCAACGCCTGTGTGCCGAGGCCGATGCCCGGCTGGTCCTTCTCTACATCCCCTCGACCGACTTCAGCCGCAACACCTCGCGCACCTTTTTTTCCGCGCTGGCCGAAAAAACCCATACCCCGCTTCTCGATCTCACCGACACATTCGCCCGCTACAGCTCGACCACCGTCTATCTGCTCCCGCGCAACGCCCATCTCTCCCGCTTTGGCAATCAAATCGTGGCCGATGAATTGCTCAAGTTTCTCGAACCGCATCTGGCCCACCGATCGAAAGTCACCTACAGCCGCCGTCCCCGCCGCCTCGGCGATCTGCGTCCCAATCACGACGCCATCTGGCCGATTGATCCCGAAATGCCCTACCGCGTCGTGACCAACTCGCAGGGCCTGCGGCGCAACGGCGACCTGCAATTCCCCAAGCCCAAAGACAAGACCCGCATTTTGTGCATCGGCGATTCCTTCACGTTTGGCCCGTATCTGAACGGGCTCGATTGCTACCCACAGATAGCTGAATCGCGCGGCCGGAATGTCGAGGTCATCAACGCCGGCGTTTCCGGCTATACGGTGTGCGATGAATACTCCTACTTCGAGGAGCGCGGCCGGTTTGTCGAACCCGACATCGTTGTGCTTCAGGTGCTCGACAACGACCTGTATGGTTTCTTCCCCTATGTCATGCGCCAGTTCTGCCGCGGGGGAAAGTATTGCATCGGGCGCGGTCTGCAGTAGCTAAAACGGATTCCGAAGCCAGCCTTTGCATTCGATTCTCGTTTTCTCGGTCTGAAATCGTGGATTTAGGATTCTGCCTGTTGCATTAAAGAATCCCGCAAGTCGTTTTTCAAACTCCGGATGGCAGCATCTCGGAACAGCCCGCGTCGTTCGACGTGGGGAAAAAGTGTCACCATTCCTCCCGCAAGCTCCCACTGGGGCTTTCAGCGCGTTAAATGCATACGGCGCTCATCCCACGTTGGGGCGATATTTCGCAACGCACCCGCGGCCCGGCTCTGCGGCGCCTCAGGCAAAATTGTTTGCCAGCTTGCAATTTGCCCCCATGCGGAGCAAAAACTCCGGCCATGAGCGAGACGGACTTCTGCGATCTCGATCTCCTGCTTGGACCTGAACACCGCGGCGCCGCACTGCTGGTTGCCCAGAGCGACCTGTGCCCTGCCCTTGTGATGCAGACGCACGCGGAAAGTTTGCGTCTGTTCGACGGTCTCGAACCGTGGGGGCTGAGTGGCCCGATGCACCTTGCCGTTCCCACAGACAACGGCATTGTCGTCAAAAACGCGGGTGCGCACGCCGCGTGGGTGGACGGCGCGCGCCAAACCGAAGCCTGGCTGCTCTGCTGGTTCGAGGGCGGCCGCGGCTGGGACCGTCTCGCATACGGCCAACCCTCCCACTGGCGGGGCCGCCATCCTGAACGTCCGCTTCCCCCTGTGGATGTGCCTTGGTTGGTGGTGTTGGATCGCCGGGCGAAGCGGCTGCGCACGAGCAAGAAGGGTCTTGAGATCATCGGGGAACCGAAAAAACCCGGGCAGCACGCGCGGGCTACGATTGTGATGATGCCGCTTTTCGGCGCGCAGTTTCTTTTGGCCGATACCACACGCCGCTGGCGCCACGGTTTGCCCGACGACGTGATTGCGCGCTGCCGGCAGTGGAGCCGTTTTCTGCGCCGCGTGCCCATAGGGTGCCGCGAAACATTTCGACTGGACGAACAGCGCGACGTCGTTTCCATCCGCCAGACTTTTTCCTACTTGGCAATCGAGGACGCATGGCAGACACCGGCTGAATACATCGCCCCCTATCCGCCGTTTGCGTTGCTGGCGGCGGCAGCCGGCTTTCCGCTGGTCTTCGAGGAAGCGCCCGCTCGCGACAAAACAATTCCAACACTCTATGGGCCGTATGGTTTTCGGTGTGCTGCAAAGTCTGCCGCCTATGAGCTTCGCGGCTTGTTGAAGTATATCCGCTGCGAGGAAGCTTATCCCGATGCCCCGTGCAGCAAAGCAGCCGGTCGCGCACGGGCGCGCCTGCAGCAGATGTTGCGCAACGACCCGCAGCTGCCAGCCAAAACTTCGGGCGGATATACGCGCGGTCTGGCGCTGGCCCTGGCCAGTTCTGCGCGGGCGCTCCGCTACTTGTCCGAGAACGAAGCGCGTCCGCTTCGCGCTGCCATGCGCAAATGGATCGAGCGCATCCTCGATCCGTCTCAGTATATGCCGCTAATCCGCTATGCGTTCAGCAACGCAGGTCTGCCGCCTGCTTCAGCACGAACGGAACGTCATGATAGCCTTCAGCCCGTCAGCCCTGTGCCGGAGCCGCTCGGCGAAGCGATTTGCCAGCGGATGCGCGATGCCTATAAAGTCGTGCAGGCAAACTTCTACGGTCTGTGGGCGGCCTTTCACACAAGCGGCAACTGGGCGCGGGCAAACGGCGCTTGGCCGCTCATGCGGCGATGGTTCCATCTGCCCTATCAAACCCACTGGCTTTCGCCGCTGCCGGCGCGCTGGGAGGGACTCGACATTGCGCGCGCGTTGTTCGACGGCACGGTCGGCTATGCACGGCTGGCGGCGCGCGTCGGCAGTCCGAACGAATACCGCCGCGCCGCCTGTCTGTTCGCCAAGGTTTGCGCCGGATGGTTTGCCATGGAGCAGATGCCCGCCTTTCTGAGCGCGCAGTCGCCGGCGCGGGTCAACACCGACGCCGACTTTCTCATCTGGCATCCCTGCCGGCTCAACGGCTATGCGCTGATTGCCAACGATCACC
The DNA here is from genome assembly GCA_026415575.1 of Candidatus Sumerlaeia bacterium. Taxonomy (GTDB): domain Bacteria; phylum Sumerlaeota; class Sumerlaeia; order JADFCW01; family JADFCW01; genus JADFCW01. The sequence goes on from JAOAGV010000013.1 coordinate 26,131, forward strand.
TTTTGCCCGCCGACGAGCCCGAAGTGGACGGCCGCGGCTGGGCCAGCGCCTATGGCCGCATCACGCCGTCGTGCGCGCGATTCTGGCGCGACCACTTGCGCGAGCGCGCACGCGAGGTTCTCGACGGCCTGCTTGCGCGCTGCATGCCGGCGTGGGCCGCAGCGGGGGTTCCGGTGGTACTGCGCGCCTATGCCTTCGGCGAAAGCGCCGCACGCATCGAGCGCCGCCGCGCCGCCGAGGCCTCCGTCGAACGCGAGGCCGCAAGCCACCCGCTGCGTCTGCGCACGTGGCGCCTTTTCCAGTCCACGCCGGTCTGGAAAGCCATTGCCGCCATCGAGGCCGGCGCCCGCCCCGTTGCCCAATGCGTAGTGCCGCCCGTTCCGCCGATGCGGCGCCCGCTCGAAGGTGCAAGCGTCTCCGCCTGCCGGATGGAGCAAACCGCCATGCCCGTCCGCGTGGCGTGGGGCGGGGCAGACTTGCCGGATGCCGGCGCGCCGTCGTGTCTACTTTTCTGGCCCGGCATACGAACACCGCAAAAACCTTACACCGTTCTCGACCCGCGGCTCGATCTGCTGCCGTTCGGCTCGATTGCGCCGTTGAGGTATCCTGCGGGTGCGAAACCAACGGCGGACCGTCCACTCTGCCGCGTTCATCATCCGAATTGGTGCCTGAGCCTTTTCACCAGCCATGATGCCGTTCAATCTGGCGATGGGAATGGGCGGTCGGTTGGCGTTCGGCCCCGGTCTGCGCCTCGCATCAATTGGGCGGCAGGCCGGCCGGTTTATGTCTCCAAACGCTTTCCATTCAAAGAGTTCAAGTATGCGGCCGACCGCGAGCAATGGCTTGCAGCATGGCGCCGCGAGGGCAAGGCGTGGAATCTCCTCCGGCCGCCCCACGAACTGACCGACGGACAGGGGCTTCGGCCGGGTGTGGAGCCGTGGCTGCGCCATGCCGAGGCCGACCCTTCCTATGTGCATTGGATCGCCGTGGATTTGGGCCGGACGCAGCTTGTGGACGAAGTGGTCGTTGCTCATGATCCCGGATGGATTTCCGCAGGCTTGCGGGTCGAGGTGTGGCCCGATGACCACGACTGGTCTGCCAAAATGTCCGACCTGTCCGACCTGTCCGCCCGCGACTCGTCCGACAATTTTTCATCGCCCCTGCCGCGCCCACGCTGGCGGTCTCTTGCCCGAATCGCGCGCAATCGCAAGGCCGTGGTTGCCTGTTCGTTTGAGCCTGTTCGCACGCGTTGGATTCGCGTGGTCTTTACCCATCCAGCCCCCATCGGGCTTTCGATCAATCGCATTGCGCTGTGGGAAATCGAGGTGCGCGGTCCCGCCTGCGAATAGCGAAGTTTGCATTTGTTGGCTTGAATACGCCAAAGGCTTGATATTATATTTGTTTGGCCTTACGTGATGGCCAAAGGCAATCATTCCGTGCGAGGGTAATGCAATGCGAGTCCGATGGATTATTGGCATGATGTCGCTGGCGGCGCTGGTAGGCGCGGCGCCAAAAGTCAAAATCAATCCCAACGCCATTCGTGTATTGATTGTCACCGGCAACGATTATCCGGGCCACAAGTGGCGCGAGACCGCGCCGGCCGTGCGTGCGGGACTCGAGGCTGCCGGCGATGAGTTCCTCGTGCGGGTCAGCGAGGACCCGGAGATTATGGCCACCAACCTTGCGGCGCGCTACGACGTCGTGGTGTTGCACTATATGAACTGGGAGACCTCATCGCCCAGCCGCGCAGCACTGGAAGGGCTTGCGGATTTCGTGCGCGGCGGAAAAGGTTTGGTGGCGCTGCATTTTGCCTGCGGCGCCTTCGAGGACTGGCCGGAATACGTCAACCTCATCGGCCGCGTTTGGGACCGCAGCAAAACCCACGATCCGTTCGGAACGTTTCGCGTGCAGGTTATCAAGAAAGACCATCCGATCACGCGCGATCTCGACGATTTCGACATCGAGGACGAACTGTATTTCTGCCTCAAAGGCGAACCGAAGATTGAGGTGCTGATGACGGCGCGCTCGAAAAAGACCGGCCAAGATGAACCCATGGCGTTCGTTCTGCCCTACGGCAAAGGCCGTGTGTTTCAAACTGTGCTTGGCCACGATCTGCGCGCGATGAACAACCCGGCGATGATCAAGATGATCCAGAATGCCTGTCGCTGGGCGGCGGGGCGATAACCTGTCGGACAAATCAGACGGGTCGGAGGGGGCCAAAATAACTTGATTTCCGCCGACGGCATGGCACAGTGTCGCGGCGTTTGGCTGAACGGCAGGTGCCTGACGCAAAAGAGCGGGTCAACCACCTGATGCCGCAGTTGGAACGGTGGTCTTGGTTTCGCAACGGCTGTTTTGGAGCCTAATTCATCGGGAGGAGCATTCGTGTCTGCAGACAAATCCAAAACCCTGCTGCTGGGCGTGGACCTCGGCGGCACCGATACCAAACTGGGCCTGGTCTCCGATGCCGGTAAGATTCTCGACCAGATGAAGATACCCACACGCGCGGACAAACCCGCCCGCGACGTCATTGAGCGTATTGCCGCAGCACTCAAAAAACTGCTCAAGCGAAACCGCGTTCAGCCGGCGGACATTCTTGGCATCGGCTTTGGCTCGCCCGGACCGCTAAGCACCAAGCGCGGCGTAGTGATTGACACGCCGAATCTGGGCTGGAAAAACGTACCCGTCCGCACTTGGCTCCGCGAACTCATAGACCTGCCGATGGTGCTGCACAACGACGCCAACGCGGCGGCCTACGGCGAGTTTTGGAAGGGTGCCGGACGCGGCAGCGAAGTCATGGTTCTCTACACGCTCGGAACGGGTGTCGGCGGCGGCATCTGTCTGAACAACGACCTGTGGGTGGGGCCCGGAGAGAATGCTGCCGAACTGGGCCACATGGTCATTAACTTCAACGGCCCGCAATGCCCGTGCGGCAATTACGGATGTCTCGAAGCGCACGCCTCGGCCAAGGCGGTTGTGCGCAATGCCCTTGGCGAAATTGCCATGGGCCGCGAAACCTCGCTTCGCAAACTCAAACTCGAGGACGTGACGGCCAAGCGGGTGTTCGAGGCGGCCAAGGCCGGCGACAAGGTGGCGCAACGGATTTTTCACCGTGTCGGCTGGGCGCTCGGACTGGCTTCGGGCAACTTGGTCAACATTCTCAATGCCGAGATGTTTGTGTTCGGCGGTGCGATGTCGGGCGCGTGGGAATTTCTCTACGACGCCATTGTCGAAGGCTGCCGCGCCAGCATTCTGGCCATGCCGATAAGCAAAATCAAGTTTGTGCGCGCCCAATTAGGGGAAAATGCGGGCATCATCGGTGCCGCCGGTCTGGCTTTGAAAGAGTTCGGCGCATAAATCTTTGTTTCGCCGCTCGATTTCTACGGCAAGCGGGCGGCAGCGTCGGGAAACTCGCGGGAAAACAACTGAAACAGAACCGTGTCTTTTTCGCGCGTCTGGGGGCGGCGCGTGAAATAGACTGTCCATGCGCGCTGCGCGCCGTCGCGGTCGCCCAACGCCCAACAGGCCCGGCCCCATTTGTCATAGTAGTCGAACACACTTTCGCGCTCGGCGACCCTTTCATAAGCCGCGCGCGCTCCTTCGTAATCGCCGACAGCCAGAAGGGCATCGCCCAAGAGCTTGCGCGCCGTGTGGTGGCGGGGATTGACAGCCAGCGCGCGCCGGGTCAAGTCTGCGACTTCCGGCCAAGCCTGATACCACAGCGCGGCAACCTTGGCACGGTTGAACAGCGTATCGGCGGCAATCGGATGCACGGCGCGCGATGCTGCAATTCCTCCCACTGCCACTGCCACCGCTGCTACGACAACTCGAATCGCTCTTGAATCGCCAAGCCGCACGCCCGCCGATTGAATGCGGCGCATTTCCGTTGTCTCCAGATCAACCTCGACCCCGGCATGGGGCATGCGCAGGCGCAACGGAAACTCCTCGCGCCCGCGCAGCACCGCCGCCGCGCTGATCATCCCCGCAAACAGAAGCGACGAGGTCGGCAGCTGCAGCGTGAAATTCATCATCGAGTGGGCGATGAACGCCGTCATCATCGCCGCAAGCACAACCCGCAGCCGCCGCGTTTCGGCGTCCAAGTCGCCCAACCGCCGCAACACCGCAACCAGAAAGACGGCCCATAACAACACCAGCACCAACGCCCCGATGGCTCCCGTTTCCACCCATGCTTGCAGCAACTCGTTGTGCGCCGCGTTGGTGTACATCCCCGCATACACCGCCAAACCAGGATCGGCCAGCACGCGCGGTGAAAGCGTCTTCGCGTAGGCATAAGTGAAGTTGCCCGCGCCGGTGCCCGCGAGCGGATGCTGCCGGACCACCTCCCACGAGGTCAGCCAAATCGCCACGCGCGTGGGCCAGCCGGCGCGCCAGCGCTCCGAGCCGAACGCCTGAGCGAAAATTCCTCCGGGATGCGGATTGAGCCGGTGCGGAACCACATAGAATCCCACGACAGCCGCCCACAAAGCCGCCAGCACGCCGAGCCGGAGTGCCCGCCGTCGCCAAAACTCTCCCGACTCGTGCACCACCAGTAGAATTCCCATCACCGCCCCGGCCAGGATCAGCCCGCCGTTCGATCCCACCGAGTAGCAGGCAATCAGCGCCGCCGCGCCAGCGACCAGTGTAATCAGCGATAGCACTTCCCGGACTTTGCCCTCCGCGGTCAGATACTGCAAAAACAGCATCGGAAACAGCACGGCCAGATAGTCGGCGATGTGATTGGTGTTGCCCATTCCGGCCCACAGATGCCCGCGCCAGTCGGGAAGCTTGGCAATCGAGGACTGCGCGCCGGTCAGGCGGTCGAGCATCCAGCGGAGCGGGTCGCGCAAGGATGCGGGAAGATGCATCACGCCGGCCACCATGTTCTGATAAAACGCCACGGCAAAGTCCTGCACCAAAAGCCCCAGCGCTATGGCCAAAGCCGAAAGAGTGAGCGCCGCAGCGCACTGCCGCAGCCGTCGCCGGTCGTTCCTCAGCCAGTCCTGAAACAACAGCGCCCACAGGCCCAGCGCCGCCCACCAACAGATGTCGTCGGCGGCCAGCGACCGGCTTTCGGCCCAAAACCACGACACAGCCTTCCATCCGATAAACAGCAGCAAGGCCAAATTGAGCCAGTGCAGCCGGAGCCGGAAGTCGCCGCCGATGGCCAGACGGAGGCCCGTCAACACCAGTGCAGCCGCCGTCAGCACTTTGACCCATACCATCTTGGGCAAAATGAATTGATCGTAGGTGGGCGTGCAGATGAAAAGCGCCGTGCCGGCAGCCGCAAGCAGCATCACTGCCGTTTGCGCGCGCTCCATCAAAGTCGGCAAGTTGAGGGCCATTTTGTCCATCCGGTGTGCGGTGCGGTATGCGGCTTCAACGCCGGAAAGATGTTTTGCTCTACATGGGACCCACTGGAGTGTGAACTACATGCTGCACACTGAAGTGTGGACTACGTACGGCATACCAAAGCATGAACTACAAACGGATGCTCATCCCAACCTTGCGGAACGGACAAGATAAAAATGGGCCGGACAGCGCTCAAGGGCTTTGGAGTGCGGTAGCCATGCTGCCGCTTTGCTGAAATCGTCCGTCGTCAGAGAAAGCGTCGGTGCTGAGGAAAGAACCCGCCTTTGGTGGGTTTGGGTTTGGCAAAAGAGAAAGCGGCAGCACGGCTGCCGCAGTCCAAAGCGGCCGCGGATTTGTGTATATTCACAAGGGCACCATCTCAGGGTTTTTTCTTTTCGCCGTTCCAGTCAAAAAAGGCCACAGCATGATCGAATGATCTTCTCCTGATTTCGGGAAAAGCCCCCCGGACGCACCCTGTCGCGCCTTTTCATTTGATTTTGATTCGCTTTCCGGACAGGCTATTATCGCAAGGCGCAAGAAGACCCATCCCCTTCACGTTTGCGTAATTGGAGATATTTCCATGGCACGCATTTTTGACAGCATCACCCAGACCATCGGCCATACGCCTTTGGTTCGGCTGCACCGCGTGACGCAAGGCTGCGTGGCCGATGTGCTTCTCAAACTCGAATTTTTTAACCCTCTCGGCAGCGTCAAAGACCGCATCGGGCTGGCCATGATTGAGGCCGCCGAGGCCGAGGGACGCATCCAGCCGGGGCGCTCCGTTCTTATCGAACCGACCAGCGGCAACACGGGAATCGGTCTGGCTTTCGTCGCCGCTGCCAAAGGCTACGAACTGATTCTCACCATGCCCGACACCATGTCCATCGAGCGCCGCAAGCTGCTCAAGGTCCTTGGCGCAAAGGTGGTTCTGACCGACGGCGCGCAGGGCATGAACGGGGCCGTGGCCAAGGCCGAGGAACTGGCCCGCCGCATTCCCAACGCGTTCATCCCGCAGCAGTTTTCCAACCCGGCCAATCCAGAGATCCATCGCCGCACCACGGCCGAAGAGATTTGGAACGACACCGACGGCGCGGTGGACATCGTCGTTGCCGGAGTCGGAACAGGGGGCACCATCACGGGGATTGCCGAGGTTATCAAGGCGCGCAAACCGTCGTTTCGCGCCGTGGCGGTAGAGCCCGACACGTCGGCGGTTCTCAGCGGCCGCAAACCGGGCCCGCACAAGATTCAGGGGATCGGCGCCGGCTTCATCCCCGAAGTGCTGAACAAGTCGGTCATAGACGAGGTCATTCCCGTCGGCCAGGAGCAAACCCGCGCGACCGCCCTCCGGATTATCCGCGAGGAGGGCATCCCGGTCGGCATTTCGAGCGGGGCGGCTGCGTGGGCTGCCTTGCAGGTGGCCCGCCGCCCGGAAAATGTCGGCAAGATGATTGTGGCCATTGCGCCCAGCTGCGCCGAACGCTATCTGTCCACTTGGATTTTCACCGACGTCCACACGGAAAGCGACAGCGTCGGAGAGTGAAAAGAACGTAGAATCTTGCAGTCCACATTGTCCATGCCGGCCATCGGAGGAACCGGGTTGGCTGTAGCCAAGGGACGACATGGACTGCATGGACTTGATGGCCCAAACATTCATCCCAAAAAGGAGAACAGCCATGGAAGCCATTCTCGCCGCAATCTTCTGGCTCGGACAGTCCTGTTTTGTCATCCAGACTTCCGATGCCACCATCCTCGCCGACCCGTTTGACCCCAAAATGGGCTACGCGGTCACAAAGGTCGAAGGCGTCCACGTGGTTACAATCAGCCATGAGCACTTTGACCACAACAACATGGCCATGGCCGCGGGCACGCCGCTGGTGCTGCGCGGTCTGACCGCCGGCGGCGCCGACGTGGCCAGCCTCGATCAGAAGGTCCGCAATGTCCGAATCCGCACCGTTCCGTCGCTTCACAGCGCCGACGGCAAGCGGGGCAAAAACGCCATTTTTGTTTTTGACATTGAGGGCGCCGGCACGCCGCTTCGCATTGTCCACATGGGCGATTTCGGCGAAAAGCAATTGGGTGCCGAACGCATCAAAGCCCTCGCGCCGGTGGATGTGCTGCTCCTGCCCGTCGGCGGTTTTTACACCATCGGCCCGGCCGAGGCCAATCAGATACTGGCCGATCTAAAGCCGCGCATTGTGGTGCCGATGCACTGGAAGACGGCCAAGACGGCGGGGCTTCCGATTCAGAATGCCGACGAGTTCTTGAAGGGGAAAAAACACATTTTGCGCGACGGCGCGGTGTCGGGCAACCGGCTGGACGTTTCGGCCTCGCTTCTCAAGCGCGCAACCGACGCGGGCGAGCCGCTGATCGCCCTGCTGGATTTCGGTCCCCCACCCGCACCAAAGAAATAGGCCCCCATTTCGAGGCGAACCTGCGCACGGCAAAGGGGCAGATTGCCGGGGGTTTTGGCGCGCGATAGGGGCTGTGTCTCAGGGTGAGAATCAGCAAAGCAAGCCTTCGACCGGCGGCGAAATGAAACGATGGATGCACTCAAAATCGCCTTTGTTTGTTTGTTGATTCTGCTGAACGGTTTTTTCGTCGCGACGGAATTTGCGATTGTCAAAGTGCGCTCGACGCGCATTCGGATTTTGGCGCGCGAGGGCGGTTGGCGCGCCCGCATCGCCGCCCGCGTGACAGCCAATCTCGATGCCATGCTGTCGGCCACACAATTGGGCATCACGCTGGTAACGATTGCGTTGGGATGGGCGGGCGAAAAATGGGTCACCGAAATCATCTTCATGCCGCTGTTGCGCCTGCTCGGGCTGACGTGGGTGTCCGACGAGGTGGTTCATTCGATCGCGTTTGTGTCGGGCTACGTGGTTATCTCGGCCCTCCATATCATCATCGGCGAGCTGGCACCGAAGTCGCTGGCAATCCAGAAGGCCGAGAGTACGACGCTGTGGGTGGCCGCGCCGATTCAGGCGTTTTACGTCCTGTTCTATCCGGCAATCTGGCTGCTCAACCATGCCGCGTTTCTGGTGCTCCGGCTTGTGGGCGTGACTCCGGCAACCGGCCACGAGGCGGCGCACAGCGACGAGGAGTTGCGGCTGGTGCTGGCGGGTTCGCGCCGAAGCGGCTTGCTGACCGCCGACGAGCAGGGCTTGATGGAGAACGTGCTCTCGATGACCGAAAAAACGGCGCGGCAGGCGATGACCCCGCGGGCCTCGGTCGTGTTTCTTTCAACGCAGAACTCGCTGCGGGAGAACCTGTGGATCGCGCGCGAGTCGGGCCACACACGTTTCCCGCTGTGCGACGGCGACTTGGATCACGTTCTCGGCATGGTGCACATCAAAGACCTGTTCGAGGCGCGCGAGTCGGGGCAGTTGTCGCCGGATTTTCGCGAGGCGCGCCGGGAAATTCTGTTCTTCCCCGAAAAGGTCCCGCTCATCAACCTCCTGCGCGCCTTCCAGCAGCGCCACATTCACATGGCCATTTTGGTGGATGAATACGGCGCCACATCGGGCATGATCACGCTCGAAGACGTGCTCGAAGAACTGGTCGGCGAAATCCAAGACGAGTTTGACAAGGAGTCGCCGCCCATCGTGATGATCCGACCCGGCCAGTACCGCGTGGACGCACTCTGCCCGCTCGATACCTTCCAGCGCGCATTCGGGTTTGAGGCCATCGAAAGCGGCTCGACGACAGTCGGCGGCTTTGTGTTCGAGCAGTGCGGCCATCTGCCCGAGCGGGGCGAGGCCGTGGCGTGGGGAGAGAACAAGTTCATTGTCGAGTCGGTCAAGGGCCAGCGCATCGTGTCGCTGCGGTTTTTGACACAGCGCAAAGCGCGGCTGCAAACGGCGCCAAGCGATGTGCAATAGGATTGTAAATCGAATTTGGTCAAAAAATCTGGGAAAGCAAACTTCAGATTACACTCCGAACGGATTGAGCCATGAGCTTCGAGCCGGCTTATCTGAAACTGTTTCGCAGCGGCGAATTACACAAGCGCGCGACTGCGGCGCATCAGGCGCTCGCCCATTGCACGCTCTGCCCGCGCAACTGCGGGGTCAATCGTCTCAACAATGAATTGGGTTATTGCCGGACGGGCGCGCGGGCAATCGTCAGCAGCTTCGGCCCCCACTTTGGCGAGGAGGAGCCGCTGGTCGGGCGCGGCGGCTCGGGCACCATCTTTTTCGCCTCGTGCAACCTGTGCTGCGTATTCTGTCAGAATTTCGAGATCAGCCACGAGATGGAGGGCCGCGAGGTCGAGCCCCCATCGCTCGCCGGCATCATGCTGCACCTGCAGGACGCCGGCTGCCACAATATCAACTTTGTAACGCCCAGCCATGTCGTGCCCCAGATTCTTGCCGCCCTCGAACTGGCTGTCGAGAGGGGGCTTCGCCTGCCGCTGGTTTATAACACCGGCGGCTATGATGCCCTCGAGACGCTGCGCCTGCTCGATGGCATCGTGGACATCTACATGCCCGACCTCAAGTGCATGGACCGCGAGGTGGCGCGAACGTATCTGACGGCGGAGGACTATCCGGATGTGGTGCGCGCAGCACTCCGCGAAATGCACCGGCAGGTGGGCGATCTGGTCCTTGACGATCGTGGGATAGCCCTTCGCGGCCTGCTGGTCCGCCATCTCGTAATGCCCAACGGTCTGGCCGGCACCGATGCTGCCATGCGCTTTCTGGCCGACGAGATTTCCCGCAACACCTACGTCAATGTTATGGCGCAATATCGGCCGTGCGGGCTGGCCGACCATTATGCGCCCCTTGCCCGGCCGATTTCCGGCGCCGAATACCGCGCGGCCGTCGAAGCGGCTCTGGCCGCCGGATTGACCCGGCTGGACGAGCGCGTGGCGCGGCGGCTGCGCCTGTAGCCGCGCCAAATTGTTGTGCGCAAGCGCAAGGTAGGGCTTACGGGGCGGACGGGCGCGACCAGATGATCTTGCCGCCGAAAATGGTTGTCTCGACCCGAACGTCGCGGATTCGTTCCGGAGCAAGGGTGAAAATATCGTCGCTGAGAATGACAAGGTCGGCCAGTTTGCCCGGCGTGATCGAGCCTTTCTCGTTTTCCTGAAACTCGGCGTAAGCGGAGCCCAGAGTGAAGGCCTCGACTGCTTCGGCGACGCTGATTTTCTGCTCCGGCACCCAGCCGTTCGGATTCTTGCCGTCGAGCGTGGCGCGGGTCACGGCGGCGTAGATACCCTGCATCGGGTCAAGCGGTGCCACGTCCCAGTCGCTGCCGAAAGCGAGACGGACGCCGCGGTCGAGAAATGTGCGAAAGGCGTAAGTGGTCTTGCAGCGTTCGGGGCCGATGCGTTTTTCGGCCCAGCGGCCGTCGTCTATGCAGTGATAGGGCTGCATCGAAGCGACGACGCCGAGGCGGGCGTAGCGGTCGAAATCCTTGGGCGCGACGTGCTGGGAGTGCTCGATGCGAAACCGACGGTCGCGCGGACCGTTCTCGCGCGCCACCGCTTCGAACAGATCGAGGACAACGGAAATTCCCTGATCGCCGATGGCATGGATGCACAGCTGGCGTCCTGCGCGGTCGGCTCGCACCATGCGCTCGCGCGCTTTGTCAAGCGGCAGCATCGCAGCGGTGAGAAGGCCGCGGTTGGCTGGATCATCGGCAAATGGCTCGAAAAAGTAGGCGGTCGAGGAACCGAGTGAACCGTCGGCAAACACCTTGATGCCGCCGAGACGCACCAGCGAGGCGCCGCCGGCTGCGTCATGCGGGATGTCCGGCACGCTGTCGCGGCCCGACTCGGAAGGCACGGCATAGATGCGGACGGTGAGCTCGCCGCGCCCGGCCAACTCGCGAAAAACGGCCAGGTCAGCCGGGTGGCTGCCCATATCGTGGATGCTGGTCACGCCAAGTGAGGCGGCGTGGGCAAGGGCGCGTCGGGCACCGCGCAGACGCTGCTCGCGGTTGAGGGGTGGAATAATTTTGCGCACATACCCCATCGCGCCTTCCTTGAGAATGCCCGTCGGGTTGCCGTTGGCGTCGCGGGCAATAACGCCGCCGGCCTCGTCGGGGGTTGCCGCCGTCACGCCGGCCAGACGCAGCGCGACCGAATTGACCAGCGCCAAATGGCCGTCGTAGCGGTAAAGAAAAACGGGATTGTCGGGCGTGACGGGGTCTATTAGTTCTTTAGTCGGCAGTACGGGTGGCGACCATTGCTGCTCGTCCCAATCGCCGCCGGTGATCCACTCGCCTTTGGTCAGGGTTCGGGCGCGTTCGGCAATGCGGCGGACGAACTCGCCGGTCGTCGAAGCGTCCTTGAGCCGGACGTTGTCCAGCTGACACCCGCCGCTGACGAAATGGACGTGCGCGTCGTTGAAGCCGGGAAGAACCAGCCGTCCCTTCGCATCAAGGACACGGGTATCAGAGCCGCGCACGGCTGCAATTTCCGCATTTGTTCCAACAGCGGCGATGCGCTCGCCGCGCACGGCAATGGCCTCGGCGCGCGGCCGCATCTTGTCCACCGTCCACACGTTCGCGTGGGTGATAATGAGGTCGGCCGGTATTTGACTTGCGTTTGCGGCAAAGCCGCTGATCGCAAGGAGGATCCATCCCAAAACCCATCGTATGGCGCTCATGCTCATTGCGGCTCCTTTTCACTTGTTTGGTGACCATGTACGATCACCGTTATGAACTTCAAAATATGCCGAAGCGGACCATCGCGCTGTGGGTGGGTTCCATCATAAACGTTCTTGCCACCCGGCAGGATTTCCGTTGCTATGTATCATAGCGTCACCTCTCCGTTCGACAAGATTGACTCAAGTCGCGAATGGATGCGATTGCACCGAGCGCTACAAATGCGCTGTGTCTACGCGGTCGGCAGCGTGGTAACCTTCTTTTCAAGTGCAAACAGTTTGTCGCGCAGTTCGGCCGCCTTCTCGAAGTCCAGTTTCGCGGCGGCATCGAGCATCTGCTTGCGCAACTTCTTGATCTCCTTTGCCAGCGCCGCCGGGTCCGCCAGATACTTCTCCTCCGGCTCGGCCACCAGCGGCACCGTCGCGTAGTCGGCTTCATAGACGGTGTCGAGGATGTTGGTGATCTGCTTTTTGACGGATTCGGGCGTAATGCCGTTGGCGCGGTTGAACTGTTCCTGCAGCACACGGCGGCGGTTGGTCTCCTCGATTGCGGCGCGCATCGAATCGGTCACACGGTCGGCGTAGAGGATGACACGGCCTTCGATGTTACGAGCCGCCCGCCCGCACGTCTGGATGAGTGCCACCGTCGAGCGCAAAAACCCCTCCTTGTCGGCGTCGAGAATGGCCACCAGCGCGACTTCCGGCAGGTCCAGCCCCTCGCGCAGCAAATTGACGCCGATCAGCACATCGAACACACCGCGCCGCAGGTCGCGGATGATCTCCGTGCGTTCGATCGTGTGAACGTCGGCGTGCAGATACTTCACTTTGATGCCAAGGTCGGCATAGTAGTCGGCGAGGTCTTCGGCCATGCGTTTGGTAAGCGTGGTGACCAGCACACGCTGGCCGCGCTCCACACACTTGCGCACCTCGCCGAGCAGGTCGTCCACCTGCCCGGTCGCCGGCCGCACTTCGATGGCGGGGTCAATCAGACCGGTCGGGCGAATGACCTGTTCGGCGACCACTCCGCCGCTGCGCTCGATTTCCCATTCGGCGGGAGTGGCCGAGACGTAGATGGTCTGGTGGATGCGCTGCAAAAACTCCTCGAACTTGAGCGGGCGGTTGTCGAGCGCCGAGGGCAGCCGGAATCCATACTCGACGAGGGTTTCCTTGCGCGAGCGGTCGGCCCGATACATGGCGCGCAGCTGGGGGACAGTCTGATGGCTTTCGTCAATGAAAAGCAGAAAGGGTTCGGGGAAGTAGTCGAGCAGACAGTCGGGCGGCTCGCCGGGAGCGCGGCCGGCAAGGTGGCGCGAGTAGTTTTCAATGCCGGTGCACGTGCCCATTTCCTCGATCATTTCGAGGTCATACATCGTCCGCTGTTCGAGGCGCTGGGCCTCGACAAGTTTGTTTTGGGCGCGCAGCCCGGCCAGCCGCTCGCGCAGCTCGGCGCGTATGGCCTCGATGGCGCGGCTGCGCCGGTCGCTGCCCGTAACGTAAAACGTCGAGGGATAAATGGCCACGCGCCGCAGCGGGCGGAGCCGCTTGCCCGTCAACGGGTCAATTTCGCTGATGCTTTCGAGTTCCTCGCCGAAGAATTCGAGGCGGATGGCCTTGCGTTCTTCGTAAGCCGGGAAGACATCCACCACATCGCCGCGCACGCGGAACGTGCCGCGGTAGAAATCCGTGTCGTTGCGCTGGTATTGAATGTCCACCAAGCGGCGCAGGACGTCGCGGCGGCGGTCGCGGGTGCCCTCGCGCAGAAACAGAACCATGTCGTGGAAATCCTGCGGCGAGCCAATGCCGTAAATGCACGACACCGACGCCACGACAATCACGTCGCGCCGTTCCAGCACCGACCGCGTGGCCGACAGCCGCATCTTGTCCAACTCGTCGTTGATCGAAGCGTCCTTGGCAATATACGTGTCGGTTTCCGGAATATACGCCTCGGGCAGGTAATAGTCGTAGTAGCTGACGAAATACTCGACGGCGTTGTCGGGAAAGAGCTCCTTGAACTCGCGGAACAGTTGGGCGGCGAGCGTCTTGTTGTGCGCCAGAACAAGGGCCGGCCGGCCCACCCGCGCAATGACATGCGCCATCGTGAACGTCTTGCCCGAACCCGTGACGCCCAGCAACACCTGATCTTTCAGCCCGCGCTCGACGCCGGCGACAAGCTGATCTATTGCCCGCGGCTGATCGCCCCGCGGCTCAAACGGGCTGACAAGTCGAAATTCACTTGGCCGATCATCATAAGATTCGGACCGCAACATAATGAAGGAATGCTACCCAATCCGGATCCAGCAAGCAAGTGTTTGGAGACACACGGGTGCATCTCCCGAAATCGGGAAAAGCCCGCGCCATGCATCTTTCATCATTCTCCTTGATTGCAGACAGGGGCAACTCTACGCTGTCCGGTGATTGGGCAACGTGAGAAAAAATGTAAAACGTTCTTTCACTCTATGGAAGAAATCGGCCTTCAGTTTGAAATTCCGCAAGACTTGCTGATTCCGGCCGTCCGGCGCCATGTGTCGGTCGAGGGGCGGCGTTTGATCGAGGAAAGCCCGCTTCGGCGCGGCATGTCGTTGTTTCGCTCAGCGGCCCCGCCGCCGCAGCCGGCGCGCGCGTATGCTCCCCAACGGTCGGCGGACCTCGCGGCACTGCTCGAAACGTATTTCGACGGTTATTTCTGCCGCGCCCGCAGACGCGCTCTCATCATCGGCCCCACCGTGGGGCGCTGGACCGGCATCCTGTATGACGAGAAAGCTCTGGACAGCCGGTTGCTGCGGGCGATCTCGGCCGATCTCGGCTGCCGCGCCGTCGGCTTTTGTTTTGTCGAAACCGCCGAGGCCGCCGAATACTCCTATATGGAGCTGCGCGCCGGCCGGATTGCCGAGGTCTTTTGTTCGTTTTTGACCGACGGCACCGGGTGCAGCTTCTGGTCGGCCTACCGGCAGGCGCGCCCGCCCGAAGGCGCTCTAATTGCCAACGGCTTCCTCAAGGGGCGCTATCAATTCATCCCCGGCTTTTACGATCTGCCCTTTCTGCGCGGCCAAAAGGCCGAATTTGCCTGCTACCGATACAGCGCGTTTCCCGACCGCTATGCGGAGGCGGGAAATTATCCGCTCAGCGCCTTTCGATACTTTGTTTTTCAGTGCAGCAAGCCGGAACGAGCGTGAGAAGAGGTGACACCCCATGTCCCCTGCACCGCCGCCCGACCTCTCGTTTGTCATACCGGTTTTCGACGAGCGTGATTCCATCGCCGAAGTCTACGCGCGCTGCGCGGCGGTCGCCGCCCGTCTGAACCTGTCTTACGAAATCCTTGTCGTAGACGACGGCAGCACCGACGGCACCGACGCCGTGCTGCGCGATCTGGCGGCGAAGGACGAGCATCTGACGGTGATTCTTTTCCGGCGAAACTTTGGCAAGTCCGCCGCGTTGGACGCAGGCATTCAGAACGCGCGCGGCGCGATTATCGTGACCCTCGACGGCGACCTGCAGGACGCTCCGGAAGACCTGCCCGCGCTTCTGGAGGCGTTGCGCGCGGGTTATGATGTGGCCGTCGGGCGAAAGACACCGCGCCGCGACTCGTTCGGGCGCGTGCTGTCGTCGCGTCTGTTCAATCTGCTGGTCTCGCTTCTGGCCGGCCGGCGCTTTCACGACTGCAACAGCGGGTTCAAGGCGTTCCGGCGCGACGTGGCCGGGCACCTCGAACTCTATGGCGAGCGCCATCGGTTTGTGCCCGTTCTGGCGCACTGGAAAGGGTTTCGCGTGACCGAAGTGCCGGTGCACCACGAGCCGCGGCGGTTCGGGCGGTCCAAATACGGTGCGGGCCGATTTCTGGCCGGCTTCTTCGACCTCTGGAGCATCGGTGTGCTGACACGCTTTCGCCACAAGCCGCTGCATTTTTTCGGCCAGCTGGGCGCCGCATCTTTTGCCGTCGGATTCGTGATCCTTCTGGTGCTGACCATCCTGCGGCTGACCGTCGCCGGCTTCTGGTTCGGTCGCCATCTGCCGTGGGCGTTTTTTGGAATCCTTCTGGTGCTCGTGGGGGTTCAGGTGTTCACAACGGGCTTGATTTGCGAGCTGGTGGTCAATCTCCGGCCCGACCGCCGGGCGGATTTTGTGATCAAGGAGATTATACGCAAGAGCAATGAGTCATAGGAGAAAACCGATGCGGAGCGCATCCGATGCTATTCGCTTGGCGGCGCGGGTTTTTATTGCCGCCGTCTGCATGATTGTTCCGCAAAGCGCCAAGGCCGCAGATAGCGCGGACCTTCGCAACACGGTCGTCACGCCCGTTCTCGACGCGGAAATCCCGCCGGGGAAAAACCTCATCTATTGCGCCGCGTTTCAACCGGCGTGGGAGGAACTTCGGCAGAATCTGAAAGCGAGTCTGCCCGAGGCGCCGACGGCGGTGCGCGCGCTGGACAGAAGCCTTGTCGGCAAGCCGGACCTGCCCGAAGATGCCTGCGTTGCCCTCGGCGGTCTGGCCGGCGATTTGCCCGACAAAATCCGCGCGGGTGTGCGAAAGAAATTCGGCGCCGCCGCCCCGCCGCTCGATGACCTTGCCACGACTCTGGCAGCCTATGCGCTGCTGCAGAAGACCGTCCAGTTTCCGCAGGAATTCGCCCTGCACGATAAGCCGCTCAACTTTTCCGCCGGCGCCGTGCAATTCCCCGCCGCGGCCTTCGGGTTTGCCCCCGACACGGGCGGGGATCTTCTGCGCGAGAAGCTGCGCGCGCAGGTTGGGCTCGTGGACTCCAATCCGGAAACCGGCCAGTTCGTGGTCCGGCTTCAGAGCCGGTCGCCGGACGACGAGATCATTCTGGCCCGGATTACGCCCGAGAAATCGCTCCTTCAAACCATCGAGGCGGTTTCCGTACGAATCGCAAAAGGGCAACCCGCTCCGCTCGCCGCCGGTGACACATTGGCCATCCCGCAAATCGGTCTCGACATTCGCCATGTCTTTACGGAAATCAGCCGCTATGTCGGCACGCTGACCGGACGGCCGGGTTTGGCCGTTCAGCAAATTCATTTCACCCTCGGCGAAAAAAGCATTGCGGTGAAATCCGAGACGCAAATTCTTGCCGCGGCCGCACCGCGGCGGTTGGTGTTCGACCAACCCTTCCTCCTCTGGCTTCGCAAGACCGGCAGCCGCTATCCCTATCTGGCGATCTGGGTTGGGCATCCGGAGATTCTTCGGGCGGCCGGCGGGCCGCCAAAGGCCGCACCCCAAAAGCCCGCCGCGCCCACACCCTCCACCAAGCCCACCCAATCCACACCCGCCCCACCCGCCAAGCCCGGCCTCGACGGCAAAGCGCTGGTCGAGGCCCGCTGCGCCGACTGCCACGCCCTCAGCAAAGTCTATAGCGCCAAATACAACAGCGCGGAGTGGACAGCGACGGTCAAGCGGATGGTCAGCAAGGGCGCCAAACTCAATGCCGCCGAACGCAAAGCCGTCGTGGACTACCTGAGTTCGCGATAGACAGGGCCCCATGCGATAGGACAGCCGAAAGCGGCATTCGGCAGACCCCGCTTTGCGCAATTTCAGTATCTTTCTATTGATGCCCGCCAGAAGGCATGCCAAGAAGAATCTGAGTTTTCGCAGAGGCATCTAAACGCACGCAAGGCAAGGCGCTTTTATCTATGCAGAAGCGGGGCAAACAAACAACGGTGCAGCAGCAAGCAGCCGAGCCGCGGCTTCAACTCTCGGTCATCATTCCGCTGTTCAACGAGGAAGCCAACGTCGAGGCGCTGTATGGGGAACTTGCGGACGTTCTCTCCCGGCTGGACCGCTCATGGGAGGTGCTCTTCATAGACGACGGGAGCCGCGATGCAACGGTCGAACGGCTTCAAGGTGCCTCCGCCGGCGACCCGCACGTCCGCATCATCCGTTTCCGGCGCAACTTCGGCCAGACCGCCGCAATTAGTGCCGGCATTGATCACGCCCGCGGCCAGGTGCTCTGCCTCATGGACGGCGACCTGCAGAACGATCCTGCCGATCTGCCGCGCCTGCTCGACAAACTTGAAGAAGGCTACGACGTGGTCAGCGGTTGGCGGCGCAAGCGGCGCGACCCGTTTCTGACGCGCCGGCTGCCCTCGGCCGTGGCCAACCGCCTCATTTCGTGGATCAGCGGCGTGCGGCTGCATGACTACGGCTGCACACTGAAGGTCTATCGCCGGGACGCGCTGGCCGATGTCCGGCTCTACGGTGAGATGCACCGCTTCATTCCCATCTACGCGGCATGGTATGGCGGGCGGATTGCCGAGATCGAGGTGAACCATCGCCCGCGCCGCGCTGGCCGCTCGAAATACGGTCTGGCGCGCACGGGCAAGGTGATCCTCGACCTGATGGTCATTATGTTTCTGTCGCACTACTCGCGCAAGCCGATCTACGTGTTCGGCGGATTTGGGCTGGCGATGTTTGCGGCGGCGCTGGCGATGTTTGCCTATTGGTTTTACGAAAAATTTCTTCGCACGCCAAGCGTCAACCGTCCGGCGCTGCCCGCACTGGTGGTCGGAATGACCGTGGTGGGATTCCTTGCGATCTTCATCGGTCTGCTGGCCGAAATGATCACGCGCGTGTATTATGAGTCGCAGCACAAACCGACATATGCCGTAAAAGAAGTGATTGAGTATGAAAAGGAAGACAAATAAAGGCGCTTGCGTTGCCCGCCGCATGAGGCTTGCCTCAAAAAAGACGCCATGAAAGCCTGAGAGACAGTTGCCGAAAGGCACGGCAAACGTTTGGAAAAACCGGCTCGATAGCAAACCATCGCTGAATACCGCAAATGCTTGCATACTGTATTTCAAGACTCATCCAATGCATCCTTACTCTCTGGGTCATCGCCACGGCGGTATTCTTTTTGGCAAAGTTGATTCCGGGCGGGCCCTATGATCCGGAGAAACCGCCGCCGCGCGAGGTGCGCGAAAAAATTGATGCCTACTACGGCCTCGACCGCCCGGTCGCCGTCCAGTACCTGCGCTGCATGGCCAATCTCGCCCGGCTGGACCTCGGCCCCAGCTATCGCTATCTCGACGAGCCTGTGCAGCGGCTGATCCTTCGGCATTTTCCGCCCTCGGCGGTCCTCGGCCTGCTGGCGCTGACGCTGGCCTTGGGAGTGGGCGTGCCCTTGGGCGTCTATGCGGCGCTGCGGCAAAACCGCGCCGCCGACTACGCCACACTGGCTGTGGCGTTGGCCGGAGTGTCGGTGCCCAATTTTGTGCTCGGCACGGTGCTGCTGTATGTGTTTGTTCACCGGCTGGGGTGGGCGGAAGTCGGCGTGGTCGGGGGACCGGCGCTGTCGAGCCTGATCCTGCCGGCGCTGACTCTTGCCGGTTTCTCGTTGGCGTTTATAGCGCGCATGACGCGCGCAAGCATGATCGAGGCGCTGCGACAAGACTTCGTGCGGACGGCACGGGCCAAGGGCGCCACGCTCCGCCGCGTGGTCTGGCTTCATGCCTGGCGCAACGCCATGCTGCCGATTCTGACCTATCTGGGGCCGTTGGCCGCTGCGCTTCTAACGGGCAGTTTTGTGGTCGAGCACATCTTCCATATCCCCGGCCTCGGGGCGTTTTTCGTTCAGAGCCTCGAAGACGACCCGCCGGCGATTCTCGGCGTGGCGTTGTTTTACTCCGCTCTGCTGGTCCTCTTCAACCTTGCCGTGGACCTGCTCTACGGTCTGGTGGACCCGCGGATCAAACGGTCTTGTTCCTCATGAGCGCCACGGGTTGTTCCCTTGTCTTTCGCAATCTCGGCCGCCTCGACTGGGATTCGGCCTGCCGCGAGCAGGAGCGGACGGCCGGGGCGATTGCACGCGGTGCGGGCGGCGACACGGTTCTGTTTGTCGAACATGAACCGGTTTATACCCGGGGGCTGCGGTTTCGGGCGGAGAATTTCCGCCTGCCTTTCGACGCCGCCGGTTCGATGTATTGTGGTATTCCCGTGCGGCGGGCATGGCGCGGCGGCGAACTCACCTATCATGGACCGGGCCAGTTGGTGGTCTATCCGATTCTGCGGCTTCCGCGCGGCGGCCCCTGTCTCCATCGCCTTGTGGCTTTTTATCAAGAGGTCATCATTGCGGCATTGGCTGAACTGGGGATTGGGGCGTTTGGCCGTCGCGAGGCCGTCGGCGTCTGGACCGTGCGCGGCAAGATTGCCAGCATCGGCGTCGGCTTGCGGCGCGGCGTGACGCGCAACGGTTTCGCGGTCAATGTGGCGGTGGACAAACGGGCGTTTGAGCCGATTGTGCCGTGCGGGCGGGAGGAACCGTTGGCGAACGTGGTGGATTTTGTGGACGGCATGGACAGGATGGACAGAGTGGACGGGAGGGGGAGAAGGATTTCCATTGACGTTGTGCGCGGGCTGGTTGAGAAGCACTTCATTCGGTTGGCTGAAACGGAATTGCCCCGAATCAAGGAGAGAGCATGATGAGCCGGACCGTTTTGCAATTGTTGCGCGCCGAGGGCCGTCTGTCGGCCCCGGAAATCGCCGAGCGGTTGGGCATTACACCCGCCGAGGCCGCCGCCGAGGTCAAGCGCCTCCACGACGAAAAAGTCATTCTCGGCTATCGGGCCATTATCAACCCGGAGAAAACGGGCGAAGACAGCGTGCTGGCAATCATCGAGGTCAAGGTGACGCCGCAACGCGAAGTGGGGTTTGATGCGATTGCGCGGCGCATCTACAAGTTTCCGGAAGTCCGCACCTGCTATCTCATGTCGGGAACCTATGATCTGTTGTTGCTGGTCGAAGGCGAGTCGCTGCGGCAAGTGGCCTCGTTTGTGGCTGAAAAGCTGGCCACGCTCGAACACGTCAGCAGTACCACGACGCATTTTCTTTTGCGCAAATACAAGGAAGACGGCTTGGTTATTCATGAGGAAGACGAGACGGAGCGGCTGGCCGTCTCGGCATGAACACGAGATGCGTCCCTCCCATTCCCCCAAAGCAGAGAACCTTGATTATGTCCCCCGTTCCCCATAAAACGCCCTCGCGTGTTTCGCGGCTGGTCGAATCGCTTCCGCCTTCGGGCATCCGGAAGTTTTTCGACCTCGTTATCGGGCGCGAAGACATTGTTTCTCTCGGCGTCGGCGAGCCGGACTTCGCCACGCCGTGGCGGATTTGCGAGGCCGCCGTTTATGCCATCGAGCGCGGCCAAACGTCCTACACGTCCAACCGCGGCCTGATTGCCGCGCGCAACGCCATTGCCGACTATCTTCAGAACCGCTTCGGCGTCGAGTATCATCCGGCTACCGACGTGTGCATCACCGTCGGCGTCAGTCAGGGCATAGACATCACGCTGCGCGCCATCGTCAATCCGGGCGACGAAGTGATCGTCATCGAGCCGTGTTACGTCGCCTACCGCCCGATGGCGCTGCTGGCCGGCGCAGAAGTTCGAATTCTGCCGACCTTTATGCGCGACGGTTTCCAGCCCGACCTCGAACGGCTGGAATCTCTTGTCACGCCCCGCACCAAGGCCCTTTTTCTTTGCAATCCGAACAATCCAACCGGAACCACTTACGCCCGCGCAACCCTCGAAGGCATCGCCGACATCGTCCGCCGCCACGACCTCATCGTCCTGAGCGACGAGGTCTATGCGGAGTTGACCTACGAGGGCGAACATGTGTGCTTTCCCACGCTCGATGGCATGCGGGAACGGACGGTTCTGCTGTCGGGGTTCTCGAAGGCTTGGGCGATGACCGGCTGGCGGTTGGGCTACATTGCCGGTCCGCGCGACATCATCGAGATGGCCGTCAAGGTGCACCAATACTCGATGATGTGCGCGCCGATCATGGCCCAGTATGCGGCAATCGAGGCGCTCAAGAACGGCCGCCGCGATGTGGACGACATGGTGGCCGCCTATGACGAGCGCCGCCGCGTGATCACCAACGGCCTGCGGGCGATCGGCTTGCCCTGCATTCTGCCCGCCGGCGCCTTTTACGTCTTCCCCTCAATTGCCCACACCGGCATGACCAGCGAGCAGTTCTGCACAGAGTTGCTCAACCAGACCAATGTCGCGGTGGTGCCGGGGAACGCCTTCGGCGAGTCGGGCGAGGGGCATGTGCGGTGCGCCTATGCGGCCTCGCTCGAGCAGATTCGCACGGCGCTCGATCGCATGGGGGATTTTATCGGTGCGTTGCGCCCGCTCAAAAATCACGCACTGGCGCAGTAAGGGTCGGGGGCTTTATCGGCGTTCCAGAGGAAGAATGACCGAGCGGATCCACTCGCATTCGGCGCGAAGGCCGTCTTCGAGTTTGACTGTAGGCTTGTAGCCCAAATCGTTGCGGGCGCGGGTCGTGTCGGCGTAGGTGTGGCGCACATCGCCCTTTTGGGCTTCGGTTTCCCGGATTTTTGTGGCGCGGCCGGTAAGGATCTCCACCATGGCGATGACGTCATGCATATTCACGCGCGAACCGCCGCCGATGTTATAGACCTCGCCGGGTTTGCCTTTTTCAGCGGCCGCCAAATTGGCCGCCACCGCGTCGCTGATAAATGTGAAGTCGCGTGTCTGCTCGCCATCGCCGTAGAGTGGAAACTCCTCCCCCCGAATTGTGGCCCGAATCAACCGGTGAAACGCCATGTCGGGCCGCTGGCCCGGGCCATAGACGGTGAAATACCGAAGCGAAACCGTGGGTACCTCGAAGTTAATCCAATACAGTCGTGCCAGATGCTCGGCGGCCAGCTTGGTCACGCCGTAGGGTGAAACCGGCGCCGTCGGATGATCCTCGCGCATGGGCAATTGTTCGGTGTTGCCATACACCGACGAGGACGAAGCATAAATGAAGCGAAGGTTGCGTCCCTTGCAGGCTTCCAGCAGGCGTTGCGTGGCCAGCACATTGTTGGTTGTATAAATCTCGAAATCGCGTCCCCAGCTGGCGCGAACTCCCGCTTGGGCCGCCTCATGGTAGACCACCTCGACATCCTTGAGCAGTTGCCCCAAGTCCGTATCCAGCAGGCTGGCCTCGAGGAAGGTAAAGTGTTTGTTCTCCCGCAACGCCTTGAGGTTGCTCTCTTTGATCACGCGCGGATAGTAATCCAGAAAACAATCAATCCCCACCACGTCGTTGCCGCGGTCCAACTCGGCGCGCGCAATGGCCGAGCCGATGAATCCGGCCGCTCCCGTAACAAGGACTTTCATTCGCTCCCCCCTGCCGCTGGTCTTTGG
Organism: Candidatus Sumerlaeia bacterium; assembly: GCA_026415575.1. Classification (GTDB taxonomy): domain Bacteria; phylum Sumerlaeota; class Sumerlaeia; order JADFCW01; family JADFCW01; genus JADFCW01. The sequence continues at coordinate 49,241 of JAOAGV010000013.1, forward strand.
CTTCATCCCCTTGCGGACTGAGTCGAGGTTTAACCACACTCCAGAAAGAAACGCGTTCCTCCCCCGCTTTCTATGGCACACCGCCATCGGGTCGCCGACAGCCACCGGCAAGCGTCGCGAAAGTCAGCGTGTTGCCGGCCTCAGCCGCCTTCTTCCAGCCGAACAACCCGGCTGGGTTTTGGCTGCTGAAGTGTTCCGACGTTGCCTTCGTCTATTTTTGCCGTCTTGGGCGGCGTTGCAGGTTTGGCGATTTCAGTCTTGGGCGGCTGCATGTCTATATTGACAATGGGTTTGGGCGACAAGCCCTGCATTTCGCGCGCGCGCTCGGTCTTGGGGTCATACATGCGCGCCCCGCGCTGCACCAGCATGTTCGTACGTCCGTTCTGGTCCTGTGTAAGGACAATCGTTCTGCCGGAAATCACCGTCTCCTTGCCGTCCTGCCCGCGCTGATGAATGATGGGGTCCTGTGTCAGGACGTGCTTGCGCGCATTGACGAAGTATTCATAGCGGCCGCAGGTTGCCCGCGTGATACTTTGGGCTGTCACTGGCCCCGTGGCGTTGACGTTGCGCATGATGATGTTGACGCGGCCTTTGCGTCCGGCAAGTGCAAGGATTTTTCCTTCGGGCTTGTTGTAGGTCATCTCATCGCACGTGAGACTGAAATCTTTTGTTTCGAGCGAGACATTGTCCACGGCGCGGAACCTGCTCAATTCCCCGTCATCGCCTTGAATCATTTCAAACTCGCCGTCCGCTTCCAACCGGCTTCCCGGACCCAGCAAATCGCTGATGGGGTTGGACGGCTGCTGGGCCGCCGGAGCGGCCGCAGGAGCCGGCGCGGTTGGGGGAGCCGGCGCCGGCGCGCCGAAAGCCGGAGTGAGCAAAGCAAACACTGCAATGAGAATAAACGACAGGGAAAAAATCACATTCCTGAAATGGTCTTTGAAAGCCACAAGCATGATACTTTTTCCTTTCATTCCAAAAGCACTAACAACATAATTATTTCTTGGTTGCGGGTTCCGGTGTCTCTTTTACACCAAATTGCACTCTTTTCCCTTTCGACCCGCGAATGATGATCCCTTTAAAGCGATCATCACTTCTGAATGTCTCGCCGAACATGAACTGAGGCTGATTTTTTGTCTGCGTTATCATTTCGCATTCGCCGACCCCGTGAAGCAACCGGCGAAAGGTATCCCGATAAGCGCGCATGCACGTCACGGTTGTATCATCGCCGCGGCGATAGATAATCTTCCTTCCCGGCCGCCCCATAACATCGAGGTCGTTACAATAACGCGTGATTTCGGCGGGCAGACCGGCCTTGGGCGGCGTCGAGGTGGTCAACAAGTCTATGTTGGCTGTTTTCCCCCCGATCTTTTCATAGAAAGGATGCCCGGGCTTGATTCGAAAATCGCCTCGCTCGTCCAGCACAAAGTCTTTAAGATACAAAAAGCCTTCCGGAGCGTCAAGACTATCTTTTCTCTGGAACGTTAAGTCATAGAGATCGGCCTGCATGTTTTGCAAATGCGCAATGCCCAAGCGCTCATAAATATAACAGACTTCCGCGCGAACCTCTTCGGTTATCTGCCCCTGACGTGCCAAAAAAGCCACAAAATCCCGAATCTCCGCCGGAATCCCTGTCGCATCAGTTACGGTTGGAGCTGCCAGCGCATCCTCGACGCGCGTTTCATCCACCGCCGGCGCACCGCAACCCAGCAGGAGTGCCGACAAAAACACTCCGACTGCCAACGTTCGGACTGTCTTGGGCATCCAATGAGGAAAACCGACCGCGCTCCGTTTTTCTCCTTCCCGGTTCACTTTGCCGCCGCCCATTCCCCACGCCTGCGACCCCCGACTTCCGTGTTTTTGCTCAAGCAAGATACGCCTCCACACACTGATCCCACAACCCCTTGGCCTTGAGAATCGCCTCGGCGACCTCGCGCACGGCTCCATGGCCGCCCGGCGCGCGAGTCACCCAATCAGCCCGTTTCCGGACTTCCTCGCAGGCATCCGCCACGGCAATACCAACGCCCGCCCGCCGCAGAATCGGCAAGTCGGCCAAATCATCGCCCATGGCCGCAACTTCTTCTTTGGCAAGATGGCGGCGTTTGAGAATCTCCAGATAGCAGGGCAGTTTTTTCAGCTGGCGTTGATAGACATCCTCGATGCCCAGTTCGGTGCAGCGGCGCATGACCGAGAGCGACTCGCGGCCGGTGATGACCGCCACGTGAATTCCATGGCGGATGAGATACTTGATGCCGGCGCCGTCGCGACTGTCGTAACGCTTGAACTCTTCGCGGGTACCCAAAAAAATGCCCGCGTCGGTCATTACGCCGTCCACATCCAACACGAGGTAGCGCACGCGCGCGAGGGCGGCTTTCAATTGTTCCTCAGTCAGCGGCAATTTTTCGACTGCCTTTTTTCGATTCCCCCCAAGCCAACGCCATAATTCGATTGTGCGGCGACCGCGCATGCGGTGTCAAGAACAAGCCGTGCACTTGCCGTGCACGATTCCCGCGCAAAACACACCGCCTGACAGGAGCAGACAGTCCCACGCCCGCCTCGCGTTCTTCTTTCTGTTGACAGCGGCAGCATGTCGGCGGCACGGTGTGTGCCGCGTTTATGACGTTGCATGGCAAGTCGCAAATGACGGTATGACCATGAGATCCCATAGCGGGCCGGCGCGACCGGCCGACGGCGGGTTGCAGATGAAAGCAGCTTCGTTGCATTCGCGGATCAGACACGTTGGCATTTTGCTTGGGATGGTTTTGTTGGCGGCCTGTGCCGCTCCGCCGCCGGAACCACCCGCCGTGACCCCGCCGTCGTTCCGGCTGGCCGTGCTCGATTTCCGTGTTCCCGACCTGTGGCTCGACGCACTGTTGCCCGACAAAGCGCGCCGCGAAATGCACGGCTGGTGGTTCGGCGCGCGCGACGTGTGGCGCAATCCGGGCATGGGGCGCGTGGCCGCCGACCTGTTTGCCCACGAACTCAACCGCCTGCCCTTTGTTCACATGGTCTCGCGCGTGGACATCAAATACTACATGGCCAACAAGCGCCAGTTGATTCGCACGAAACTCGAAGAGCGGCGGCGACTGCTCGAACAAAGCGAGAACCCGCGCGACCGCGAGGAAGCCGGAAAAATTCGCGCCATGACCGAAGCCGATCTGGAGCGCCAGCTGGCGCAGCTGTGCACCAAGGAAGCGGCCTCGGGCGTCGGGCGCGAGTTGAAAACCGACCGGATTCTTGTCGGCCAAATTCACAACATTGCCCTCAATCACAACCGCACGATCCATTGGTTTTGGAGCACGGTGGACTTGGAAGTGGACTTGGTGGATGTGGACAGCGGGCGGGTGGTCTGGCACAAGCGTGCGCAGTTTTCCAAAAACTTCGCCTCCACGTCGCTTCTGCTGGAAATCGCCGCCCGCCAAATGGTCGAGATGATGAAGCGCGAGTATTTCTACCAGCCATAGTCTGCCGTAGTATGGTCCCGCCGGCATAAGACTGCCCGCCGCGAAAGATCAGTGTACGAATCCGCAGGAAGGTGGGTTTGGCACGGCGTCCGAATACGGTCGCGGTGGAACGCGACCCTCCATTTGGATTGATGCGCAATCTACCGGAAAACGTATTAAAGCGAGCTCAAAGAGATACATCCTCCGCCGGCGTTTCGGGATGGAATTTGGTTGCACACTGCCCCCGGAGAATCGAATAGTGCCGTCGGTCAGCGGTTGCGCGGTCGCGCGAAAACGCTACAGCCCGGAGGGCATGCCATGAAAAAAGCTGTGTGCATCCACGCGCATTTCTATCAGCCCCCGCGCGAAAACCCATGGCTTGAAGCCGTTGAAGTGCAGGACAGCGCGCACCCGTTCCACGACTGGAACGAGCGGATCACGGTCGAATGTTATGCACCCAACGGAGCGGCCCGCCTGCAGGACGCTCAGGGCCGCATTCTCCGCATCGTCAACAACTATTCCCGAATCAGTTTCAACTTCGGACCGACGCTTCTGGCCTGGCTCGAACGGCACTCGCCCGAAGCGTATCGCCGCATACTGGAAGGCGACCAAGAAAGCTGCAAGCGTTTCGGCGGCCACGGCAATGCGCTGGCCATGCCCTATAACCACATCATCATGCCGTTGGCGAGTCCCCGCGACCGCGAAACGCAGGTGGTCTGGGGCATTGAGGAGTTCCGCCGCCACTTCGGCCGTCCGCCCGAAGGCATGTGGCTGCCCGAAGCCGCCGTGGACATCCCGACGCTGGATGCGCTGGCGCGACACGGCATTCGCTTCACCATCCTGTCGCCATTTCAGGCCAAAAGGGTTTGGCTGGCAGACGAAAAGAAGTCTGTAGATGTGACGGGCGGACGGATAGACCCGCGGCGACCGTATCTGTGCGCCCTGCCGGAAGGCCGATCCATTGTTTTGTTCTTCTACGATTCGCCCATCGCCCATGCAGTGGCCTTCGAGCATTTGCTGGCCAACGGCGATGGGTTTGCCCAGCGGCTCAAGAGTGCTCTGGATGCCAAGCCGGCCGAGCCGCAACTGTCGCACATCGCAACGGACGGCGAATCCTACGGCCACCACTGGCGTCATGGCGACATGGCTCTGGCCGCCGCGTTGGCCAACATCGAGAACGACCCTGCGGTTGAATTGACGAACTATGGCCGGTATCTGGAATTGAATCCGCCGAAGTGGAATGTCGAAATCTATGAGAAAACCTCGTGGAGTTGCGCCCACGGCGTCGAGCGCTGGCGCAGCGACTGCGGCTGCAAACTCGATCCGGGTCGCGGATGGCACCAGCGCTGGCGGACGCCGCTGCGCGAGGCGCTGGATTGGCTGCGCGACGAGACGGGAGCGTTGTTCGAGAAGCGGGCGGCGGCCCTTGTCAAATCGCCTTGGCAAGCGCGCAACGCTTACATCCGGGTTGTGGGTCGGCGCACCGCCGAGGCGCTCAACGAATTCTGTTCCGCTCATCAAACGCATCCGCTGACGCCGTCGGAATCGGTCGAGATGCTCAAACTGTTCGAGATGCAGCGCCACGCCATGCTGATGTTCACCAGTTGTGCATGGTTTTTCGACGAAATCTCCGGGCTCGAAGCCGTGCAGAATCTCAAATTTGCCTGTCGCGCGATTCAACTGGCAGATGACCTGGGTGTTTCGCTCGAAGAGGGGTTTGTGGCGCGGCTGGAGCGGGCCGAAAGCAACCTGCCCGAGTTCAAAAACGGCGCGGGCGTCTGGCATCGTCTGGTCAAGCCCGCCTTGACGCCGATCCGCCGGGCCGCCGCCCATGCCGCCATGGAAAGCGCCTTCGACAACCGGCTGGACGAGCATGCGCTCTTTTGCTATGATATCGTTCCGCGCCGTTTTCATCGGGCAACCAACGGCGCTTCGTCGCTGACGGTTGGCCGCCTCGAAGCGCGCTCGCGGATCACGCAGGAAGCCGACGACGTGACGTTTGCGGTGCTGGCGTTTGGCGGCCACGACGTGCAGTGTTCGATGCGCGCGAGCTCGGGCGTGGCCAACTTCGATGCCCTTCAGAACGATTTGCTGGCCGTCTATGCGGGCGGAGGCCTTGCCGATGTCGTCCGCGCCCTCGACCGGCATTTTGGCACGGGTTCTTTTACCCTCAAAGACCTGTTTCTCGAAACACGCCGCCGCATTCTGGCCGATATGACGCAGGACAAATTGCAGGCGTACGAAGGCGTTTTTCGGTCGCTGTACGAAGAGAATCAGCGGCTGATGGAGTTTGTGCGCGAGGCCGACGCGCCCGTTCCACGTGCCTTTCTGGCCGCCGCCGAGTGCATCCTCAACCGCGACCTTGCCGGCGCCATCGCAGAGTTCCTCGACAAAGGCGAAACGGAGCGGTTGTCGGCCATTGTGGCTCAGGCACGCCGTTGGAATGTTCCCCTGCAACTGAGCGAATATGAGCCGCGTCTGCGGGCGCACCTTAACTCGCGCCTGAAGCGTCTGATCGAATTGCCCGACGAGGCGGTTGCCCGCGAAACCATTGAACTGATCCGGAAAATCCGGCAATTGCAATTGCCGCTGTATTTTTGGGAAGCGCAAAACCTGTTCGTAACGCTGTCCCAAAACATGGCCGCCGGCGGGCCGATGGAGGAAATGATCCATACCCTTCGCACCGAATTGGGCTTTGCATAGAAGCGTATGAAAAAGCAGACAGACCGGCAAAAAGGAGGAAGAGCATGAGCACGCTCAGTCGTCGCCGTTTTTTGAATCGCAGTGCAATCGGGACCGCAGTGTTTGCCGCCGGACCGGTCATTCTGACGCGCGCGGGCTTGAGTGCTTCGTCGCGCACGCGCCGGCCCAATATCCTCTTCTGCATTTCCGACGACCAGTCGTTTGCCCATACAGGAGCCACCGGTTGCAAAACCGTGAATACGCCCAACTTCGACCGCGTGGCGCGCGAAGGCGTCCTGTTCACCCAAGCCTTTGTCGCCGCTCCGCAATGCAGTCCCAACCGCGCGTCCATTCTCACGGGCCGCCATATTTGGCAGAACCGCGAGGCGGGCACGCACGCCAGCAACTTTCCGCGCGACCTGACCGTCTATCCCGACCTTCTGGAGAAGGCCGGCTATTTTGTCGGCTGTTCGGGCAAGGCGTGGGGACCGGGCAATTATCAGATCACGGGCTGGCCGCGCAATCCCGCCGGCCCGAGTTTTTCCAAAGGAAAGAAAGAACCGCCGGCGAAAGGAATCGCTGCGGACGACTTTCGGGCCAGCTTCAAGGACTTCCTCGCCCAAAAACCCAAAGACAGTCCGTTTTGCTTCTGGATGGGCTGCAAAGAGCCGCATCGGGATTATCAAAAGGGCATCGGAGTCAAGTCCGGAAAGCGACTGGCCGATGTCGTTGTGCCCCCGTTCCTGCCGGACGTCGAGGAAGTGCGCAACGACATTCTCGACTACTGCTTCGAGATAGACTGGTTTGACCGGCACGTCGGCGAGATGCTTCAGGTGCTCGAAGAAACCGGCGAACTGGACAACACCATTGTCGTCGTCACCAGCGACAACGGGATGCCGTTTCCCAACGCCAAAGCCAATTTGCGCGAATATGGACTTCGCATGCCGCTGGCCATTCGCTGGGGCGCAGGCGCAAAGGGTGGCCGGGTCGTGGACGACCTGATCAGTTTTGTGGATTTTGCGCCGACATTTCTGGAAGCGGCCGGTGTGGCGGTGCCCGAAAGCATGTCGGGACGGAGTTTCCTGAATGTGTTGCAGTCGGACAAAAGCGGCCGCGTGGACGCGGCGCGGGACAAGGCGTTTTCGGGCCGCGAGCGCCACACCCACGCGCGCCCGGACAATGTCGGCTATCCGGCGCGCTCGATTCGCACGCACGACTTCCTGTTCGTGCTGAATCTCAAGCCCGACCGTTGGCCGGTGGGCGACCCCGAAGGATTCCACGACACAGACGACGGGCCGACGAAAACGTGGATGATCAAGCATCGCAATGATCCCAATGTGAAAGAGCTGTATCAAGCGGCGTTCGAGAAACGGCCCGCCGAGGAACTGTTCGACATCCGTAACGATCCGGGCTGCCTGCGGAATCTCGCCAACCAGCCGGAGTTCGCCGGGGTGAAAAAGAAATTGCGTGCGGAACTGGAGCGAACCCTCGCGGAGCAAAAAGACCCCCGCATGGCCGGCGACGAGGTCTTCGACAGCTATCCGCGCTACAGTCCCATGCGGCCGCAGCTGGGCGGATTTGCCGAAGAGGGACAATACAATCCGAAGTTTCAGGCAAAGAAATAGCGGGACGTGTGAGGTTCAAATTGCACGCGTTTCGGAGGGTTGTGCAGCAGTAGAACCGCCGTTACATCGCCGGCGTTATTCGCGAGGTTTTGCTGCCAAATTCTTCAAGAAATATCCCGCGGGAAACGCAAACAAATCCCACACGGGGTGGGCGATTGCGGTCAAAGCCACCGCTGCATGGAACTGCGTATGTTGTCCGACAGGCCCGCCACAGGTTCTTATTTGGGTGCGCTTGGGCTTGAGGTCCGCTCCCGATAAATCGTCACTGACACATGGTCGAGGATGCCGCCCAGCGGCACTTGCGGTTTTCGCACGGTCACCTCGACGGCTTCAATCATGGGCAAAGCATCGAGAATGTGGTCGGCGATGTCCTGCGCCAACGCCTCGATGAGATGATAACGCCGCTTCAGCGTCATGTTCGAGATGACCTGATAGACCTTTTCGTAGTCGGCGGTATCGCGCACATCATCGGTGCGGCCGGGGCGGCTGAGGTCGAGCCAGAATGTCACGTCGAGGTAGAAGCGCTGGCCCACCTGTCGTTCGGTTTTGGTCACGCCGTGGTAGGCGAAGAAACTCATGTTGTGGAGTGTGATGGAATCGCGGCGAGGCACGGGGTTCACGGTTTTTCCTCCAGGCGACCGGCGCGATAAAGGCTGATAAAATTCATGGCAAAACTGTCGCGGCCCAGAAGCAACTCGGCGGCCGCAATCTCGCTCATCAAGGCCGTGTCCAGAGGGTCCAAAATCGCTGCATCGAGGCCGCGCGACATCGCCAGAGTCAGAAACGTCCGGTTGATCAGCTTGCGCGCGGGCAGGCCGTGACTCACGTTGCTGATTCCACCGCTGATATGCACCTGCGGGAAGGCCGCCCGAATACGGCTGATCACATCCAGCACCGTCGGCGGAATGGCCGTATTGGCACCGGCGGGCCGGACCAGCGGGTCGGCAAAAATGTTGCCGGGCGCCACGCCGTCGCGCTCCAGTCGCGTAATCAGCTGCGCCAAAACCTCGTAGCCGCGGTCGGCATCTTCGGGCAACCCCTCGTCGTCCATGCCCAGTGCAATGACGGGCGCCTGATGCTTGCGAACCAGCGGCAGGACGTCTTCGTACCGGCGGGCCTCAGCCGAGATAGAGTTGATCAAGGTGCCGGGACCGGCCAAGTCCAGAGCCGCGGCCAGCGCATCGGGATTGGGGCTGTCAATGCAGAGCGGCCGGTCGGTCACCTCGCGGACGGTGCGAACGAGCCATTGCATGCATTCGACCTCGCGGTCGAGCAGCGCGCCGGTGTTGAGGTCAATATACTGCACACCGGCATCGGCTTGGCGCCGCGCCAAATCCTGGACAAAGGCGGTATCGCGGATTTCGAGTGCGGCGCGCACACGCTTTCGTGTGGAATTCAGCAACTCACCGATCAGAATCATTCTTCTGTCTCCGCATCAGAATAAACAAGCCTGCAGAACACGGGAACGCATAACGCGATTTCCGGAGTGCGTCAAGCCACAAGGCGCTTGACGCCGCGAAGCCGTCCTGCCAGAGCATTCAGGCGCAGTGCTTGACGACTTTTGACTATATTCTTCTCGGAGAGGAACAAGCCCATGCGCTGGTTCAATTTTGAAATGGATGGCACGCGGCATCTGGGCGTTTGTTGGCAGGCCCGCTTGATAGATGCAACAGTTCCAAGCGAGGGCAGGCTGCGGCGGGTTTTGGATTATCTGCGTCTTACAAACGACGAGCGCCAGAAAATCCATGCGGAGATCCAGCGGCGTGGAGACGGCGTTCCGCCGCTCGATCCTGCACGCATCCGGTTCCTTTCCATCGCCGAGCCGGAGACAAAGTTTATGTGCATCGGCCAGAACTATGCCGACCACTGCCGCGAGCAAAACGTCGCGCCGCCGACCGCCCCGATTCTTTTCTGCAAAATGAACAACGCCCTTGCCGGCCACGGCGAAATCATTCCCGTCCCCGTGACCACTACTTCCATTGACTTTGAGGTCGAACTGGCCGTGGTCATCGGCCGCCCGTGCCATCGTGTGTCGCGCGACGAGGCCCTGCAGTATATCGCCGGCTACACGGTCGTCAACGACATCAGCGCGCGCGACCACCAGCGGAACGACGGCCAGTGGGTGCGCGCCAAAAGCCTCGACAAATTCGGCCCCAACGGCCCGTTTCTCGTTACCGCCGACGAAGTTCCAAATCCCCACAACCTGAACCTGTGGCTCGATCTCAACGGCCGCCGCATGCAACAATCCAATACCAGCAATCTTATTTTCGACATCCCCTATCTCATCGAGTATTACTCGCGCGACATTACCCTCCTGCCGGGCGATCTGATTTCGACCGGAACGCCGCCGGGCGTCGGCTGTTTCCGCAAACCGCCGGTGTGGGTCAAGCCAGGTGACAAAATGGAGGCGACGGTCGAAGGCGTCGGCACGCTGGTCAACTGGCTGGGTCGGGCGGACTGAGCAGGGTCGGACGGCCGGCAAGCCTATGCTGTCGGGGCCGCATGAAGTTCGGCGCGCAGCGCGTCGGCCGTACGGCGGATAATCTCGCTAATCCCCATGAGCGGGCCGAAGGCAATGTAGCGGCGCAGTTTGGCGACGGAGGGCACGCGGCGGCGAAGGTCCTCGAATTGCGGGCCATAGATGGTCTCATAGGGGGCGAACCGGATGTCCGAGCGGCTTTCGGTGATCTCGATAACGCGGCGCGCCAGATCGCCAATTGAAATCTCTTCGTCGCTGCCGATGTTGAACACCTCACCGGCCGCGCGCGGCGTGTCCATCAGATCGCTGATCGCCCGGACGGTGTCCGCGACATAGCAAAACGAGCGGGTCTGGCGGCCGTCGCCGTGAACCACCAGCGGGTCGTTGCGAAGCGCGCGCTCGATGAACCGCGGGATGACCATGCCGTATTGGCCGACCTGACGCGGGCCGACGGTGTTGAACAGGCGGCCGATGACCACCGGCAGGCCGCGTTCGTTGAAGTAGGCCAGCGCCAGATACTCGTCAATGGCTTTTGAGCAGGCATAGCACCAGCGCGGACAGGTTGTCGGGCCCAGTATCATATCGTCTTCTTCGGAGAATGGAACCTTGTCGCCCTTGCCATAGACCTCCGACGAGGAGGCGATAAAAACCTTTTTGCCCTTGCGGGCGGCGCGTTCGAGAACAATCTCCGTGCCCTTGATGTTGGTCTCGATGGTATGGACGGGCTGCTCGAAGATAAGGCGAACGCCGACAGCAGCGGCCAGATGAAACACCACGTCGCACTGGTCTATCAATTCCGACATGACGGCGGTGTTCATGATCGTCTCGATGGTATAGGAAAAGCGCGGGTGGGTTTTGAGCGGGACGATGTTGGCCATACGGCCGGTCGAGAGATCGTCAATGACATGGACGCGGCGGCCACGAGTCAGTTGCTCTTCGGCCAGATGGGAGCCAATGAAACCGGCGCCGCCGGTAATGAGAACGTTCACGGCAAGCCCGCCTTTCGTGCAAATATCCGCTTGAGAGTGTTATGGTTTATGCAGGGGGTTTCAAGTGGCAAGTTGGGTGGACACGGTGGACCAAATGGATAAGATAAGCAACGCCCTTCTGTCCATGTTCTCCTTGTCGTCCATTTTGGCCATTCCGTCCAAGCTGTCCATACCACCCCCTTCGTTGGGAGCTTCTCCCGAAATCGGGAGA
>JAOAGV010000141.1 GCA_026415575.1 Candidatus Sumerlaeia bacterium
CTTTAAAACCGTGTGCTCCGGCAGTAGATATAGCTATTACATTCCCTTGAATATCCGTAAAAGTTACAATGGTATTATTAAAAGATGCCTTTAGATGCACAATCGCCTTGGCGATATTGCGTTTGATTTTCTTCTTTTTGCCGGCGGGCGCCTTGACTTCGCCTTTGGCCGGTGGCGCTTGTTGCGTTTCAGGGTCCTTGGCCATTCGCATTGAATCCTTTATGGGGTTTGAGCGCTAAAATAGTCCCGACCGGTTTTACGAACCCGATCGGGGACTTTGCGCCGACTTGTCCTATTCTTTTTTCCGCACGCCGACGGTCTTGGCCGGTCCTTTTCGCGTACGAGCGTTGGTCCGGGTGCGCTGGCCGCGCACGGGAAGTCCTTTGCGATGCCGCAGGCCGCGATAGCATCCGATGTCCATCAAGCGTTTGATGTTTTGATTGATCTCGCGGCGCAGGTCGCCCTCGACCTTGTAGTTGGCGGCGATGATGGCATTGATACGGCTGACCTCGGCTTCGGTCAGATCGCGCACGCGCGTATCGGGATTGACTCCCGCCTGTTTCAACACGCGATTGGACAAGGTGCGTCCGATGCCGAATACATAAGTCAACCCAATCTCGACGCGTTTATCGCGCGGCAAATCTATTCCCGCTACACGTGCCAACGTTTTTTCCCCCTTTTAGACTTGGTGGTCCGTTTTCCGGCGGATACGACCTCGGTGCAAAAAATCGCTTATCCCTGTCGCTGTTTATGGCGCGGATTTTCGCAGATGATGCGCAGGACCCCCCGCCGGCGGATGATCTTGCATTTTTTGCAAATGGGTTTTACGGATGCTCGCACTTTCATGACATGCTACTCCACTGCCGTTCTTTGTTGAACATTCTACGGCGCGACGTCCGGCTACCGTCTCGCCCTATACACGATGCGCCCCCGCGTCAAATCATAGGGGGACAGTTCGACTTTCACTTTGTCTCCCGGCATGATTCGGATAAAGTTCATCCGCATTTTGCCCGATATGTGCGCCAACACCTTCATGCCGTTGTCCAAGTCAACGCGAAACATCGCGTTGGGAAGAGTCTCGACAACCGTACCTTCGACTTCGATGGCTTTTTCCTTGGCCATGCTTGTCGCTTCGCCCGATTTTCTTCTGAATTCGGCGGTTCGCAAGCCCCCACATGGGCGATTTTTCGCAAAGAACTGCCGCTTCCCCTTGCCCGGCACGAAACTTAGAATTTCTTTTTCTCAGAATCCTTCGTCAAGTCCTAATTCATTCTCCATTTTCAAAAAGTGAACCGCCCTATTATTCTTTTTCCTTCACAGGGTCAGTATGTCGCTTCCATCACGCGTAACTGCCACAGTGTGCTCAAAATGCGCCGAAAGTCGCCGGTCCAGCGTTACCACCGTCCAATTGTCGCTGAGCACCCTCACCTGCCATGTACCCAAGTTGACCATGGGCTCAAGAGCCAACACCATTCCCCGCCGCAGCCGCGGCCCTTCGCCGGGTGTGCCGCGATTCGGTATCTGGGGCGGCTCATGCAGGTGGCGCCCGATGCCGTGCCCCGTGTAATCGCGCACAACCGACATACCGGCGCGCTCAGCAGTTCGCTGGATGGCGGCACAGACATCGCCCAGATAAGCGCCTTCGCGCAATTCCGCAATCGCCGCGTCCAAAGCCCGCCGCGTGACATCCATCAAACGGCGCGCTTCTTCGGACACGCGCCCGACCGCCCACGTAATGGCTTTGTCGGCGTAAAACCCTCCTTTGCTCAGTCCGCAATCTATACTGATAATATCGCCTTCCTGCAATTTGCGATCGGTCGGGATGCCGTGCACGACCTCTTCGTTGATCGAAGTACAGAGCGTCGCCGGATACTGGCGGACCTCCGGGAAGGCGGGCTTGGCTCCGAAATCCTCGATCATGCGCCGCGCCTCGCGGTCCATTTCCGCCGTGGTCACTCCCGGCCGCACCATGCGTCCAATTTCCTCCAGCACCCGGCTGACCAGCCGTCCCGCCTCGCGGATGCTCTCGATTTCGCGAGGACTATAAACAGGTATCCTTTCACCGGTCATGGCGACCAGTCCATCGGTCCATGATCGCGGTCAGGCGCTTAAAAACCGGCTCGGGCCCGTCGGAGCCGGGAACGACAACCAGTTGCCCCCGTCCGCGATAGACATCCATGACCGGTTGGGTTTGCTCGCGATAAACACGCAATCGCTCGCGGATCGTCTTTTCGTTGTCATCGGGCCGGCTGACCAGCTGACTGCCGTCCATGTCGCACCGTCCAGCGGTCTTGGGCGGATCGAAAAAGAGGTTATATCCCCGCCCACAGGTTGGACAGGAGCAGCGGCCGGCTAGTCGCTTGACCAACAATTCATCCTCAACATCCAGCGCCACAACCCCCGCCAACGCAATGCCGCTGTCTGCCAATGCGGCATCGAGATGGCCGACCTGTGCGACGTTGCGCGGGTAGCCGTCAAAGATGACGCCGCCCCACCGGCTCTCGTTTTTCAATTGCGTCAGCTTGCTCCTGACCATCCGGCCCACCAGTTTATCGGGCACCAGCCGGCCGGCTTTCATCAAGTCTTGCGCCTCAACGGCTATGGGGTCGTTACGGCGGAGCGCCTCGCGGAACATGTCGCCCGTGGCCAGATGCGCCCAGCCATATCGTTCGACCAGAAGGGCCGCCTGCGTGCCTTTGCCCGAGCCGGGCGGCCCAAAAAGAATAAGTGCCTGCATCCGTTTGTTCTCCCCAAAACGCGAAAAAAGAATCGCCGAGGTGTTCCCGGCGGCCGCCGGCTATCGTCCCGCACGCGCCCGCCGCCATTTGAACCCTTCGTAGTGGCGCATGAGCAATTGCGACTCGATCTGCTTCATCGTGTCGAGAAGCACGCCGACCACAATCAGCAGCCCCGTGCCGCCCACCACGTCGGTGAAGGCCCACGGAACATTGTAAGCGATCGAGATACACTGGGGCAGCAGGGCAATGGCGACGAGGAAGAACGCGCCGACCAAGGTAATGCGGGTCAGAACAAAATCAATATACTCGGACGTCGCCTTGCCCGGACGGCGTCCGGGAATGAAACTGCCCGACTTTTTCAGGTTGTCCGCAATATCGGTCGGATTGAACGTGACCGCCGTGTAGAAATAGCAGAAAAAGATGGTAAGAATGGCGTAGATAAAGTGATAGAGATTAATGTTTTTCAGCAACGGAAAGATTCCACCGTATTCCATGTCGAAGTAGTCATAAGGATTGAATCGCGAGGTCATCGAGAACAGTTCGCCCAGCCAGTTGAGAAACCCTTCGCCGCCGTGAATGAAGCCGCCCAGAACAAATGTCGGAAAGGTCATGATGGCCGACGAAAAGATGACCGGAATGACCCCGGCCGTATTGATTTTGAGCGGCAGGTGCGTGGTGCTGCCCGACATCATCCGGCGGCCGACAACCCGCTTGGCATGCTGGATGGGGATTTTCCGCGACCCCAGCTGCATGTAGATGATTAAAACCGAAATGACGACGAAAAGAACCAGAATAATGGGTATCGCGATGGGACGCATACCGGCTTGGACTGCCTGAATGGCCGTGCCCACACTATAGGGATAGCCGGCGATGATGCCCACGGCGATGATGATCGAAATGCCGTTGCCGATGCCCTTGTCGCTGATGCGTTCGCCCAGCCACATGATGAAACATGTGCCGGCGGTAATGGCCAGAATGGTTGTAAAAATGAACAGAAAACGGTGATGGGGCAGGAGCGTCAGATTGTGGCCGAGCAAAAAGAGGGCGACACCCATGGACTGGAAAGCCGCAAGAAGCACGGTTCCGTAGCGGGTATATTGGTTGATCTTTTTGCGGCCGGCCTCGCCTTCCTTGGAGATCTTTTCCAGCCACGGCCATACCACAGTCAGCAATTGGAGGATGATTGAGGCGCTGATGTAAGGCATGATGCCCAGAGCGAAGATGGTCATTTGGCGGAAGGCGCGGCCGGAGAACATGTCCACCATGTTGAGCAGGCCGCCACCTGCCCCGCCGGTGGCGCTGGCCCAGAACTCGCGCATGGCCTTGCCATCAATGAAAGGCACCGGCACGTGCGCGCCAACCCGGTAGATGGCAACAATCATCAGCGTGTAGAGGATCTTCTTCCGAAGATCCGGGATTTTGAACATATTGGCCATCAAGCCCAGCATTGGCTAGTCCTTTTCATCCCATGAAATCCACCCGCGCAACCGCGGGCATGGGGAATGCTTTGGCGCTTCAAAGGGTCTCGCAGCTGCCGCCGGCCTCGAGGATTTTCCTGCGGGCCGATTCGGAAAACGCATGGGCGCGCACGCAAAGCGGCTTGGTTAGTTCACCCGTAGCCAAGATCTTGATCCGTCCGCGTTTCTTTCGTACCAATCGCGCCTGCAGCAGTGCTTCCGGTCCCACCTCGGCACCGGCTTCAAACCGCTTTTCCAGATCGCCCAGATTGACCGGGCAATAGACGACATGGTCGGGCTGGGTAAAACCGCGTTTGGGCAGACGGCGGGCCAGAGGCATCTGTCCGCCTTCGTCGCCGGGACGGGTATTGCTGCCCGTGCGCGAATGAAAGCCTTTCGTGCCGCGGCCGGCAGTCTGGCCTTTTCCGGTGCCGCGCCCGCGGCCTTTCCGGATCGGCTTCTGACGTTTCCCCCGGTCGCCGGGCAACGTTTCCATTCTCATGACTTCACCTCTTCGACTTCCACCAGATAGCCGACTTGTTTGATCATTCCCAGCACTTGCGGCGTGGCCTCATGAACAACCGATTCATGCAGGCGATGAAGGCCCAACGCCCGGATGGTTCGTTTGTGCCGCGCCTTGCGGTTGATGGTGCTGCGAACCCATGTAACTTTGATCTTGCTCACCTTGACATGCACCCGTGGTAAAGTGAGACTCGGGCCTCACGCCTGACGAGGCAGGCGTTTTGGCGTCCGAGTTATATGTTTCAATCTTCATCCTCGTCGTCGGTCTCGTCGCTGTCCATCAAGTCGCCGGCCGAGGTTTTTGGCTCAACGGCCGCCGTTTCCACACGCACCTCGCTGCGGGCCTGCATTTCAAGCGTTTCGGCAAGGAGAGCCGCCCGCTTGGGGCCCAGCATGGCTTCGATGGTCTTGCCCCGAAGCCGTGCGATAACTTCGGGCTTTTTCAGGCTGCGCAGGGCATGCTCGGTTGCTTTGGCAACGTTGAGAAGATTGTCCGACCCCAGACTCTTGGTCAGGGCGTCCTGAATGCCGGCCAGCTGGAGAACGGCGCGCACGGCCGGACCGGCAATCAGACCGGTTCCTTGGGAAGCCGGTTTGAGCAACACTTTTGCGGCTCCGAAATGTCCGACCACCTCATGAGGAATGGTGCGGCCGATCAGGGGAACACGGAACAGGTTTTTTTTGCCTTTTTCGACAGCTTTGGAGATGGATTCGGGCACTTCGTTGGCTTTGCCGAAACCCAAGCCGACATGGCCGTTGCCGTCGCCGACCGCCACCAGCGCATTGAAGCTGAAGCGGCGTCCGCCCTTGACGACCTTTGCCACGCGGTTGAGAAAGATAACTTCCTCGCGCAGTTCAAGCGTCGAGGGGTCAATCCGCTGATCGTCCAGGGACACACGCGCTTGTTCGAGAATCTCGGTGGCCTCGCGGTCGGTAACCCGTTCTTCGCGTTCGGTGCCGTCCATCGTCACTGGTCCATCCCTTCGTTAGAACTGCAAACCGGCCGCACGAGCGGCTTCGGCAAAGCTTTTCACACAGCCATGATAAAGATAGCCCCCGCGGTCAAACACGACTTGGCGAAAGCCCTTCTGGACGGCCAGTTCGCCGAGTTCCTTGCCCAGACGCGCAGCCCACTGCTTGTTGCGAAAGGACTTTCGCGATGAGGCTTCCTTGAGGGCTTTGCGATTGGTGGTCACTGCGAGCAATGTCGTACGGGATGCGTCGTCCACGAGTTGGGCGTAAAGATGGCGCAGGGATTTGTGGAAGCACAAACGGGGCCGTTCGGCAGTGCCGCTGATTTTTTTGCGAATCCGCAAATGCCTGCGCGTCAACATTTGTTTTCGGTTCAGAGCCATGCTCGATTGCCTTTCTGTTGTTCGATCCTCGCTGCCGGGTCAAACCGGGACGTCAACCGGATTTGGCGCCCGTGGCGGTCTTGCCGACTTTGCGGCGCACATGCTCGCCCACGTACCGCACGCCTTTGCCTTTATACGGTTCCGGTGGCCGGTAGGCGCGGATTTCCGCGGCCACTTGACCCACTTGCTGTTTGTCAATTCCGCTGACGATAATCTGCGTTGGCTGCGGTGTTTCAACCTTGATACCTTTGGGCACCCTATAGACCACCGGATGGCTGAAGCCCAACACCAACTCCAGCTTGTCGCCTTGGGCTTGGGCACGATAGCCGACGCCTTGGATTTCGAGGGCTTTGGTAAATCCTTTGGTCACGCCCACAATCATGTTGGTAATCAGCCGATGTGCCAGTCCGTGAAGCGCCTTGCTTTGCTTCTCATCGTTGGGTCGTTCGACCCGCAAGGCGTTTTCTTGGCGGGCCACCCGAATGGGTGACGGAATCGGCATTTCAAGCTGACCCTTGGGGCCTTTGACCTGAATGCGTCCGCCTTCAATTTGCACGGCGACACCGTCGGGAATCGCAATCGGAACTTTGGCAAAGCGCGACACGGTTTGTTCTCCTATGTACGGGGCCGGCTATTCAGCCTGTTTCAATGCCGCCCCACAGTCTTCTACCAGACGCGGCAGATGATTTCGCCGCCCAATCCCATGCGTCGGGCGGCCTGTCCGGTCATGATACCCTTAGAGGTGGACACAATTGTGATGCCCATACCGCCCAGCACCGAAGGGATGGAGTCCTTTCCGGCATAGCGTCGCAGACCGGGGCGGCTGACGCGCTCGATGCCGGTGATCACGCGCTCGCGACCGGTTCCATAGCGCAGGAAAATCTTGAGCATGCCGTGTTTGCGGTCGCGCACGGTTTTGAAATACTTGATGTAGCCTTCTTCTTTGAGAATTTTTGCGATGGCGATTTTCACCCGCGAAGAAGGCATTTCAGCCACTTCGTGGCGCGCCTGATTGGCATTGCGGATTCGCGTCAGCATGTCCGCGATGGGATCGGTCATCGTCATGGTTTCTATCTGTTCCTCTCTTCGATGTCGAGCCGGTACGACGGGCCAACCCGCAGGGGCCGGTCCATCGGCTGTGCGGCCCGCCCTTCTACCATGAGGCTTTCATTACGCCGGGAATCTGCCCCTTGCTGGCAAGGCTGCGGAAACACAGGCGGCACATGTCGAACCGGCGCAGGTAGCCGCGCGCCCGCCCGCACAGCGGGCAGCGGTTATAGCGGCGCACCGAGAATTTCGGCGTCCGTTTCGCTTTCACCTTCAGGCACAATCGAGCCATTGAGCTTACCTCGTTCAGACTGGTCGGACCCGTCGGACAGGTCCGACATCCGGACCGCTTACCCTTCGCGGAAAGGCATGCCGAACAAGCGCAGGAGTTCGCGCGCTTCTTCATCGGTCTTTGCCGTGGTCACGGTCGTAATGTTCATTCCGCGCACTGTGGACACTTTGTTATAGTCGAGTTCCATAAAAATCAGGTGCTCGCGGATTCCCATGCTGTGGCTGCCCCGCCCGTCGAAGGATTTGGCCGGCAGGCCTCGAAAGTCGCGCACACGCGGAATGGCGATGTTGATCAGCCGGTCGAGAAAGTCATACATGCGGCGTCCGCGCAGGGTGACAAAGCATCCGACGGGCATGCCGGCGCGGATTTTGAACGCGGAAATGGCGCGCCGCGCCCGCGTCAGCACCGCCTTCTGGCCGGCAATCAAGGTCAATTCACGCTCGGCAGAGTCCAGAAGTTTGATGTCGCGCGCAGCCTCGCCGATCCCCATGTTCAGAACGACTTTTTTGAGGCGCGGCACCTGGTTGCGATTCGTATAGTTGAACCGCTTCATCATTGCCGGGATAATCTCTTCCCGATAGCGAATCTTCAGACGCGGCTCGGGCAACGGCTCGCGGACTTCGGGCTCTTCGGCTTTGGCCTCGGGCTTGTCTTTGCCCTTGGCCGCAGCTTTTTCAGCGCCTTTGGTTTTTTTGGCGGTTTCGGCTTCCGCGCTTTTCTCCGCCGCCTTTTTTTCGACGGCTTTATCGTCGGTTTTTTCCGGCTTGGCCATAGTCAGATCACATTCCCTGTTTTCTTGCTTTTGCGTACCACGGTTCCGTCGGCCTGACGCTCGATGCGCACGCGGACAGGCTCATTGGTTTTCGGATCTACCAGCATCAGTTTGGACAGGGCGATGGGGGCTTCCTGCGTGATCAGCCCGCCGGGACCCTGTGCCTGTCTGCGGCGGCGGTGTTTAGTAACCATATTAACCTTTTCGACGACAGCTTTGCCCTTCTTCGGCAACACCGTCAGGACGCGGCCGCGCACACCCCGGTCGTCGCCCGAAATAACGGCGACCAGATCGCCTTTTTTAATTCGACATTTCATGATGGGTTATCCTTCTTGCCCCGGCTTGTTGTCCGACTCAGCCGAAGGGCCGTTCAGATGACTTCCGGAGCCAGCGAGATGATTTTCATAAACTCCTTGGCACGCAGTTCGCGCGCCACCGCCCCAAAGATGCGCGTTCCCACAGGCTCCTTTTGAGCATTGATGATCACGGCCGCGTTATCATCGAAGCGGACATAGGAGCCGTCCTCGCGGCCCAGTTCCTTGCGCGTGCGGACGATGACCGCCCGCACGACCGACCCTTTTTTCACGGTGGCATCGGGCGTGGCCTCGCGCACCGACGCCATGACAATATCGCCGATTCGCGCATAGCGGTGTTTGGAGCCGCCGAGGATATTGAAGCACCGCAGCTTTTTCGCGCCGGTGTTGTCGGCGACCTGAAGGATCGTATAAGATTGTATCATGGCCGCACTTCCTGTTGGTTCAGATTCTAAAGGGATGTCAACGGGTTTCTACTTGGCCTTCGTTATCACTTGCAATACCCGCCAGCGTTTCAGTTTGCTCAACGGACGGGTTTCGATGACTTTGACGGTGTCGCCGACGTGGGACTCATTTTTTTCGTCGTGCACGTACAGTTTGCTGCGGCGACGGATGTGTTTCTTGTACAAAGGGTGCTCGACAAAGCGCTCAACGAGGACGACCCGCGTCTTGTTCATTCGATCGCTGACGACTTGTCCCACCCGGATTTTCTGCTGTCCACGCACTGCCTGCGTCTTGCCGCTCACTGTTTGATCCCCCTTTGGCGCAGGATGGTCAGCACCCGTGCCAGTTCGCGCCGCTGCTGTCGAATGGCGCTGATATTGGAAAGGTCTTTGGTGGCGGCGCGTGTGCGCAGTGTGAACAGGCTTTGGCGCAGTTCCGCCACTTTGGCTTTGAGATCAGCGTCGGTCATCTCGCGTAGTTGTCGTGGTCGGGTCATGCTGCTTGTCCCCCTTCCGCTCGCATGACAAACTTGGTGCGGACAGGCAGTTTGTGGGCTGCGCGGATGAGAGCACCGCGCGCAATGTCCTCGGGCACGCCGTCCAGTTCCAGAAGGATGCGCCCGGGTTTGACAACCGCCACCCATTTTTCGGGATTGCCCTTGCCTTTTCCCATGCGGGTTTCAGCGGGCTTGACCGTCAGGGGCTTGTCGGGGAAAATGTTGACCCACAATTTGCCGCCGCGTTTAATATGGCGTGTGACGGCCACGCGCGCGGCCTCGATCTGGCGGTTGCTGACCCAGCCGCAGGTCATGGCTTTCAGACCGTAGCGGCCAAAGCTGAGGTTGCAGCCCCGCCACGCAATGCCGCGGCGCCTGCCTTTTTGCACTTTGCGATGTTTGACTCGCTTGGGTAATAGCATCGGTTGCCCTCATTGGGTCGGACAAGTCGGTCTTGTCAGAGAGGTCGGACTTGTCGGACTCCTTTACGATTCGGCCGGTGCCGATGATTCCTCGGCGGATGCGGCCTTGCGTGTCGCTTTTTCAAAGACCTCGCCTTTGAATATCCAAACTTTCACACCAATCTGGCCGTATTTGGTTCGCGCTTCCGTGAAGCCATAGTCAATGTCGGCGCGCAGCGTGTGGAGAGGCACGCGGCCTTCGCGATACCATTCGCCGCGCGACATTTCGGAGCCGCCCAGCCGCCCGCGACAGGCAATGCGGATACCTTGAGCGCCCGCTTTCATGGCTGCGAGAACCGTTTTTTTCATGGCGCGCCGGAAACCGATGCGCCGCAGCAACTGTGAGGCCACGCTTTCGGCCACCAGCTGGGCGTCGAGGTCCGGCTTGGCGATCTCCTCGATGTTAATCAGGATCTGCCGTCCGGTGGATTGTTGCAGGTCTGTCTCTTATACACATCT
>JAOAGV010000142.1 GCA_026415575.1 Candidatus Sumerlaeia bacterium
CCAAAACGTCCGCTCCATAGCTGAGCCAGTTGCCCGTGGGATAATCGCCGGTCGCGGGACAGGGGCCGTTGCCGCCGGTGTTGTCGTCGTGGTCGGGACCGTCCGATTCAATCATATACGTATTGCTGGGCATGCCGGTGGCGTTTTTGGGATCGGTAAAGCTGCGGCCGGACGGGCCGACGCCGACAACGCCGGAAGCGAATTCGGGCGTATCCAGACGACGGGAACCGGCGATGCTGGTAATCCCGAAGGGGTCTGTCGGCAGCGTGGTGGTGTAAGCGACGGGCGTGGTCAGGCACGCGAGGCCGGCCCAGTTATAGGGATAGGTTTGGGTTCCGCCCAAGCCAAATGTGTAGGAATTCCAATCTACAAAATAGGCTTCCTGGGCCGTGGCCAACGCACGGAAGTCGCTCTTGACGCGCGCGACCTTCGAACGAACCTGCGCTTCGAGAAAGTTGGGGATGGCGATCGCCGCGAGAATGGCGATAATCGCCACGACGATCAGCAGTTCGATGAGTGTGAATCCTTTTTTCATGATACGACTCCTAACCTCCTTGATGCGTGATGGTTAATATGCAGCAGAATTGCTGCAAAATTTGCTGCCAACCCTGTTACTCGCCGCCGAAGCGGTAGATATCGCCCCAACTGATGGTGCCGTTGGTGGGATCGTACGGCATATAGGCGTCAATCCCCGCAGGATTGCCGCCCCAAGCGTTGTCGAATTGCAGACTGAAATCAGGGCCATAGCCGGCCAGCACCCATGTGAAGGGACCGGGGAACTTGCTGGCATCGGCGGGCGGACCGTAGCCCAGATCAAATCCATAGACCCGTGGAAAGGCGGCTGTCCGGCGGAATTTGTCATCCACATTGGACGGCCAGTCGGTGGCCCCCGGAGCCATCTCGAAGGGGATGTAGATATAGACCAAGTAAAGATTTGCGTCCGTGCCCGAGCGGTCGTTCGTTCCCGGAGGGAAGAGGTGGAACGGGTCCTTCAGCATCGGATTGGTCATGTAAGCGACGGGGGTGCTGAGCAGGCACAGGCTGCGGGGATCGTCAATGGAGCCGATGCGCGGCGGATACATGTTGTAGTCCACGCGATAGGCTTCAAGTGCGACGCCGATGGAACGCTGGTCGGCCTTGACGCGGCTGCATTTGGCGCGCGTCTGCGCTTCGAGAAAGTTGGGGATGGCGATCGCCGCGAGAATGGCGATGATGGCTACGACAATCAGCAGTTCAATGAGCGTAAATCCTTTTTTCTTGCTCATGGTTGTCGTACCTCCGTTGTTTTTGCTTTGAGCTTGGCAGCTCAACAAATCCAAGGAGAGGAGACAACTCGAACCGCACGGCATGAGGCAATCAAGGGCTTGAGGGGAAACAGGGTTTCTGGGATACAAACATGATCATTCACAATGATCATTTGCATCGTTTCCTCTCCGTCGGTCCAAGGCGCTTTTCCCTCCGCTGCACCTTCCCTAAAGAGATTTGTGGGCCACAGCGAGGAGCCAAGTCAACTGAAATTGATATGACCGGGAGACCTTCCGCGATCTTTCAGGCAGGACCTCACGCAAAGGCACCAAAACAGTAAAGTGGCTTGTTAGATGCTGTCAGCATACTGCCAGTTCCCGGCCATAAAAGGGTACCGCGGAACATGGATGGCGGGGGTGTTCGGATAATCACCTTTTTGGACTGCGCGGGTCAACAATGGAGGAATGGCGGTTACATTTCTGCAAACTGCCTGCGCCTTTGGGGAAAGAAAAATCCCCGCCCCTTGTATAAGGGCGGGGATTTTTTGGATCTTCCAAGCGATGTCGCTTACTGCTTGACGCGCCAAATGTCGCCACGCGAGACCGTTCCGTTGGTCGGGTCATACGTGTAAGCGCCATTGGTGCCGCCGAAAGCGAGCAGTTCCGGAGTGGGCTGCGACTGCGCCGGGTCATAGGCTCCATAGGGGGTCTGGCTGCCGGGCGTGTATTTGTTTTCGTCCACGTCGGGGCCAAAGCTCCAGAGGATCCAGCCGACACCACCGCGCGCGCGGCCGATCTGGTTCCGGGTGTCACCGGGCCAGCAAGCGTAATAGGAGAACGTTGCCCCGCGGGTGCTCGCAAACGGGTCCGATGGATACGACGTGATGTAGCTCATCGGGGTGGTCAGCGTTCCAAAGGCCATGCTTGGCAGGTAGCGCATCAAGAAGTTGGGCAGATAACCCACGCCGCCGTTGGCCGTTCTTTGCGACCGAACGACACCTTCGTTATAGGTCCAAGCCGGGGCGGCGGTCATGCCCAACGGGCTGCCACTCCCGCAGGCCCACGCGGGATAAATGTTGTTATCCACAAAGTAGGCCTCGATTGCCATGGCGAGCGAACGCTGGTCGGTCCGGGCACGCGACACCTTGGACCTGACTTGAGCTTCGAGGAAGTTTGGCACCGCGATAGCGGCGAGGATGGCAATGATAGCAACCACGATCAGAAGCTCAATCAGGGTGAATCCACGCATTTTCTTCATCATCTTCCCTCCTTTCTCTTGTGGAATGCGAAACGCAAAACCGGTCTTATTTGCGTTTCGGAAGGCAAAGCACTTCTCTGAAAATCAGAAGTGCTTGGTGAGATTGGTATGACCATCGGTTTGGCAAGTCAAGTTCTTTTTTAAGAAAAAAGCACTTTTTTTGAGACCGGTCAGGCAAGGGAATGTTCGCACCTTTGGATAAAAGAAATTGAAGCCATAGACTATTAACCTTGGTTTCAGGGGAGGATTGCCGGTCACGCTCGCTCGCGCTCGGGTGATACATCCGGCGCAGCACTGGAAACGGTTTCGCGGCAGGCTTCCAGCCGTTTCCCACTGTTGCGGGGAAAAACTTCTTTTGACTTTGCCGGTTAGACACTCAACCATAGTTTGGTGTTGTTATGAACGGCCGTACAGAGGGAGTTCTATCATGCTTGATTTCAAGAAGATTCGAACCTTCCCACTGGCGCAGCGCCAGAATCTTCACTTTCACACGGATTTTATCCGCGACACGAAAAAGTTCAAGCCGTGGCCGAATCGAAAGTTCCGCCAGTTGGTGGCCCGCGTGGCCGAGGCTGCGCGCAACAAAAAAGGCGTTGTCGTGCAAATCGGCGCACATGTCGTCAAGACCGGCCAGTCGCTTCTGCTTATTGATCTGATGCGCCGCGGCGTCATCACGCATCTGGCCATGAACGGCGCCAGCGCCATCCATGACTTCGAGATTGCCTTGCAGGGCGCGACTGCCGAAAGCGTTGCCAAAAACATCGAGGACGGCACGTTCGGCATGTGGGAGGAGACGGGGGCGATGATGAACCGCGCGATCAACCGGTCGCGCGAGGGCTTCGGCCGCGCCATTGGGCGCCTGATCGTGCGCGAGAAAATGCCGTTCATGGAATACAGTCTTCTGGCCGCCGCCTTTCAGTTGAAAATTCCCGCGACGGTCCATGTCGCCATCGGCACGGATATCATCCATCAGCATCCGCTGTGCGACGGGGCGGCGACGGGCCGTGCTACATTTCACGATTTCAAACTCTACACCGAGAGTATCGCGCATCTGGCCCACGGATGCTTTTTAAACTTTGGTTCGGCGGTCATCGGCCCCGAAGTATTTCTCAAAGCCTTGAGCATTGCGCGCAACCTCGGCTTTCCGGTTCATCCGATCACAACGGCAAACTTCGACGTCCGGCCCGGCATTAATCACTATTACTATCGGCCGGCAAAAAACATTGTTCTACGGCCGGTGTCGCTGGGCGGCGCGGGATACAATTTCCTCGTGGACCACCGCATCAGTATCCCGTCACTGCATCACCTGCTCTGTAAAATGCTGAAGGCAGGCATGTAAAATCTTTTGCCGGCAGGCCGCAAAACGCAAGAGGCAGGAGAGGATTGTTGGATGAATTCAGGCAGCGGCCGGTCATCTTCACGCCCCATTCGGCAACGGCCGGGGGCATTTGCGCTTGGACATTTTTTCGGTATTCCGGTGTATGTGGACCTGAGCTGGCTGGTGATTTTTGCGCTGATCACGATGACCATTTCGGCGCAGTTTGCGGAGGATCATCCGGAGTGGGCGTCGAATGAGCGCTGGTTTGCCGGTTTGGTGACCAGCGCGGTGTTTTTTCTGTGCGTGCTGCTGCATGAAATCGGCCACAGTCTTGTGGCACGGTTTTTTGGCATCCCTGTCAATTCCATCACCCTGTTTATTTTCGGGGGCGTGGCGCAAATCCAGCGCGAGCCCGAAAAGCCGCTGCATGAATTCCTTATTGCGGTGGCGGGCCCGCTGACCAGCCTCATGCTGTCGGTGCTGTTTTTTGCGCTTGCGGGTGCCGAGGCCATCGAGTCGCTGCAGGCATCAGCGGCTGAGGATGCCGCAGGCAACCTGCCGATGTTCAATGCCATTTGCCTGTGGCTGACGACAATCAACCTCATGCTGGCGATCTTCAACCTGATACCGGGATTTCCGCTCGACGGCGGGCGCGTGCTGCGGTCGCTGATCTGGGCGCTCAGCGGCAAGTTCGAGATGGCCACGCGCGTGGCGGCCGGGTTTGGTTTTTTTGTGGCCTACTTTTTTATTGCGCTGGGCATATACATTGCCTTTTTCGAGAACATGCTGGTCAACGGTTTGTGGACGGCGTTCATCGGGTGGTTCTTGCTGATGGCAGCACGCAGCTCGGTTGTTCAGTTGGCCTCGCGCCGTGCCCTTGCCGGTCATCGCGTGCTCGACATCCTCGAGCCGATTCCCTATCGTGTCTCGCCCGCCATGAGTGTGCAGGCGCTGGTGGACGGCCCGATCCTGCAACACGGCCACACTCTGTTTGTAGTCGAGGACGACGGCGTTCTGAAGGGAATTGTCTCGCTGAGCGATGTCAAGACGACGCCGCGCGAGGAGTGGCCCGTCACGCCGTTGCAGAGGATTATGACCCCTGCGGCCGAACTGGTGGTCGTTGAACCCCATGAGTCGTTGCAAACTGTAAAGGAAACCATGGAGGAACGCGGCCTCGCCCAGATGCCGGTGGTGGAAGGCGACCGCGTGCTGGGACTGGTGACGCGCGATGGTCTGCTGCGCGTGCTGCACAATGAGATGGAATTTGGCGGACGTTAGGCGGCAGAACGGGCGGAAGGCTGCCCCATCAGCTTCGCGCCGAAGCCAGCACAATCGCCCCTGCGGCCAATTCTACTCCCGCCACTACGGCTAGAGACGCCGCGATTCCACTGACGGGGATCAAGACAATTCCCGTTAGAAATGCTCCCGCGCAAGCCCCCAGATGATCGGCGCTTTCCAAAACGCCGCCGGCGCGCCCAACGTCGCGGACGCACGCCGCGGCAAACCGCCCGACCAGCGAGAACTGCGCGCCCGTAAGCGCGCCCGCGGCAATCATTGCAAGCGGAAAGACCAGCGCATGTCCAAACCACAGGGAAGCTGCACCGGTGGCCGCCAGCACAGCGATTGAAGAGAGAAACAGGCTGAATGCCGCGGCGCAAAGTCCCAGCCGAACAAGCAGTGGACGTGCGGAATCGCTCCCGAAGCGGTTGGCCGCAAGGCTCCCTCCGGTCAGCCCCGCCATGAACAACGCCACCAGCAGTCCGACCTGGCGGTAGAGCGCGCCGTGAAAGTTTTGATAGAGCAACAACAGGATGATCGAGGCGGCCATGCCGACCATGCCGGCTGCGGCAAGTGTGCCGACCGCCGCGGGATAGCCCCAGCCGCGACAAGGGTCCAGCGGCTGACCTTGTTGTGCAGCCGGCTGGAGGCCGTTCGAGGAGCGCTTTAGCCGCCGCAGGCCCACAACTGCCGCCAACAACACTGCCACCGCGCATGCGGCCAGAGCATATCGCCAGTCATAGTGCTGAACGGCGCGGAAAAACCACGACTGGCGTGTCCCCGAAAACTGGCTCCAGAGACGGAGGAAATGCAGATAGGTTGCCGGCTCGAAATCCGTGTTGGCGCGCACATGCCCCAGCATCCTTTGCAATCTGCCGTTGAGCAATCCCAACGGATAGTGCTCATAGGCAGTCTGAAAATAGAGCGGCGAAAACTCAGGATCGGCAACGCCGCGTGCCTCATACCGGGCTGCGAGGACGGCCGGGTTGGAGGTCAGATGGTCGGCGGCGGCCGTAGCGAAGAGAAAGGCGCGCGCTCCGGGCGTTGCCAGCACATGGCCGAATGCCTCGTGCAGGGCCTGATAGACGGAGCCGACGTAGTTTTGCATTTGCTCGTCAAAATAGTTGACGCTGGAGGCAATCGAGGTAACGAACACGCCCCTATCGCCAAGGAGAGAACGAGCCTGCTGAAAGAAGTCGCGGGTGTAAAAGCGGTTCAGCGCGGCGGTGGCGGGGTCGGGGGCGTTGCAGAGGATGGCGTCGTAGAGGGGAATGGACGCGGCGGACGAAGCGGACGAGAGGGACAGGCGGCGGACCAAATGGCGCGCATCCTCATGGAAGATGCGCAGACGCGCGGGGATGGCTGGGTCTTCTACTTTTGGAGGCTGGCAGAATGCCTTCGCGGCTGTCTCCAGAACCTGCCGGTCTTCTCTTTCCAAATAGGGAAGGACCATGTCGAGTACCGCCGGATCGGTTTCCACGTAATCAATTGCGAGGTTTGGGTAGCGAAGCAGCACCGTCAGCGCGCCGCTTTCACCCCCGCCGATGACCAGCACGCGGTGCGCCTTGCCACACTGCGACATCATCAGGTGCACCCGCTGTCGAATGCCGTAGGGGTCGGGAAACGAAGCGATGAACTGGCCGTTGCTCAGAAGCGAGAACTGATCCGGGCCCTGATGGGCAAGGGCCAGATGCTGGTAGGGAGTGTAGCGCTCGGCGAGCCAGTCAAAGCCTTCGCCATAGGCCCGATGCCGAAGCTGCGCCGCGCGTTGCTCAATCCCTTGCCGAATCGGAGCGATGAGTAGCGGAGCGGCAAAAACAGCCCCGACAGCCGCTGCGGCCAGAGTCCAAGGCCGCCGCCCGTTTGCTTTGTGGACATGAAGAAAACAAATTAGATTGGCGGCGGTCAGTGCGCCCAAGGCCCATGCCGCCGTTAGTGGTTCGCAATATACGCCGACGACCAGCGTGGCTGCAATGCCGCCCACAAGGCTGCCCAGCGACTCGACGGCATAGACGCGGCCGATGACCCGCACCTGCGCCGATTGTGCCGCAAGCAACCGGCACAACATGGGAAACGTCAGGCCCGTCAGGAAACTGAACGGGCACAAATGCAGCGCCGCGATCTGAAGAAGCGCGGGGAGCGGAAGCCATTGCCAAGCGGGAAGGCCCCATGCGCTGCGAACACCGCGCAGCGAAATCATCAGGACGGGCAAAAGGACGATTTGCAGAAGGAGACAGACGGCAATGCGGTTCGGCAGTGTTTGCACGCGGCTTTTCCGCAGCGCGCCGGCCGCCGCGCCGGCCGTAATGCCGACAAACCAGGCGCCGAAAAACAGCGCCAAGAACAGTTCGTTGCCCGCCGCCACAATCAGGCTTTCGCGCAGGAGCAACACTTGCGCGACGATGGCTGTTGCGCCGAATAGGGCAATTGTCATATAGGACGTGTACGACCTATAGGACTCATCAGCCGCAGGGGATGCGGCTGCGGAAATCGTCTCGCGCGTCGGCCTTTGCAATTGACAGTTGGCACCCCAAAAAGCTATGGTTCCAATCCATAGGCGTCCGAAGGACGCAGCACTGTTTTCAATCGTGTGTCAAAGTGCAGACAACTGCCAGAGATTTCTTTGATGAGGTGAGGTTTTACGATGAACCATCGAGAGCACACTACACGGCGTGACTTTCTCCAGACCCTTGGCCGGGCCGCTGCCGGCGCCGCCCTTCTGCCGTCGGCCGCGGGATTTGCTGCGGGAGAGCCGGCCAAATCCCCCGATTTGGCGGTCGTTCACGGCGACGACCCGACCGCGATCACCCGCAAAGCGGTCGAAGCCCTCGGCGGCATGTCGCGCTTTGTTTCCAAGGGCAATGTGGTGGTGGTCAAACCGAACATCGGTTGGGCGCGGCGGCCGACGCAGGCGGCCAATACATCGCCGGAGGTGGTGGCCGCGGTGGTTGCGATGGCATTCGAGGCCGGTGCCAAGGAGGTCAAGGTTTTCGACAACAGCGTCAACAACGCCCAAGCGACCTATCAAACCAGCGGCATCCAAGACGCGGCCAAGAAAGCCGGCGCTACAGTCAAATTCTGCGACCCGCGCTTTTTCAAGGAAATGGATATCAAGGGCCAGTCGCTCAAGACGTGGCCGGTTTATACTGAAGCGGTCGAATGCGACTGCCTGATCAACGTGCCCATAGCCAAACATCATAGCATGTCGCGCCTGACGCTGGCGATGAAGAACCACATGGGCATCATCGGCGGCGACCGCGGCAAGTGGCACGCATCGTTCAACGAGTGGTTGTGCGACTTCACCGCATTCATCAAGCCGACGGTCAAGCTCACCGTGCTCGATGCCTACCGGGTGCTGGTGCGCAACGGCCCGACGGGCGGCAGCGTCAAGGATGTCGAGCAGGTTCACAAGGTGGTGGCGGGAATTGACCAAGTGGCCGTGGATGCGTTTGCCACGTCGTTCTTCAAAACTCCGCAAGGCGCGCCGATCAAACCCACCGAGATCGGCTGGTTGGTCAAAGCCAAAGAGATGGGCATTGGCGAGATTGATATAAGCCGGCTGACTGTGCAGCAGTTGGAAGCGTAAGCACTCGATCCTTGCCGGGGTTGGTTTCACGAGCGGAAGAACGGTTTTTGCTGCCTTATGCGGCAGGCGGCGAGTTGGAGTCGCGCCGCACTTCTGCGAGGAACAAGAGCGTTACGCCCGCCAGCATCGCCAGCAGCATGGGCGTGGCCATCGCCAGAGGCAGCGCGCACACTTCGCGCTTGTGGTAAATCGAAAACAGCGTCGTCGAGTAGGCGAAGGCCACTGCCAGTATAATCGCGCGCAACATCCACGGACTCCATCGCGCGCCGCCGTCCAGCCGCAGTCGTCCGAACAACATGGCCGTCGGCCCGGCAAGAAACGACAGCGTGTAGTCGTGACTGACCGCCGGAATGACCAGTGCCGCCAAGGTGCAGCCGACCAACAGGTGCGGGTTGAACCCTTCGACCCGTCGCGCAATCGAAAAGCCCGCCATCACGCCCACCATTGCAAGAGTGGCCGCGGTCAAGACGGGGAGCAGGATGCCTTGGGGAATTCCCCAAGTTGCCTGCACAAAGCCTGAATAGGACAGGAGCGAGTGGTTGCCCAGCCAAGGAAACGGGTTTTCAATTTTCCAGCGCGTGCTTTCGAGAAACTCGGAAAAAGCCTGAAAGCCGAGCACAAACAGGCACAGAAAGTTGGCCGCGCCGATCCACGCAAACCGCCGAAGCACCGTCTTCCAGTCGCGCCAGTTGTCCACGAACATCAGCGCAAAGATTGCCGGAAAAACCTTCAACTGCATGGACAGGGAAAACAGGACATAGCTCCAAATCCGGCGGCGCGGATGGAAATGAAACAGATAGACGCCGGTAAGGCAGAACGCCATGGCGATCAGGTTGAACTGGCCGCGTTCCAACTCGAACAGCAAGCCGTGGGAAAACAAGCCGGTTGCGACAAAAAAGACAATCGGCCCCCAGCCACCGGCCCCGCGGTTCATCCACGCCGGAAGCACCAGAGTGATCCACACAAAACAAGCCAGACTGGCTAGAGTGAGCAACGTGTAGGCGACATGGAAGTTCAAATACAGGGCCGGGGTAAAGAAGACGGCTTCGAGCGGCGGGTAGGAGTTGCTGCCGACATAGGGCGTCTTGCCCTCGATGGCCCACGCGCGGCTGAACTCGAGAATTTCTTTCAAGTCTATTCCCACGTTCTTCATAATAAAAACCGGGCAGAGGTCGCGCATCGTGTGCTCGGAGTTGAAAAACACCGGCACAAGAAAAAGCGGAAAATAGACAAGGACAAAGCCCGCCAGAAGCCACGCCAAGGGCGGGTTGGGAGAGGCAGCAGCGGCCGGCGCCTCCGACACGGGGGACGCGCAACCTGCATCGGAAAGAAGCGGCGTGTCCGACGGCGCAGCACACGAAGTGTCGGAAGCCGCTTCGGGGATACGAACAGTCTTTTTCTTTTTTTTCTTCATCGAATCATTCGCTCGGTTCCGGAAGGGCGGTATCAAAAAGTCCGCGCGGTGATATTCCTACGCATGTCCAAATTGCTTTTCGCGCATGGTCGGAGACCTACGGGTGCATCTCCCGAAATCGGGAGAAGGTTCCCGCGAGCACAAGCAAGACCGCCGCCTGATGCCGGAAAATCCCC
>JAOAGV010000143.1:0-284 GCA_026415575.1 Candidatus Sumerlaeia bacterium
CCTTGCAGGTGACGTGGTGCTCGAACGCGGCGAG
Organism: Candidatus Sumerlaeia bacterium; assembly: GCA_026415575.1. Lineage (GTDB taxonomy): Bacteria > Sumerlaeota > Sumerlaeia > JADFCW01 > JADFCW01 > JADFCW01. Next base: position 35 of record JAOAGV010000143.1, read on the forward strand.
GGTCTCGGTGATGACAGCGAAGGCCCCTCCGGTGAAACTGACGATGGTGGCAAAGTTGTCCTGCAGCTCCGGATGGTCGGGATGCTTCGAGTTGGCGCGTGCATAAACCTGCGCCGGTTCGCCGAAGCCTTCGAGAAACCAGCGTGCCAGATCGAAAAAGTGGATCGGCTCTTCCAGAATCCAGTTGCCCACGCGCTGAATGTCGAAGCGCCAACCGTCCGTGCCAAAACGGTAGGGAAAGCGCGACAGC
>JAOAGV010000143.1:294-10131 GCA_026415575.1 Candidatus Sumerlaeia bacterium
CGTCAATGTCGGCGCGGCGGACAAGGTCCCGATAGTCGCTGACGATGTCCGCGTCGGGATGGGCCTGTTTGGCTTTGGTGCGGTTTTCCTCCGACGGTTCGGCGATGGCTGCCAATTTTGCACCGGGCGTTTTCGCAATCACGCGCGCATGGTGAAGTCCCCAAAGGCCATAACCGATCAGACCGAAACGAATTTCATTGGCTGTCATCTTTCATATCTCCTTGAGATATTATGTTGGCAACTCTTTTCCCTTGGTTTCGGGGGCAAAGAGAAGTACAAGCACGCCGAGCAGAAAGAGAAGGCTGAGGATGGTCGCCGTGGCCTCGAGGGTCAGGCCAAGTCCCGGCACGCGAAGCGGTCCCCAGCCGACGGCACCATCGCTGCGCATCCAAGCGCGAACGAGCAGGAGCGAGGCGGCGAGAAACCGTCCGCCGTTGAAGCAAAACCCGCCGCCGGTGCCGCGCAGGCGCGTCGGAAACAACTCGGGGAAGTAGATCGCATAGCCGGCGTGGATGGCGATGACCAGATAGCCGAACACGGGCAAGGCAATGCACAGGACCAGCGCCGGGGCGCGGGCCAGAAGTTGAAAGAGGACCAGCGCGGCGATCAATCCGCCCAAATGAAAGAGCAGAAACGCCCCGCGCCGCCCGATGCGCTCGCAGATGGGGCCGAAGGAAATTAGGCCCAATCCGCCGCCGGTGACGACCAGAAACATGCCCAGCATCTCCCAGCGCTTGACCGATTGCGGCGGCAATTGAGCGCGCTCGGCCCACTGCCGGAGCAGCGCCCAGCCGTAGATATAGACGCCCCAATAGATGGCCAGGCCGATCGTGGCCAGGCTGAGTCCGACGAGGGTGTTGCGTAGGATGCCGGGGGCAAACAGGTCGCGCAGCCGCCCCGGCTGTTGGCGATCCTTTACGGCCGCGCCGCGCGCCTGAACCCAGCGCTCGGGCTCGCGCAGACTGGTCATGATCCAGACGGTCAGGAGGGCGGGGAGCAGGCCGACGGCAAAACCCCAACGCCAGCCGGGGGCCGAGATGCCGAAAAGGCGGAGTTGGGGATTGGACACAATGAAGGTGCCGACGAGAACGGCCAGATAGGTGCCGATGACGCTGGAGCCGTGGAAAAGGCCGAGGGAATGGGCGCGAGCGCGCTTGGAGAAGACCTCGGCCACCAAGGCTGCGCCGACCGACCACTCGCCGCCGGTCCCAAGGGCGACGAGGAAGCGCAGCACGATCATCTGCCATGGGGCCTGCGAGAAGGCTGTGACACAGCTAAAGATTGAATAGGTCAGAATGGTGAGGATCAGCGTGCGCACGCGGCCGATGCGGTCGCTGAGCATGCCGAACACGACGCCGCCGAGCGCGCCGCCGACCAGGAAAGCGCCCATGGCGAAATTGTTGTAAGCGTCAATGGTGCCTTTGGTGGAACCGGGGGGAAGGAGGGCCGGCATGGCTTCGCCCATGCTGGTGACGAAGACATGGCCCTCGAAGATGTCGAAAATCCATCCCAGCGAGGCGATGATAAGCACGAGCCATTGATAGCGGGTTACACCGTCATACCAACGGCCGCTGTTTTGCGATTCCAGATTCATGTTGTTTCTCCTGCTTGGTCGGGTCCAACTTCAAGTGCCAACAAGGGAAAGAGTTTTGCTGCTACAGGAAAAGTCAAGGAAAGTCCTGTTGTTGGAACCTCTATCCGCCGGGACTCGTTGACTGGGTTTGTTCTGCTTCGGTCATGCTGTTCCCGCCGCCGGTTGGTGCAGTTGGAGTGCGCGACTCCAGTGCAATCAAAACACCCAGCCCGCCGAGCACCATCGCGGCCCCCAGCCACTGAACGAGGCTTAGCCTTGTTCCCCACAGGAGCCATTCGCCTGCGGCCGTTGCGACCGGCGTGGCCAGCATCCATGCCCGAACCTTCCAAACGGCCATGCGATGGAGCGCGGCGTAGTAAAATGGAAGCGAAACGGCGGCGACGAGTCCCAACGCTGCCACGCCGATCACGGCGTGCAGGCGCCGGAGAGCCTGTAGTGCTTCGCCCGTGTTCCCTTCGATAAAAATCAGCACAACGAAACCCCATGTGCTTAGGGCGTGATTATACAGCGCTGTCGCCTCGGCATCCATCCGGCGCAAAATGTGCTGGATGATAAACGCATTGGCGGCAAAAAAGACAGCCGCGCCGATCGCCATGATGTCCCCAATCCAGTGGCCCTGAAACTGCAAGTTGGAATTCCCCGTGACCAGCACCATCCCCGCCAGCATCACCGGCAGGAGCAGAAACTCCCCTGCGCGGATTCGTTCCAGACCCAGCGCTGCGCCAATCAGAAGCGCAAACAGAAGATCGGTTCGGAAAAGAAGCGCCTGATGCGTGGCCGTTGTGTATTTTAGGGAACCAAACAACAACAAATTGATGGCAATAGAAACCGCGCTCATCAAAAGCACCCAGCCCCACAGCCGGCCGCAGCGCAACCGGCGCCAGCCGCCGCCCCGCGCCAACACCCATGCGCCGAGGGATGCTACAGTTGCGATGCGCGACAGAACACCGGCCCAGCCGACCGACCACGATTCGAGCACGTGGCGCAGAAGCAACGTCCACGCGGCGGTTGTGAGCACTGTGAGGAGAGCGAACGCAATACCATGCACGGGGATTCGTGATCCTTTGGAGCCTCAAGAGAAGTTGGGTGCGTCGGAAGAGTCGGAGTGGCCGGACTGATCGGACACGTCGGACAAGTCAGACGGGCTCATCGCTGTGCTTCAACGTTGTTTTGGCAAGGGAAAGTTAACATAGTTGGCCGCCGGTCGCCCGCTCAACACCGCCTCGACGTCGCGGCAAACGCAGGCCACGACGCGATGCTGGCCCTCGGCCGTAAAGGCGCCGATGTGCGGCACCAAAATGACGTTGTCCATCTCGCACAAAGGGCCTTTTTCCGGCGGCTCGACCGCCCGAACATCCAGGCCGGCCCCGGCGATTTTCTGCTCATGCAACGCCCGAATCAAGTCGGCCTCGACGACGACATCGCCGCGCGCGACATTGATGAAAAACGCCGACGGCTTCATCCGGCAGAATCGCGCGTAGGTGAAAAGTCCCCGAGTGTCCGGGCTGCTCGGCAGATGGCACGTGACGAAATCCGACGCCGCAAGCAAGTCGTCGAGCCCGACCAGTTGCGGCTGTGCTTCGGTGACCGTCAGCGCGTCGGGATCGAGGTAGGGATCGTAGGCCAGCAGGCGCATGCCGAAGGCTTTGGCGCGCATGGCCGTGAGAAAGGCAATGCGTCCGAAACCCACGAGGCCGAGCGTCTTGCCCGACAGCTCGATGCCGGAATAGCGAAGGCGCTCCCAGCCGCCGGCTTTGACGTGGCGGTCGGCCGCGGGGATTTTTCGGGCCAACCCCAGCATCAGGCCAAGCGTTAATTCAGCCACTGAAAGGGCGTTTTGAACCGGTGTGTAGCTGACCACAACGCCCGCCTCGCTGGCGGCCTGCACGTCCACATTCTCCAAGCCTACTCCTGCGCGGGCGATGATTTGCAGCCGCCCGGCGGCGCCGATTAGTTCGCGCGTCACGCGCGTCTGGTTGCGGACAATGAGCGCGCGGCAATCGGCGATGCACTCGGCCAGCCGGGCGGGGTTTTTCCAAAGATCAGGCTCGAACGCCACCTCGTGGCTTTTCCGCAGGGCGTCCATCGGTGCTCCGACGATGTTTTCCGAAACGAGAATGTCTGTCATGACTGGTTTTCCCTTGTTCAAGAGTCAAACACTGTGCATGCGGTTCAAACTTCTATTTGCGTTCCCGGCACAGTTCGAGATGGATAGAAAACGACCTGTGATCCTGCAACCTTTCTTTTTCTGTCAATCCCCCTGTAACGGGTTGGCGCCGCGAGGGGCTGCATACGGCCCGCGGCAGAACGGAGAATGGAGGGCAAAAGGCGAACGAAGCGGTCGCTTTCCCCGTGTGCGCTACATTTTTGCCGTCAGGGCGGCAATGGCCTCGAATTGTTCTTCAGCCAGAAGCCGGCCGTAGTCGGACAGCACGCCCTTGCGAAGGTTTCGCCAGCCCTCCCATGCGTTAGTGCCCGTTGCGGCCAGAGTCAGCTGACGGTTGACCAGTGCGGCCTCGGCGTCAATAAAACGGCGCAGCGTCGGTTCGTCCCACTTCGGCATACGCGAGGCCAGTTGGGCCAGCCGGGCGATAATTGTTTCCGCCAGTTTTTCGCCGTCTGCGCGGGTGGCCTCGCGCGGGTCACGTCCGCCGACGCCCCGGTGCGGCGGCTCGCCCAACCGCGACAGGTCCACGCTGTCCGGATCGAGATGCATCATCAGCGATGTTTCGCCCCATGCGGCATGGTCGCCGAGGTAGCCGGCGTCGAGGGCCAGAAAGTATTCGGGCGTTCCAAGAATTGGAATGGCCAAGGCGCGGCTCATCCGCACGGCCAGTTCGCGCACGACAATCTGCTGGCCCGCACCATAGTGGCCGGTCAGGAGAATAACAGCGCGAAAACCTTGGCGGACGGCTTCGCGCACCAATTTCTCGACCCACGGCCGCAGCAGAATCGAATAAACCTCATTCTCGGGTTCCATGACAAATGTATGGGGCTGGTTGAGACCGCCGATGCCGCCATAGAGCGGGGGCGCCACCAGTCCGCCGCCGCGGCGCGCCGCCGCAACACACAAGTGGTGCGCCTTGACTGCATCCAGCCCGACAATGTTGTGCAGGCCGTGCCACTCGATTGTGCCGAGCGGCTGGAAAAGCGTCGGACATGCGGCCATGGCCTGTTCAATCTCGCGCGGCCGCAGCCGCTCAAGACGCACCTCGCGCTGAGGATCGAGAGTTGTGGGTGGTGAGTTGTTGGAGGCAGGGGGTTGGGGGAGATTTGCGGGGGGACGAGCGGATTTGGCGCTTTTTTCCGGATTGCGCCCGCCTGCGGCAATGGCCCCACCACCAACCGATGCCGCAGCGAGCTGTCCGATGAAGTGTCTTCGCGGAAACATGGGGTTCTCCTTGTAAGAAGACGATAGGCGTCTCGCGTAAGCCTCTTTATGAGTCTCGGGGCATTGGTTACAGCGGAAATTAGTTCGAGGCCGGCGAGGTTGTCGCCATCTCGTTCGAGGAAGCCTATTGTTTCGCCGGCCCCGCGCGAATCGCATTCCTCGTCTCCGGTAATGGTCAAACACCCTGCGGCGGAAGCGTATTTGCGGCCATCAAAGAGGTCGCAAACGCGCGGGCGGCCGTTCCGGGGTCAGCCGCTTCTTTGGACTGCATGCAGCCATGCTGCCGGTTTGGTTCGTCACGCCCCCTTACCGGGCAAACCTTCCCCTTTCCAACAGCGGGAACGTTTTCACCTCAATCCGCGTTCAGCGTTCAGTCGCGCCCGCCGGAAACGGCGCGCGCAGTAGCTTTGCGGAGGGCCTCCATGTCGGCTCCGATCGGGCCGCCGTGGGCGCCGCGGCTGCGCCAAGGGCTGTCGGGCTTGAGACTGTAGTCGCCGGCAGCGGGATTTTGGAACCCAACGGCGTCGAGCGTCGGAACGAAATGGTTGCCGGTGGGCCAGCCCTTGTCTCCGCCCGCCCCGACGATCAGGTTGCCCGTCAACACGTAGCCGTCGCAAAAGGCATCGAGCGCCACAATGGCTCCGGCCTTTCCGTCGCCGTGGATGCCATACTGGCCGCGCGTGGCGATGTTGTCGCGGACGATCAGGCCCCGTGCCACTTTTCCGCGCCCGCCCATGGTGATAAATGTATTGCCGCGGCCGCTGTGCAGAAATGTATTCCGCTCGATGACAATGTCTTCGGCGGGCTGGCGCGGCGAGGTGAGTTGAATCAGCCGGCCGTCGCCGCCCCAGCGCGTTGGGTTGATCTCCTCGAACAGATTGTTGCGGATGAGAACCCGCTTGGTGGTCTGGCTGCGGTGATTGTCATCCTCGCCGGCGATCGCAATGCCCGAGCTGCAATGGCGAACGATGTTGTTGACAAAGGCAAGGTCTTCGACCGTGGACCAGGGCGCCTTGCCGCCTTGATTGCGCGGTGTGATGAGCAGCGCGAAGCCGACCTGTCCGTGAACCCACGAGTATTCGAGCACGTTGCCTTCGACCACGACGCGGCGGGCGTTCTTGAACTCGAGCAGGTTCTTGACCGTCCATGCCCGGCCCGCAAAGGCCGGCTCCTGTTTGCGCCACGAAAGCGGCTTGGAGAAATGGTTGCCGCGGATCTCGATGTCCGACGGCACAAGATCGGACAGCACGGGATCGGCCCCGCCGAACATGACGTTTTCGCCCGACCCTTCCAGATAGTTGTTGATGATCTTGAACGGCCCCGGGCCGGAGAATCCCCCGATGGCCTGTGCGTCCTGTCCCTCGACGTGGCAATCGGCAATGTAGCAGTTGGCGACCACAATGGCGGCGCCGTTGAGGCCGACTCCACGCTTCAGCGCCGCGTTGGGGCGGCCGTGAATGTAAAGGCGGTCGAGAATGAAGCCGCGCGGAATGCGGTCGGGATGATTGGGCGGCGCGCCGATTTCCACAAGACCATAGTTGTAGCCGACGTTGTCGGCCTGCGTGATTTCGAGGCCGACGAGGCGGTAGAACCCGGCGGCAGGCGCGGCGGTCAGCGCGGGGCGGTCGTTGGGCGAAACTATCTTCGGCATGGCGGCAGCGTCCTGCGGAGCAACGCGCACGCCGTCAAGCGGCAGTTTCTTCAACTCCGACGAGCAAATGGTAATCCAGCCCGTGGGGGCCTTCCACGGAAGGGTGAAGTTGCCGATGAAGGTCTTGCCGGCGGTCAGAACGATCTCATCGCCCGGGCGGGCTTGGCGGAGCGCGGCCTCGAAAGCCGCAGCGGTGTCCACGCGATACGTCGCGCCGGTGACGACAGCGGTCGAGGGGCGGACGGAAAGGATTGTGCGCGGCGGCTCGGGCATCGCGCCCGCGCGGGCAAGAGAGACGGCGATAAGCTGGATGGACCAGCAAAAAGCGATGCAAACCATATGGCAAGGGTTTGGCTTATTTGAACGAAAACGATTCATGGTGAATGCCTCCTCAAAAGGATGCCAAGAAGTGTTTGGGCGGTCTTGCACGCTGGCAAGAAAGAATTGCGACAAAACGCTAAACTTGGAAGTGGCCAAGTATTTGCCTACAGCCGATGAGGATCTCTTGGTTTTACGGGAATTCGGCGGAATTCCTATTGTCTCACTCGGTGCCTTTCTCCAAGGTCTCGGTGGTTGACACGTATCCAAACCACCGAGAAGCGGATGCTTTTTCATCTGCGATGACATGGCCGTGGGGAGAACAACATATCAACAGTGATACGCATGGTTGGGACGCTTTTGCTTATAACATTATTGATTGAGCACAATACGCGGTTTTGGATTGACACCGTCGCCATAGTATTGGTTTGATAGCTGCGACGCAATGGAAAAGCGGTTCGAGGAGAAACGACCATGGCTATGGCAAAAGTGGCTCTTACCGAGCAAGAGCAAAAGGCGTTGGAAGCCGTTGCCCGGCAATTGGGCCGGACGCCGGAAGAATTGGTGCATGACGCCGTCAAGCAATTGATTGCGCAACATCAGCGGGAAGATCGGCTGGCCCTTTTGCGACAAGCCCGCGGGATGTGGAAAGATCGGTCGGATATTCCCTCCTTTTCCGACCTCCGCCGCGAGTGGGACCGGCAAATGGAGGATGCCCATGGCAGCCCTGCTCGTTGATACCGACGTTCTTGTGGACTATCTGCGCGATCATCCCAAAGCAGTCAGATACCTCGAGCGATGCGAAGATCATCTTTTTGTTTCCGCGATAACCGTGGCGGAGCTATACGCCGGTGTTCGGGAAGGCAAAGAACGGGAAAAGATGACCCGTTTCCTTCGCGCGTTTGAAATCCTCCCCGTTGATGCTTCGTTGGCAATGCAAGGGGGGCTTTTTCGCCGGGACTTTGGCAGGACTCACGGCGTAGGGCTTGCAGATGCCCTCATTGCTGCCACAGCAATTCAGCGAGGGATCCCTCTGGTAACCCTGAATCAAAAGCACTTTCCCATGCTGTCCAACACGATTGTTCCCTATGGCAAAATATCGCTATGACATAGATTAACAGGAGAACCGACCATGCACAAAATCACGCGAAGAGAATTTGTAAAAAGTTCAGCGGCTGCCGGAATGGCGCTGGGGTTGTCGCGCGCGGCCCGGCCGGCGGCCAAGGCTGCCAGTCCCAACGCCGAGGTGCGGCTGGCCATTGTCGGACTGGGCGGAATTGACGTTCCCGGCAGCGTCGGCGGCCGCGGCCGCCAGCTGATCGAAGCGTTTGGCAAAGTGCTGGGCGCCCGAATCGCCGCACTGTGCGATGTGGACCAAACCATCCTCGATCACGGCGTTGCACTGGTCAAGCAATCGGGGGATGCGCCCGCCGCCTACCGCGACATCCGCAAACTGCTCGAAGCCAAGGATATTGACGCCGTCGTCGTGGCTCTGCCCAACCACTGGCACGCGCTGGCCACGGTCTGGGCGTGTCAGGCCGGCAAGGATGTCTATGTCGAAAAGCCGATGGCCTACAGCATCTGGGAAGGCCGGCAGATCGTTGCGGCGGCCCAAAAATACGGCCGCATTGTCCAAGTGGGTATGCAAGGCCGCTCAAGCCCCGGACTGCGCGAGGCCTTCGAGTTCATCCGCAGCGGACAGATCGGCAAAATCCGCTACGTCCACGTCATTGTCTATCGGCAGCGCGACGGCATCGGCAAGGTCACCGCTCCGACGCCCATTCCGCCGACCGTGGACTACGACCTGTGGTGCGGACCCGCGCCGATGGGGCCGCTCAAACGAAAAGAACTCCACTATGACTGGCACTGGTTCTGGGCGACCGGCAATGGAGAGATCGGCAACAACGGCGTCCACTATATTGACATGTGCCGTTGGGCACTGGGCAATCCGAAGATGCCGCGCCGTGTCATCAGTTTCGGCGGACGCTTCCTGTACGACGATGACGGAGAAACCCCCAACACCCACGTGGCTTTCCTTGAAGGCGACCCTGCCCCGATGATCTGCGAGTTGCGCGGGCTGCCCGAAAAAAAAGGAGCCAAAGCCGCCGGCAAGCATCGCAATTTAAGCACAGGCATCCTGATTCAGTGCGAAGGCGGATACTTCGCCGGCACACATCCGGGCGGCAAGGTCTTCGACAATCAAAACAAGGAAATGAAGGAATTCGGCAGCGTCGGCGCCGGCGAAATCGTCATCATGCACGTGGCAAATTTCATCGAGGCTGTGCGCAGCCGGAAAGCCGACCAACTTCACGCGCCGGCAATCGAGGGCCATCTCTCCGCCGCATCCTGCCACTTGGCCAACATTTCATATCGGCTGGGGGCCGCAGCACCCCACGAAGCTATCCGCGACGCCGTGCGCGCCAATAGCGAACTGGCCGATGCCGCCGAGCGCTGCAGGGAGCACCTTGCAGCCAACGGAGCCGACCTCAGTGCATCGCCCTTGGTGCTCGGACCGTGGCTGGCGTTTGACCCGGATGCCGGGCGCTTTGTCGGCGAAACGGCCAACGCAGCCAACGCGCTGACCACACGCGAGTATCGTCCGCCGTTTGTCGTACCGGAGATGGGTTGACGGAAGATTTGGCCATTGGGAATCTCGCGCAAAAACATCCTCGAACCCCCGCGCGCGAACGCAGGTAGATCCCGCTGCAGCGAGTGGTTAGGCGCACACACTGGATAACGCCGGTTTCAAACCTCCAGGGTTTTTGCACATCACGAACTGCCAGCAGCCAAATTCCCCGTGATGGTTGACGGCCCGCACCCAACGCCGTGCCGCGGCTTCCTTCTGACGGTCCTGCTCAGTCTCAAAGCCCTTCACTTCTAGGA
>JAOAGV010000144.1 GCA_026415575.1 Candidatus Sumerlaeia bacterium
GCGGTGGTCTTGCTTGCACTCGCGGGAAGTGTACCCCGATTTCGGGATATGCACTCGGACAATGCCATGATTCTTCTATTCCCTTGACCTTTTCCTGCAATCGGCTGATTCGTTTCCGGTTACAGGAGGCGCAGATGCGCGGTGTCATCTATCCGAAATGTGGGGCATGAATACACGCGCGCGATGTGGGCGGAAATGCCCGCGCAGTTTGATCGGGGGTTGAACCCGTAGAGTGGGACGGAAACAAAAACCTCAGTCCGAAATGGATACTCGGACGCTTGTTCGATGGGGCATTGCGGCGGCGGCGATTCTAATCGCGCAGGCCTTGGTGCTTGCGGCGTTTCGAGGAATTCTGGCCGATCATTGCGCATGGCGGTCGCAGCGTTCGTATGAGACCGGGCGGATCGGACCGTCGGTGGACTGGGCGCGGCGGGCGCTGCACCTCAACGCCCGGCAGGGCTATGCGCATTTGTTTTTGGGCATCGTCCAGCGCGAGGCCGGCCGAGTGGACGAGGCGCGGCAGTCGTTTCAGTCGGCGCTGCGGGCGATGCCGCATCGGGCGGATCCGCTCAAAGAGTTGGCCCTGTGCGAAGAGAAGGCGGAGAACACAACGACGGCGGCGGTGTTGTTGGGCGAGGCGCTGGCGGTCGCCCCGCGCCCGCCCGACGTCGGAACGCTTGCAGCGCGTTTGGGGCGTCTGCTATTCTTGCAGGGACGATTTGCGGAAGGAATGGCGCGGTTTCGCGCGGCGCTGGCCGAATCGCCCCGCAGTCGGTTCCTCTTCGACGGCATGGAGTTGGGCTATGAGCATTTCGGGGCGGAGGACCTTGCGGTTGCGGCGGCGCTGGCGCTGAGCAGTTCGCCGCAGTATGCAGCCCGCGGCTGCGAGCGCTTGTTGCGGCTGACTCAATCGCCTGCGCAGCGTCCGTTTATCCTTTCGACGGTGCAAACGCTTGCCCAAAGCCTGCCGTCCGGCTCGCAGCACCGCGAAACACTCGAGAAACTGATTCGGCAAATCCAAAGCGGAACAAAATGATCGAGGAAACGCTCCAGCGTCTCTACCAGTATTGCCGCGCGGAAGATTGGAAAGGGCGGGACCCCTACGACGGTCTGAACAGCCGGCTGTTTCAGGCCTCGCCGCTGGCGCGATGGCGTTGGGCGCGGCTGGCGTGGATTCAGCTGTTCAAGCGTCTTCCCTTCAATCTTCGTCCGCTGCTCGGTGTTCCGAAAGAAGAGAACCCCAAAGGGTTGGCATTGTTTGCAAGAGGGCTGCTGGCGCTCGGGCAGGCGCGCTGTCCGTGGGCGGCACCGGACGATTGCGATCAGGTATTCGCGCGTCTGAAACAAATGCGCTCGCCGGGCTATGATCCGTGGTGTTGGGGATATAACTTTGACTGGCAGGGACGCGCTTTCTTTGTCCGGCGGTTCCAGCCCAATGCCGTGGCGACAACGTTTGCCGCCCACGCGTTTCTGGACCGGTTCGAGGCGTTTCGCAAGACGGATGATCTGGCCATAGCCGAAAGCGCTTGCGCCTTTGTGTTGAGGCACCTGAACCGGCCGCATGAAACACCGGATGCCGTTTGTTTCAGCTATACGCCTTTTGATCATTCGGTCGTCCACAATATCAATTTTCTGATTGCGGCGCTGTTTGCACGCACGGCCTCCATCACGGGCGACGCAACGCTGGCCGGGTGGGCGCAGCGCGCACTGGCGTTTTCGGTCGGACAGCAGGCCGGAGACGGCTCATGGCCCTATGGCCGGGCGTCGTTTCAGGCATGGGTGGACCACTTTCACACCTGCTACAATTTGCTGGCGCTGGAATCCTGCTGTCGGGCGCTGGAACGGTTTTATCCCCGCGCGGTCGAGCAGTGGGAGCAAGCGCTCGACCGCGGTCTGACGTTTTACCTTGAGCGGCTGTTTCGGCTCGATGGTCTGCCGCGCCCGGACACACGGGCCCGCTGGCCGATTGACACACACTCGCTGGCTCTGGCCATTTTGACGCTGACGCGATTTGCGGACCGCCGTCCGTTGTGCCGCCACCGGCGGCAGAAAGTGGTTGAATGGACATTACGCCGGATGCAGAGTCGGCGTGGCTTTTTCTACTATCAGAAACACGCGTTGCTCACAGTGAGAATTCCGTATATGCGGTGGAGCGAGGCGTGGATGTTTTACGCACTGGCCGATTTGCTGGCGCAACGCCATACTTGGGGAAAGCCGGCGCCCACCCAATGAAACCCTCCGCTTCGTCCACCCCAGCCATGACGTCCATGCCATCCACTTCGCCTCTCCCCCACCCTTCATTCCTGCGAATCTGGATAGATTTGGCCAACTCGCCCCATGTTCTCTTTTTCGCGCCCATTGTCGCCGACCTCCGCGCCGCAGGCCATACAGTCCACCTGACGGCGCGCGATTTCGCGCAGACGCTCGAACTGGCACGGCTGTTCGACCTCGAAGTCGAGACGGTCGGCGTTCACGGCGGCGGCAATCCGCTGCGCAAGATTCTCAATATCGCCGGCCGCGCACTGGCCCTGCGGCGGCTGGCGCGGGCACGCCGCTTCGATCTGGCGGTCAGCCACAACTCCTATGCGCAGTGTCTGGCAGCACGCTTGGCCGGTATTCCGACGGTCACCCTGATGGACTACGAATACCAGCCGGCCAATCATCTGTCGTTTCGGCTGGCCCACCGCGTGATGGTGCCGGAGACCTTTCCCGAACAGGCGCTGCGTCACTATGGCGCCTCACTCCGCCGCGTTTTTCGCTATCCGGGGTTGAAGGAGGAAGTCTATCTGCAAGACTACCGGCCCGACCCCAACTTTCCGACTCACGTGCGGGAGTGCGCAGCGCGGCAGGGGCTTGCAATCTCGCCGGAACATGTGCTGGTCACTGTGCGGCCGCCGGCCACCATGGCGGCATATCATCAATTTGAAAATCCTCTGTTTTACGATTTGCTGAGACATCTCGGCGGCCGGCCGGAAGCGCGATTGCTGGTTTTCCCGCGAACGCCGGCGCAGAAGGCGCAACTGCAGCCCCGTCTTCCCGCCAACGCGGTGATTCCCGACGCGGCGTTTGACGGCCGGCATCTGATCTATTTTTCCGACCTGATGATCAGCGCCGGTGGCACGATGAACCGCGAGGCGGCGGTGCTCGGAACACCGGTCTATTCGATTTTCGCCGGCAGACTTGGGGCGGTGGACCGGCATCTTATTGAAACCGGCCGGATGCGAATGATCCGGCACCACGAAGACATCGCGGCAATTCGCGTGGAGAAAAAGACTGCGCAGCCGCAGCGTTTCGATTTTCGTCTGCGGGCACTCCTGATCGAAAAGTGCCTCGAAACCGCCTATGCGTATTGGAAGAAGTAGCCCATGAATCCGTCCGCCGGGCGAAAAACTTTTCCGCCGACGGCGCTGTGGATAATTGTCGCCGCGCTGCTGATCTCACTGTCCTGGTGGAACAGCGCGTTCACGGCCATGCGTATTCTGGCACTCTGGCTTGTGGCCGCGTGGCTTTTCGAACGCGCACCCGCGCGAGTGTCGGAAGGGCAGATGGCCTTTCTCGCCGCGCTGGTTGCCGTCGGCGTCGTGCATCTGATCCTGTTTCCTGCCGCCGAAAAACCTTTTGCCGCCGCGTGTGCCAGCCTTGCGGTTCTGCTGAGCATTCTGTCCGGGTTTGTTCGGCAAGCGTTTCCGGCAACACAAAACGCAAAGCCGTTTCCGCATTGGAACCGGTGGCTGGCAGCCGGTGTTGGCGCGTCGGCGTTGCTTTTGCTGCTGTCGTTGTACAGGGCTTCGGCGGGCCGCCCGCCGGGGGCTGCCGATTCCGTGACGATTCTCGCACCGTTGGGCTATCTGCTCCTCATGGGCGAAGTCGCCGCCGCGTATCGGGACACAACACGCCGGCCGCTCGTGCGGCATTGCCTGTTTTGGCCGCCGTGTCTGGCTGTCTGCGTGACGGTCGGCCAAATGCTGGCGATGGGAATCGAGACGCGACGGTCGGCGATGGAACTGGCCGGGGGTTCGCCCGCTCAGGCACTCCGCCAAAACACAGCGGCCATGGGGTTCAATTCGCGGCTCCGCCTGCCGCCGGCGGAGAACCGGCTGCTTCTGATGCGTGCCCGCATTTTCGACCGCATGGAGCGTCCGGACGCGGCCTTGGCGGCGTTGCTTCAGCGGCGCCGCAATCTGCTCCTTCCGCCCACCGACCCCATGCTGCGGCAATTGTGCGACGATTACTTGAGCACACGGCCGCTGGAGCCGCACATCGCGGCGTTGAGCCACCCCAGTTCGCTGTGGCGGTTCGAGCAGCTGCCGCTGCCGAAGGACGCGGCCGAGCGAAGTTTTCTGTTGGGACTATTTGCACGGCGCGGATTGCTCGACCGCCTGATGCTGTATGATGCGCAATACGGCTGGTCGGAGAACCTCGACTTTGGCTATTTGCTGGAAAGTTTCGAGCAGGCCGGGCGTGAGGCTGATTCCGATGCGGCGGCTTGGCTGGCCTATTTCAAAGGCATCTGTGCGTTCCATCTGGGTCTTGCCGATGGGGCGCGGAGCGAGTTTCACCGGGTGCTGGCACAGTGGCCGGACGATCACAATACGCACGTGTGGCTGGAGCGCCTCGGCGATCCCGCGCCCGACACCTCAGCGACGGGACCACGCGCAACCATGGGCCGCATCGCCAACGAGCGGATGATCGGCAATCACCGCTGGGGCCTGAACCTCGACGATGCGTTGTGGACGGCGCTCGAAGTCCGGCCGGAGTCCTATCGCTTCCATTTCGAGGTGCGCGGACTGGCCGGCGAGGGCGAATGGCCGATTCTGCAAGTCTATTTGAACGGCCAACGGGTGCTGGAGCAGCCGGTGCAAACCGACAAATGGACTTCGGTGGCATGGCAGATGCGATTTGAGGCCGACGGCCATCATCGCCTTGTCGTGGCGTTTGCCAACGACGTCAACAAGACCGTCAAGGGGCGCCGGATCAATCGGAATCTGTATCTGCGCGAAATTCGGATTGAAACCGCCGCCGCGACCGACGGACGATAAGGGCAGCCATCGAAGGTTGTCGCTCACGCTTCCGCGGGCCAAATTTGAATCGCAAAGCCGGCGCGAAGCGTGGACGACGAACAACACGCTGAAGCATGCACTGCCGACGGCACGCTGAAGCGTAACCTATGTGTAGTGTGCATTTTCTTTCCATCCAATCCGACTGGAAGCATCACAACAAGCGCATGCGGGGATGCCCGCAATGAGAAAGGGACTTGAAGGATGACAACACCCACGCCGGTCCAGCCGGTTTCCGAGGATTGGATTGCCTTGGCCCGCTCGCTTCACGCCGAGGCAGAACTGCCGTTCGGCCCTCTGGTTCCGCTGCCCAATCCCGCCTCGCTGCCTCGCACGGAAGTGCCGACGTGCGGCTATTTGTTCACGCAGCGAAAGCGCCCTGTGTCCACGGCGCGGCATGTGTTCAAACGGACGATAGACATCCTTTGCGCAGCGACGCTCCTGCTGATTACGTGGCCGGTGCTGCTGGTTACGGCAATAGCGATCAAGTTGACGTCGCGCGGGCCGGTCATCTTCCGTCAGGAACGCGTTGGTCGCAACGGCCGTATTTTTCCTTGCTACAAATTCCGCTCGATGTACATGGAGAACGATCCCAAGTATCACCGCCAGTTTGCACGCGAGTGGATTTTCGACACCGAGCAGTCGAAGCAGGAGGAAGGCGGCAAGATTGTGCACAAACTGGTCGCCGACCCGCGCATCACACCTGTCGGCCGCATCATCCGCAAGTTCAGCATTGATGAATTGCCGCAGATCATCAACGTGCTGAAGGGCGACATGAGCATGGTCGGCCCGCGTCCTCCCCTGCCCTACGAGGTTTCACTGTATCGCACATGGCATTTGCGTCGGCTCGATGTCATGCCGGGCCTGACGGGCCTGTGGCAGGTCAGCGGCCGCAATCTTCTGTCGTTCGAGGAAATGGTCCGCCTCGATTTGCAGTATGTCGAAAACTGGTCGGTCTGGCTGGAGTTCAAAATCCTCCTAAAGACCGTGTGGGTGGTGCTGCGGGGAATGGCGTATTAAAAGAACGCCGAAAGGATGAGGAGCGCGGGATAACGGGTAAGCCCAGAGTTAAGCAACACGGTTATTCTCCGGAGCAGGAAAAAGCTGACAGGCCATTCGGCTGCTTTGCCCTTGCGAGGCGAAATTTGGCTGTGAGGTTTTGTTCTTGTTTCTTGTGCAAGTTTTTTCATTTCTGTACGCAATTTCGGCGGCGGGGTTGTTTCTGCCGCTTTTCTGGAATCATCCGTTTTCCGCAGTTTCCCTTCTGACGTTTTTTCCGGCGCTCCTGTGTCTTGCAATTACGATGCGCAATACTGCGCACGGCCTTATGCTTCTGGCCTTCCTTATCCCGCTGATGGGCAACTTGCCGCATCTGTCGCTGATGCCTTGTCCGCCGCCGCTCCTGCTGGTAATCGGCGCCTTTGCCTTGGCGGCCGGAGTGCTAAACCGGCGCGCCGCAGGAAATGAACAGAGACCGGCTGTCGGAGCACGCCCTGAGGCGGTCGCAGTTCTTTCGATGGCCGGGCTGCTCGCTGTGTCGGGCATGTTGACGGCATGGCGCTATTTGGAGTTTGCTCCGCTGGGCGGAATGCCGGCGTGGGCTTCGCCCGTCAATCTGCGGCAGGATTCGGCACTCGACGCGGTCGCGGGCGTCTGGCAAATGACCGTGTTGATGCTCAGCGGGCCGCTGCTTTTCCTGCTGGTGCGGATGGGATGGTGCAAAGAGGCTGCGGCAAACACGTCGCCGACAGGCGAGGCAGCCCACCTTGGGCGGGGCAACCCAATTGGGAAGGGCAACGACATTCCGCCGTTTCTCCGCTGGCTGCTGACGGGGAGTTTCCTTGCTTTCCTGCTTGGCATCGCACAAATGGCGTTCTTTCCCGCTTTCGGCAACGACCCGTTCTGGGCACAGCTTCGGCGAATCAACGCCACATTCACCGATCCGAACGCACTGGGAACTTACATGGTGCTCCTCCTGCCTCTGGCGCTGGCCGTCGCGCTGGCGTCGGCTCGGCGCAGCGATCGCGTGCTCGGTGCTGCAACGGCCGCCTTCGGGCTGACAGTGCTTGCCGGCTCGGGCTCGCGAACCGGAGCGGCGGGATTGATTGCCGCCGGCGTTCTATTTCCGGTGGTGGCGGCCTTGCGATTTCCCGCGGCCGACGAAGTTTTTCGCCGCCGCGCCACCGTCGGTTCTTTGGCCGCGCTGATTGCGGCGATTGCCTTTTTGCCCCTCGATTTTCGCGCGGGCCGCGAACAATGGACGCTGGTCGAGCGGCTGGCACGAACGCGCGACGTCGTGGTGCGGCACGGGCCGGCAGCGTTGCTCCTGCGCGACCGCTGGCCGCTTTGGGAACCCGCCCTCCATATTGCAAAACTCTATCCCGTGGGGGGAATCGGCTTGGGAGCGTTTCACTTCGAGGTCGGCAACGTGGCCCGTTTGGAGGGACGGCACTGGCCGGCGTTCGACAATGCAAACAACCAGTATTTGCAGCTCGCCGCCGAATTGGGCGCCGCAGGGCTGGCGTTATGGCTGCTGGTGTTTGGTCTGGTTGCCTATGCGATAATCCGTGCGGTCCGGTCGCCCGCCGCGGCCGGACCGCTGTCCGCCGTATCCTTGGCCATTGCTACGGCATGGTTTGCCTTTTTAATCGTCTTCATTACAGGACCACATCTTTTGTTTGAGCAGGTGCAAGCGGTCTTCTGGCTGTATGCCGCGCTGCCGGTCTGGATCGGCTGTGCGGGCAGGGAAAAGGAAACAACCACTTGCCCGCCAACCCGTCGTTGGGGTGGTTTTGCGGCATGGCCGGCCGTGCCGGGGCTTGCGGCAGTGGTCGTCGTCACGATTGCCCAAGTAAAGGAGGGATCGGGCGATTTGTCGCTGCGCCATCGCCGACCGGCATTGGGTCTTTTGCCGGCCGAGGGCTTTTATGGGCGGGAAAGCGACGAGACGGGCCGGCGTTTCCGCTGGACGGGCGAGCAGGCCCGCCAGTCCGTGCCGACCGCGCGGGGCGAACTTCGCATTGAGTTGCGCGCGGGCCATCCCGATCTCGCCCGCCAACCGCTGGTCGTCTGGTTCACTTTGGCGGGCAAGACAGCCCACCGGTGCGAACTGAGCACGGATACGTGGCAATGGGTGCGTGTGCCGGTTCCGGCCCAAACCCCCAATCCGGCCGAACTCCACATTCGTGTGGAGCGCACGTGGCGACCGAGCGATTTGGGCATCTTTCGGGACACGCGCCGCCTCGGCGTGGCCATCGCACGAATCGAGAACGCCGACCCGGGCGACCCCCTGCCGCCATGAGAGGGCAGCCGCGCGGCGGCTTCATTCCCACAGGCTCAATCCGACAGGATTCTCCCGTCTTTCATCCGAAGTATTCGGGATGCGTATTGCGCCGCGCGCACGTCGTGGGTGACCAGAAGAACGGCGCCTCCCTCGCGCGCGAAATCGGCCAGGCCGCGCAGCACAATCTCGGCATTGTCGCCGTCCAAGTTGCCGGTTGGCTCGTCGGCAAGCAGGACTTTGGGGCGGTTGAGAAACGCGCGCGCCAAGGCCGTCCGCTGGCGCTCGCCCGTGCTGAGCGCGTCGGGGGTGTGACGGGCGCGGTCGGCCAGTTGAAAACGGCGAAGCAGCGCGTCCGCCCGCTGCGGCGCATCGGGAACGCTGAGCGCCAGTTGGGGCGCAAGGATGTTTTCGCGAACCGTGAGATAGGGGACCAGATGAAATTGCTGGAACACAAAACCGATGGTTTGCGCACGAAACCGTGCGCGCGCATCCGGCGGCAGTTCGTAAGGATTCGCCCCGCCGACGCAGACCCTGCCTTCTGTCGGCTGGAGCAACGCTCCCACAATCAAGAGCAACGTGGTTTTGCCGCAGCCGCTGGGCCCCTGCACCGCAACAAACTCGCCTTCCCCCACCTGTAACGAAACTCCATCCAGAGCCTGCACAATACCGGACGGACCCGAAAACCGTTTGCAGAGATTCTCGACGGCGATCACAGCCTTTACTCCTCTCGCAGCACTTCCGCGGGGTCTTGTTGCGCGGCCAGCACCGCAGGAATCCAGCTGGCGACGGCACTGAGAAGCGGCGCCAACCCCATCGCCAACGCGAGCGTCTTCCAATCGAACAGTTCTTGGGGTCCGGCCACCGTTGTGCCCAGTTGTTCCAGACTTCGGCCCACCAGCCCTCCCCCAAAATATCCAACTCCATAGCCGATGGCTCCGCCAATCAGACCCATCGCGACGGCCTTGGACAAGAACAGCATAAGGACTTGGCGCGACCGAAGGCCCAGCGCCCGCAAAATGCCGATTTCGACCCGCCGCTCGCGCACATTGCCAAAGGCAAGAAACCCGATCCACAAGGCGCTGGCGACCATCACAGTGGGAACCAGCACGGCGGCAAATTGTTCGCGCTCGGCCCGCAACCGCAAACGGTTCTGGCGTTCTTGTTCGACCGATCGCACGGCTTCCTCGCCGACCTTGGTGCGGGCCTCGGCACGCGCCAGCGCCTCGGACGCCCGCTCGATGACCTGTGTGTCAGGCAGGATTTTCGTAATTTCCTCGCGCACCTTGGGCAGGTTGGCCCACGCGCACTGGCATTCCAGCGCGAGAATCGCGTTGATCAATCCCTTCTTGTCCAGAAGCTCCTGCGCTTCGCGCAAATGAATCCACACCGTGATGTCGTCTTTGTTGCCGCGGCGCTCGTGGCACTTGTGGACGGTGAATTCCCGCCCC
>JAOAGV010000145.1 GCA_026415575.1 Candidatus Sumerlaeia bacterium
TCGCCGAACGGCTGATTTACTATCTGACGGAACCGGCGGTCAACGGAATGCCATATCGTGTGGATGCGCGGTTGCGGCCGGAAGGCGCCAACAGTCCGCTGGTGACCACGCTCGAGGGTTTTCGCCGGCATTTTGGCCGCGGTCCTGAAGTGTGGGAAATCCAGACCTATCTCGGCGGGCGTGTTGTCGCAGGCGACCTCCAACTGGGCAAGGCGGCACTTGAGGTTGTCGCGGATGCGATCCCCGCGGTGCGCGCTCAAGCCGATGTTGTCGCGGCAATCCGCTCGATGCGAAAGCGTCTGGAATCAACCGTAAATCTGCCCGAAGGCGGTGGAACCGATTTTAAGCGAGGGCGCGGCGGACTGATGGACCTCGAGTTTATTGCACAGTCTTTGCAGATTTTGCACTATGATGGCGGCCGGCAGTTGCTAGGGATGCCGCCGCGGCAAGTGCTGGAACAAGCGGAGCAACGCGGCTGGCTCGATGCCACAACGGCTCAAACGCTTCTCGATGATTATGATTACTTGCGGCGCTTGGAAATGACTCTGCGGTTGGTGTTGGAAACGCGGCAAACCGTGTTTCCGGCCGACCCCGTCCAACTGGATGCGCTTGTCCACGCGCTCAAAGCAACCGGCGCCGTCGAGTCTTCAGGTCCAACAGCACCTGACAGCCTTTCACCCGCGGCGCTTCGGGCTGCATTTCAGCAGCGCCTTGACCGCGTTCGTGCCCTCTTCGATCGCATTCTGTCCGAATCGTAAGCCATCTCGTTATCGTCGTGCGCGTTTCGGCGCGACGGTCTTGAGATAGTCGTTGATCGCTTTGGCGGCCCTGCGGCCATCGCCCATGGCTTTGATCACAGTGGCCCCACCGCCGATGATGTCGCCGCCGCCGAACACTCCGGGCTTCGAGGTCGCCAAGGTCTCCGGATCGGTCACGAGATAGCCCCGCTTGTCGCGCTGGATGTCGGGTGCCGACTGGAAAAGCGTCTTGTTCGACGACGTCCCGACGGCATTGATGATGGTGTCCACCTCGATCTCGAAATTCGAGCCTTCGACGGGGATGGGCCGCGCACGGCCTGACTCGTCCGGTTCGCCCAATTCGCACCGCTGCACCTCGATCGCCCGCACCCAGCCGTCGGGGGTGCCGAGAATGCGGACGGGAGCATGGAGGAAGAAGAACTCGACGCCTTCCTGTTTGGCGTGCTCGAACTCCTCGGCGCGCGCGGGCACTTCCTTCTCCGAGCGGCGGTAGATTACGCGAACGCGGCCCTTGCTTAGGCGGCGCGCCGTCCGCGATGCGTCCATGGCGGTGTTGCCGGCGCCGATGACGGCGATGTTGTTGCCGACAATCAGCGGCGTGTCCGATTCGGGGAATTTGTAGCTTTCCATCAGGTTGACGCGCGTAAGAAATTCATTGGCGGAAAAAACACCGCAGAGATTTTCCCCTTCGAGATACAGGAATTTGGGCAGGCCCGCTCCCGTGGCAATAAACATGGCGTCGTAGCCGTAGTCGTTCAGCAGTTGATCCACCGTGGCCGTCAGACCCACAATGAAGTCGCAGCGGATTTCGACACCCAATCGCACCAGAAAATCCACGTTCGCCTCGATGATGTAGTTGGGCATGCGGAACTCTGGGATGCCGTAGGTGAGCACGCCGCCGGGCCGGTGCAGGGCTTCGAAAATTGTTACATCATGGCCGGCCATGCGCAGGTCAAACGCCGCGGTCAACCCCGCCGGCCCCGAGCCGACTACGGCGACTTTGTAGCCGGTCGGCGGCGGTACGGCCGGCAGCTTGACCTGGCCACCGCTGTGGGCGGCTTCCCAGTCGGCGACAAACCGTTCGAGCCGCCCGACCGCGACCGGTTCGTATTTCTTGGCCAGAACGCAGACCGCCTCGCATTGCACTTCCTGCTGGCAGACGCGGCCGCAAATGGCCGGCATGAAGTTGTCCTTCTTAATGGTCTCAACCGCCCCTTGATAGTCGCCCTCGACAATCTGCCGGATGAAGCGCGGAATGTCAATGTTGACCGGACAGCCGGCGATGCAAACGGGTTTCTTGCATTGCAGGCAACGCTCGGCCTCGATTCGCGCAATTTCTTCCGGATAGCCCAAGGCCACTTCCTTGAATCCCTTAAGCCGCTCCTCGACGGGCAGTTCCGGCATGGGCTGGCGCGGGACGGTCATTCCCTTCGGTTTCGCCTTCTTCTCTTTGATCTCGGTCATGTCTCTCCTGTCGTTCCTCTCTTGGACTATTGACATGGGCTGCCCTGCAGCGACGCGCAAAAAACTTCGGCAAGCACAACCCTTTCTTACGGCTCCGGGGCCACCCGAAAGGGTGTCTCAATCACGTGCAGGTTATTGGTCTCGTCCTGCTCGTCCACTTCGCCGCTGCGGTCCACTTCCAAACCTACATAATATTGTCCCGGCGCGATCCGCTGATAAATGAGCGGCCGCAACCGCCACAGATCATACCATTGTCCGGCCTTGATCTCGACGCTTTCGGATGGACACAGCAGGCGCTTGCGGACAAACGGCTGGCGCGTCTCCGACAGCCAAAACTCGATCCAGCACCGCGCGTCGCTCTTGCCGCTGTTGACCAGAAACCCGGCCACCGAAATGATTTGCCCCGAAATCAGTGTGGATTGGATGATGGTAACATCGCGGAAATGCAATTCGGCCAGTTTCGATCGCGTCGTTTCTTCGGCAACGGCGCGCGGTGTGGGCTGGCTCTTCGCCACAGGCTTTGGCGGGCCGACGAAATCCTCCGGCTGCGCCGGCGGGGCCGGCGGCGGAAGCGGCGGGGGCGGAGTTCGGACCGGCGTTGCCGGCCGCGGCGGCTCCGGCAGCGGCTTCTCCAACGCCTTGTCGGCCAGCAATTTGTCCAGCAACCGCGCCGATTCGGAAATGGGGCCGACAGGGGCGTGATCCGGCGGCGGGGGCGGGGGCAGCAAAACCGTCTTCGGGGGCGCACCGGGCAGCAGGAGCCATTGGTCGTTTTGCAGTTTGCTTGACAGTCCGCCGAACAGCAATATCCGCCGGTTGACAGGAATATAGACCAGCCCCGCTCCTTCACGGTAGGGCGGACTGTTGAGTGCCATAATCTGAGTCCAGCGGGCGCCGTCGAACGCCCACAGTTCGTCGCCCCCGCGCGAACCGCCAAACAACAGCGTCCGTCGTCCGGCCGGATCGTAGGTCATTGCAAAATCGCTGCGGGGCGACGGCGCCGTGTCGGTTTCGACGCGCCGCCAGCCGGCCTCGCGCAATTCCCACGTTTCGTTCAGCCATTTCCCGTCGAACCCTCCGAAAACCACAAACCGATCGCGCGCCGAGTCATACACCATGCGGTGGCCTTTGCGGGGCGACGGCCCCGACGGCGCGTCCAGCAGCGTCCAATCACGCCCGTCATACTGCCAAGTCTCCGCACTCGACATGGGCAGCACGCCGCCCGTTGGCGACAATGTTTCGCCGCCGAACAGCACTATCCGCCGGTATTTCGGATCGTACGCCATCGCGCCTTGGCCAACAATTGGCGGACGGTGCTCGCAGACGGCATTGCGCCAGCGTGTCCCGTCGAATTCCCATGTCTCTCTTGCGCGTCCGCCGTAGAGAACAGCCACGCCGCGCGAGATGTCATACGTCAGCATATAGCCGCTGTCGGCCGGCGGACATTCTCCTTGAAATCGCTTCCATGCACGCCCGTCAAACTCCCACGTCTCGTTGCACGTTTCCTGGTTTTCGAGAAAGCCCCCGAACAACAGCGTTCGTTGGCGGTGGGTTTGATAGGTCATCAAAAAACGGAACCGCGGCGAGGGGCGGACGGCGACATCCATCGGCATCCACTGCGGCACGGGCAATTCGGCCGTATCGGGCACGGCCCATGACGAGGCGCGGTCGTCGAGCGGCAGGCCGGCAGACGTATCGGCAAGATCGGGTAGTGTAGCGGTCGCTGGTCGTGTTTCGGCCGGCTGATTGCGAAGCGAGTCGGGCAACGGCACGGCGGCGGCCGGTATCCGCGCCGGATCGAAAACCGGCTCGACGGCCGCGGGGGCGGGCGTTTTGCGCTTCCATACAAACCGGCTCTTTTCCTGAGCACGTACGTCGGCGCTGAGGAGCAGAAAAAGCAAAACCCAAATTGTAGATCGTGCCAGTCTCATGCTTTACTGTTTATGCGCACAGGCAAAAAGCCTCTCATCGCTTTGCCAACGGGGAATTCTCCAACTGGCGAACCCGCCCACCGGTGCGGCCGCTTATCCCGCACAGGCTCCCGCATGCTGCAAGTAACGTTCGTAGGCCAGTTGTTCCTGCGTGCGATACATCCGCAGCCGCTTCATCATTTCGTCGAAGTCCACCAAATGAGCGTCGAATTCCGGGCCGTCCACGCAGACAAAATTGGTCTTGCCGCCAATGGATACGCGGCAAGCCCCGCACATGCCGGTGCCGTCTATCATGATTGTATTCAGACTGGCGACGGTCATAATCTTGTGCGGGCGCGTCACCTCGGCCACGGCTTTCATCATCATCGGCGGCCCGATCGCCAGCACGTAGTCCAAATGGCGGCCCGAATCAATCAGTTCCTGCAGCGCCACGGTCACAAATCCCTTCTTGCCGTAGCTGCCGTCGTCGGTCGTGAGGATAACCTCGTCGCTGATGGCTCGCATTTCGTTTTCCATCAGAACGTAGCGCTTGTCGCGACCGCCAAGAATGGAGATCAAGTAGTTTCCGGTTTCCTTGAGCCGTTTGGCAATCAGGTGGAGCGGGGGAATGCCTGCGCCGCCGCCCACGCAGACTGCCACGCCGAACTTCTCGATATGCGTCGGCCGGCCCAACGGCCCGACCACACTGGCCACTTCTTCGCCGGCTTTCATCGCGCACAACTTGGCGCTGGTTACGCCCACCTCCTGAATGACCGTGGTGATCGTGCCTTGCGCCAAATCCACATTGGCCACAGACATCGGCACGCGCTCGCCCCGCGCGTCGGGCCGCAGAATAATGAACTGCCCCGGCTTGTGCTGGCGGGCAATATCCGGTGCGTCCAAGACCAATTCGACAATTTTCGGTGCCAGTTCCGTACGTTTCAAAATCCTGGCCATAACTTTTTTTTCACCCTTTCTGCGTTCTTTCCGTCGGCCGCTGCATATTGTTTTTATACAGGGTCGCAGCGTATAGCCAACGCATTCACTAAAACGGGCAATAGCGTTGCTGCGCGCTGTCTGTCAACCCCTCGTTGGGTCACTCTTTCTCCATCAAATACCATGCGGCGACCAGCGGTTCCTCGACCGAGCTGCGCGTGTGGTGGTCTTCGCCCGCCCGGACAATTACCACGTCACCCGTCTTGACCGGATATTCGACGCCGTCTATGGGAATGACGCCTTTGCCCTGAATGAAGATAAACACCTCGTCCACGTCGTGGACATGGCGCGGCTCGGGATGGGCGATCTCGCCGGGCTGGAAGACATAGACACCGCCGCGCGCAATCTTTTTGTTCCCCAACCACTCCGGCAGCAGCCGGGTGTCGCTGGGCTTAAGCTTGTTGATGCGCAGAACCCGCGATGCCGTTTTGGAGGACTTTGAGTCGGACTTGTCCGACTTGTCCGGTTTGTCCGAAGGGCTTTTGGGCAGCTGCCCCGCCGCCACCAGCAAACAGCAGCCCGCCAGCACAACCGACAGTAAAACTCTGCGATAAATCATGGAAGATTTCTCCTGAAAAAAATGGCCTTGCAAAACTCCCCTCCAACTCCTGCTAATACAGATGCACCCGCGCGGTGTCAAAGCAAAGCTGACTGCTCTGTCCATTCCAGTACATGACGTTCAGTCCGTCCCCACCGTCCAATTCATCTCCATGGAGGCCTATCATGTCTCGCTTGAACCGTCGAACTTTGCTTCACTCGCTGGCCGCCGGAAGCCTGTGCGGCGCATTTTTCCGCGAGGCCGCTCCGCAATCCCCGCAGTCACCGCAACCGAAATGGTCCGACGAGATTGCCCGGCTGATCCTTGCCTATCTCGAAAGCCTTGCCCGCCCCGACGGCGGCTATGGCTGGGAAGACCAGCCGGACTCGCACCTGACGCCGACCGTAGCCGTGGTGGTTTGCTACAAGCATCTGGGGCGCGAGGTTCCCAACAAAAAAACTGTCGCGCAGTTTATTCGCACCCACCACCCTATTACGGGCGAAAATGCCGAAGCGGGCAGGCATGCCGCCGAATTGCGTTCGTTGGTGTTTGAACAGATCATAGGGCTGCAAGCACTGAGCGAGGACACATCGGACTTTCACGCCCAAGTACGCTCGTGGACCAAACCTTCGCTTTATCCCGAAATGTATGAACCCCGGCGCTATCCGCTGTTTCAGCAGGAAACTCTGGCCGTGATCGGCCGACGAGTTCTCGGACTGCCCGTCAACGATATTTCGCCGGAACTGATTGCTTATTTCGATTCGCGCCGCCGCCCCAACGGCAGTTTCAATAACACGCCCGCTGACGACGGCACCGACGGCCATGTGACCAACACCTACCGAGGGTTGCTGACGCTGAATGCGCTTGGCCGCCTCGATGAAAAAAAGCAGGAAACCACGCAATGGCTCCGCGCCTGTCAGCTGCCCAACGGCGCATTTACTTGGCAGCCCAACGCCCAAATCGGCGGCATTGACGATGTTGCCTATACGGCGGATGCGCTTGCATCGCTTCGATTGTTGGACGCCGTGCCCGCCGACCGCGCAAAATGCCTCGATTACCTTTGCTCGCTTTGGAATGCCGACGGCGGATTCGGCGACCGCCCGGGTCTGCCGTCCAGCCCTTCGGCAACCGCACGCGCGTTAGAGGCGTTTATGGCCCTCGGCGAACGGCCGCGCGGCCCCCGCCGCCCTGCCATTATTCCCAAACGACTTCCCTCCGGCCTCAAGCCGTTCACCATCCAGATCGAGGCCCAAGGCAACGGCAGCCCCATCGAGGCCGTGGAGCTTGCCCGCGCGCTGCGCATCCACCTTTGGGGTGCAAAAAACTCGGCACCCGGCTGGATTGAGCGCGCGCAGGCGGTCGCCAACGAGCGAAAGGTACCCGTGCTGTTTTTTGTCTCCAACGAAGAATACGGCACATTTGTCGAGGTGCCCGGCCTCGGCATTTACAGCCACACAAGCGACCCCATCTGGCCGGCCGGCGCCGACCCGGGCCCGTCCTACGCCAATAAAGGGCCGGTGCCGTGGCCGGAATTTCGCGACAAGCGAATCGCCGCCATCGAAAAAGTCGGCGGCCGCATGACGTGGCAGATCAACGACAACGAAGAATGGTCGCGCGTCCAGATTGACGACGGCCTCGAACGCGGCTGCGGCTATTCGGCCATCGCCACGTTCCACCATTCGCAAAACTTTGCCTATATGCTGCCGTTCCTGTTTCGCTATCGCCACCTGATCCCGTTTATCTCGTTGCAGGACGCACACGGCAACGAGGCGTGGTGGTGGGCCGA
Organism: Candidatus Sumerlaeia bacterium; assembly: GCA_026415575.1. Taxonomy (GTDB): domain Bacteria; phylum Sumerlaeota; class Sumerlaeia; order JADFCW01; family JADFCW01; genus JADFCW01. Next base: position 7,453 of record JAOAGV010000145.1, read on the forward strand.
TGAGTTGACCGGCTATCGCACGATCTTTCTGGCGACCGGGCCGACGTGGGACGGCTGGCTCAAGGCATTGAAGGAAAACTGGGTCGTTGCCGTGCGCCACGATTTTCTCACGCGCTATCGAACGCGGCTGCTGGGCGGTGCACCGGGCGTGCAAGACTTTGTCCGCGAACGCGAAGCCGAATGGAAGTGGTGGGGCGAAAATCCCGAAGACTTGCAGCGGCCGTGGGCGTCGGTCGTGGCCCTAACCCCCCGCGATGAGTTTGAGGTTGGGCGGCCCGAACAGGGTATCGCCATTCGCGTCCGCTGCTGGTGGGAAGGCCGCATGCAGCGGCAGAAACCGATTGTGGAACTGGTGAGCCTCACGGTGGACGGACAGGCCGTTACGCCCGAGCTTGTTCAACGGCACGGGACCGCGGCGGCGAAAAAAGGCACAAAATCTGCAAAAGCAGCCAAAGCTGACGGCCCGCTTGTGGATGTCTACTACATCCACCGCATCGCTGCCCCTTCGCACGGAAAGCATGTCGCCATAGCCGTTGTCCGCAAGATCGAAACCAACCAGCAACGCGAGGTAAGGGTGGAATTCAGCGTATAAGCAATAAACAGCGCCTTTACCTCAATGGGTTTGTTGTTCAGACATCAGCAACCGGGGTGGGGGAGAACGGAAGCCGGTCGGGGTGGAACCCGACCCTCCACGTGGAGGGATGCTTTCCACGGCATCCGCAAATAAGCCGACGGATAGGATGATTCCGGTCGGGGTGGAACCCGACCCTCCACGTCGTCCGAATCAAAAAGCGGTCGGGGTGGAACCCGACCCTCCATGTCATCTAAATCGAAATCCGGTCGGGGTGGAACCCGACCCTCCACGGCGTCCAAAACGGAATTCGGTCGGGCCAGAACATAATCTGCCCGGGATAATTGTGAACGCAGTAACCTAACCTGTGAAGATTGTTCCCCTCATTGCACTGCAGGCGTCGGCATGGGTTCGCCGCCGGGGGCCACGTCTTCGAAGCGCACTTGCGCGTCGCCAAGGCGGTATTCGTCGGTATAGAGAGTTCGTTCCGGCGGCCCTTTCCATCCGGGATCGCCCATGTAGGCGCCCATTTTGAAATATGGCCCCTTGTCCTCGTCATTCCACCAAGTCCGGCCCTTGTAGTCTATCTTTTGCACGTAGGGTTCGTTGCCGATTTTCATCCAGACGCGCAAGAAGCCGTCGGGATCGCCGGTCCATTTGGCGTGCATGACAAAGTCCAGCCAGCGGTCGCGAAGCGCGGAGACGTCATCGGCCAGGATAAATTCATCGCAGACAGCATCCCGCGTGTCGCCCTTGTGCTGATGGTGGAAGACAAGTGCGCCCTTGGAGTTGATGTGCAGAAACGGGCCGTTGGCTTTGCAAGGGAATCGTCGCGTTCGCAGGGTGGGATATGTGGCCAGCTGCATGACGATGGTGGCGCTGCCGCGAAATTCGAAGGTGTCGGGCAGATACATCGCCCAGCCATACCAATACGTCCCGCCGATTTCTGTTTTCATCATGGCGAGCTCGGAGCGCTCGCCTTTTTGGTCCACCCAGTGCTGGAAGGCCGCTTTGCCGGCGCGAACGGGCGATGAGACGTTGGCCAGTTTGTTGTGCTGCGGACCGCCCTTGCTGTTGGTAAATTCGCGGCCGCGCGCTTCGGCGATGTCCTCGGTGACCGACTCGATCAGGTGTTGCCGCGCAGAATTGGCACTCTGCGACGACGCGGGCTTGTCCTGTTTCTCCATGGCCGACGCCGTCGAGATGGTGGTCAGAGAAAAGACCCAGTCCTGGCTGTCGGGACATGAGAAGGATACAGCGCGGCCGCCTGTAATGTCCGGTAGTGCAGTTGTTTCTCCGGATCGCGGATCGAAGCGCGCGCAGCGATATGACCCGGGTACAAGGTCGAGGGAAAAAGTTCCCCCGACTGCCGCATAGACCGCATATTGCCGGGCCGGTTCGGCCAAGACATAGACGCGCGCGCCCGATTTCACCAGTTCATTGTGGGGCGACATTTTCCAATACTCGAGGGTTCCCGAGCCAAAGAAATGCGCAAGATTCCGGATGTCGGCATATTCGGGAATCTCGCGCCAGTTGCCGCTTTTGTAGGGCCGTTCCTTGCCGTCGGGCATGTCGCCTCGGTCGCCCACCGAGCCCGCCCCGCCGGCCATGTAAATGGCCCAAAGGACCTGCCGATGTTTGTCACGGCTGTATTTTCCCTCGCCCCAGTTG
>JAOAGV010000146.1 GCA_026415575.1 Candidatus Sumerlaeia bacterium
GGTATAGCTGGGAAAGCAACTATGGCGTCGAATCCATCAAAAAACCCTATGAGCAGGTGCGCAAAGAAGGGCGCGAGGCTTATCTGGCGGCCCAGAAAAAGAGGAACACTCTCAGCGACAGCCGCGTGCGTTCTTTGGAGTCCAGTGCGAAAAGTATAATCGCCGCACAGGACGAGCAAGGCCGGTGGGTTCGGAGCAACCGCCTCCGCATGCGCGACTTTGTGCGGAATATGGAGATTCTGAGCGACTATCTGGCCGCGGTGCGCAAATAATTCGTATTCTCGCAGTCTTGCTCTGCTATTCTGCCGCACCGGGCGGCGTGGATTTCTTGGGCGGGCGATTGGGCCCGACTTTCGGGATCTTTTTCTCTGCATCCCATTTGCGCAAAAACTCAACCGGGTCCACAAGCAGTTGGCGCGGCTTGGCTCCCTGATACGGACCGACAATCCCGTTGTCTTCCATGAGGTCCATGAGGCGTCCGGCTCGCGCAAAACCGATTTTTAACCGCCGCTGGATGAGGGAAACCGACGCCTTTCTCGATTCGATGACCAGCCGCAGGGCGCGCTCGTAGAGTTCATCGCCCATCTCGTCTTCCGGCGGTGGCGCGGTGAAATCATCTACGGCATACTGAATCCGCACGGGCGGCTTGTCGCGTTCCGGCCCGAGCACACGCTCGACATCATCAATCGAACGCGGACCGTCGGATGTGTCCGACGCGTCAGATATGTCCGAGGGGCCGCCGTCGTCCTCGGATTCACCCGACAGGCCGGACTCGTCCGCGCCATTCCGACGAATCTGCAACGTCGCGCGGGCACCGGCGGCCTCGATCGCCTCTTGGGCAGCCAGCTGTTCCTCGGTCATCGCCTTGCCCTGCGCGGTGATAAATTTGACAAGGCGCTCGATTTCGGCATCCGAAACGTAGGCACCTTGGATGCGCTGGGGCCGCAACGATCCCCCTCCCGAAAAAAGCATGTCGCCCTGGCCCAGAAGCGATTCGGCTCCCTTTGTGTCCAAAATGGTCTTCGAGTCCACTTGCGAGGGCACTTGAAAAGCAATACGGCAGGGGAAATTGGCTTTGATAATGCCCGTGATGACGTTGACCGACGGGCGTTGCGTGGCCAGGATCAAATGGATGCCAACGGCGCGGGACATCTGTGCCAGGCGGATGATGTTCTCCTCCACCTCGTTGCGCGCCACATACATCAGGTCCGCCAACTCGTCCACAATAATGACGATGTGCGGCATGCGGGGAACTTCATGACCGGTCCGCTCAAGCGACGCCTTGCGGTCGTTTGCAATCGCGTTATATCCGTCAATGCTTCGCACCCCCAGCGAGGCCAACTGCCGATATCGCTCCTCCATCTTGCAGACCACCCATTGCAACGCCGCGGCCGCCTTGCGCGGGTCGCACACCACCGGCGCCAGCAAATGGGGAATGCCCTGATAGACGCTCAGTTCAACTCGTTTGGGGTCTATCATCAGAAAACGTAGACGGTCGGGCGGGTTGGCCAGAAGGAAACTGCAGATGATTGAGTTGAGGCAGACGCTCTTGCCCGACCCCGTGGCCCCGGCGATCAACAAATGCGGCATGCGGGCCAGATTGCAGACATAGGGACGACCGTCAATGGTCTTGCCCAGACCGAACAGGAGCGGAGACTCCTGTCCTTGAAAATCCCGCGATTCAAGAATTTCGCGCAGCCGCACGATGCTCGGCTTTCGGTTGGGAATCTCCAAACCCACCGTGCCGCGCCCGGGAATCGGCGCCAAGATACGCAGCCGAGTAGCTCGAAGCGCCATGGCAAGGTCGTTTTCCACCGTTTTAATGCGGTTGATCTTTATACCGTCCGCCGGCTGTACCTCAAACAACGTCACCACAGGACCCTGCGTAACGTGAACGACTTTGACCTCGACGCCAAAGCTGGCCAGTTTCTCTTCAATGGTGCGCGACAGCGCCTCGATGTCCTCGGCGGTCAATCCTTCGGGCGACGGCACAGGCGGAGTGAGCAAGTCCAACGGCGGAATCTGATATGCGTCGAACATGTCCATTTGTTCCGCCTGTTCTAAAGAATCCTCGCTGTCATCCGCTGCCTCGTCATCGCCATTGTCCTCTTCCTCCGCCTCGGCATCCTTGTCATCCTCGGCGATTACATGACCGATGGGCGATTCGACAGCCAGCGATGGCAATTCGCGCGAAGGCGGGACGCCGCCTGCGGCTATGCCGCCCAACTCCAGCGTCCCTCCGAAAACCCGCCCGCCGCGCGTGGCGCTGGTGCGCGGCGGTCGTATATTTTTGATCTGTTCGGTCCACTTGCCCAGCTGGCCCACCACGGCACGCTGCCCGCTTCGGAAACGCCGCCATAGGCCCGCGAAAAACGTGTAAAAAAGAAAATCCGTGGCCAGCAGCAAACCCATCGCAACAATGGTGGCCATCGTCAGATATGTGCCGGTGCGGTCGAGATAGCGCGGCAGGTTGGCTCCTTCGTCGCTGATCAAAAAGGCGCCCAGCGCCCCGCCCAAATCGAACGATCGCATATCCCGATACGCATCCGTCGGCTCAAACGCCACCCAGTCGCTGCCGATTTGTGCCAAAAGGCCGCACGCGCCCACCGATAGCAACACCAATCCGGCAATCTTGACCGGAATGCGCGGCCATTCCACGTTTCGAAAGCGTGTTACACCCCACACCGCCAGCGTGGCCGGAACAATATAGGCCACAAACTGGCCAAGCAAAAACATCAGAAAACGCGCCAAGTATTCGCCGACGGGTCCGACGAAGTTGGACGGTCTTTGAATGGAGACCGAGAGGATGGCCAGAAAAGAAACGGCCGCAAGGAATAGGATCAGAAGGCCTTGCAGTTCGGCCAGCTTTGCCTGGCTGACGCCGAACCGGTTCGGGGGACGAAAAGTTTGTGACATGATTACCGCCTGCCGCCGCGGGAATTCGCTCAGCCGCCGCCTGCGCTTTCAGCGACGGAGAGCCCATCATCAGGAAAGGGCGACCACTACAACAAGACCTATAACCTGCCTTGCCTTTGCAGAGCAAGCTCTTTTTTCACATAAAAGCGAATGCCGGATCCTCTACCGAAATCGGGCGAAGGTCGTTCGATCATGCCATGGTCTTGCCGAAGCTGGATGGGCGAAAAAGAAAAGGCCTGAGGCAGCGCCCTTGTCATTATACACAAATCAGATTAGGTTTTGGACTGCGGGAACCCTGCTCCCGCTTTTTTTTTGTGCCAAACTCAACCCCGCCAAGCGTGGGTTATTTGCGCAGCGCCGACGCTTTGTCAGACGACGGACGATTGGAGCAAAGCGGCAGCATGGCTGCCAGCAGTCCAAAACCCTTGGCACTATGCGGGGGGATTTTTTCAGCATCACGCGGCGGTCTCGCTTGCGCTCGGCGGAACCTTCCGCCGATTTCGGGAGATGCACCCGCCAAATCCTAGCCGAAAGAAAAAACATTGACAGCCCGGCCCCGCTTTGTCCAACTCCGCCTGTAGCAGGATTGATCGAAAGTTTCTCACTTCATTCTTGAAGGGGCATCGGCTATGAAATCATCCATCCCATGGACCGCACTGTTTCTTGCCGGAGTGCTGGCAACTGCACCGGCCGCGTTCGCCGCACGCAACGAGTCCCAGCCGCCTGTTCTCGACTACGTCTATTTCCTCAACCTGCTGACCGATCTTGACCGCCTGCCGTTTCTCGACACCGGCGTGACCTGCAAGCAGTTCTCCAGCTATGACCGCACGTCGCGTCTGGACGAAAAAACCGGCAATTTGGTCGGTATGGATGCCAACGGCGATTCGGGCAAGTATCTGCGCACCGACGGCGACGAGGCTGTCATGGCCGAGATGAACGGCCCGGGCTGCATCTTCCGCATCTGGTCGGCCAATCCCTCGGGCAAAATCCGCATCTATCTCGACGGCGACAAAGAGCCCACCCTCGCCATGGATTTCAGTGAGCTGTTCTCCGGCGCTTTGGGCGATGAGTATCCCTTTGTGCCGCCGCTCGTGTGGCAGCGCCTCGACGCCAAGACCGGCAATCCGCGGGCCTCGCTCTCCTACGCACCGATTCCCTACGCCAAAAGCTGCAAGGTAACGGTAACGCCGCCCCAGCCAAAGATGTATTATCACATCGGCTATCAGACATTTCCCGCCGACACCCGCGTCGAGACCTTCCGCCTGCCTCTGACCAAGAAAGAGCGCGCCGCCCTCGAACGCGTCCGCGCCACGCTGCGCAATGCTTTCGACGCGGAAACCATGCCCACCGAGGCCGGCAAGGCCGAGGTCGCGCGCTCGATCGGCAAAAAGAATATCGTGCCGCCTGACCCGCAGAAGCGCCCCCGCTTCCTCGGCCTGTTAGGCAAGAGCAAATCCCAATCGGGAAGGCTTCGCCTTCAGCCCGGCCAGCAAGTCGGCCTCGGCGAATGCGCCGGTCCAGCCATGATCACCGAATTCCACGCCCGCCTCGACAGCACCGAGCCCCACGCCTATCGCAAAGTCCTGCTTCGCGCCTATTGGGACGGCGAAACCAAACCCAGTATCGAAACCCCACTGGTCGAGTTCTTCGGTATCTCTTTCGGCCCGACCACCTACCACTCGCTACCGATGGGCGCGACCTCGAAAACCCTCTACAGTTTCTGGCGCATGCCGTTCAAAAAGAGCGCGCGCTTCTTCCTCATCAATGAGGGAAACCAGCCGGCCGACGTCGAGTTCAAATTTGTCTGGGAAAAACGCGAACTGCCCGACAACACGGCTTACTTCCATGCCCGCTGGCGCCGCGACCCCTTGAGCAAAGACTTCGACTATCCCTTCCTCGAATGCACCGGCAGCGGGCGGTTTGTTGGCGTCGCCCATTTCATCCATAACATCGCCGGCGGCTGGTGGGGCGAAGGCGACGAAAAAGTCTGGGTGGACGGCGAAAAATTCCCCTCGACCTTCGGCACCGGCTCCGAGGATTACTACGGCGACGCTTGGGGCATCCGCTGGTTCTCCAACCCCTATGCCGGCTGCCCTGTGAACCTGCCCGAAGCGCGCGAAGCCGGCCAGATGCAAACCTGCTACCGCTGGCACATCAGCGACTTCATCCCCTTCGAGAAGTCGTTCCAGATCACCATCGAGAACTATTCGGCCAAGTCGCCGGCCGACCGCCCCAAAAACGACTACGCCTCGGTGGCCTACTGGTATCAGCTGCCCGGCGGTTCGGATTTCTTCCCGTCTTATAGCGTCCAAGACCGCCTTCCGCGCCCGACGCCAACGCCCGAGGAGAAGGCAAAAGCCGCCGCACCGAAAGCGAAACCGAAGGCAAAAGCAAAGGCCGAAGTCAAGCCGCAGTGAGGGAAAAGACGGATTGGACAGGATGACAGGACGTATTCCCTCCCACAGAACTAAGAAGTTATTTCAGCATTTCGAGTGTGATTATTAACAAAACCAGAGCCAAAAACATTTCCAAATGAAGCAAAACTTGTGGCGGAAACTTCTCTACGGTTTCACGCGATAGACGCGGAAGCACTCATACATAAGGCCTTTGCCGAAATACTGCGGGCAAGTAACGTTGAAGGTTGCGTAGAAACTGGCAAGGCGCCAGTCCATGGTAATCACGCCCAGACGTGCCGGATAGCGTTTTTCGGCAATCTGTTCGAGCCGGTTGGCCAGTGCCGCGGGCCGTCCGCCCTTGTGGCAGATGTCGGGTTCGATGAGCAGGTCGCCCGGCTGCGGAATGTCGGGTCCGCTGCGGGTCAGATGACGAAAGCCGGCCTGCTCGGCATAGACTTTCCAGCCCCAATGGCCATCGAACCAGATTTGGCCTGAGGTTTGGACCTTGAGCCGTCGAAAATCCTCGCGCGCAAACCGGCGATAGGTATCGGCGTAGTCGTAGTCGCCTGCCGCTGTCCACAGGGCAATCACCGCTTGTGCAGCCAATCCTGCACCCAAAATCCAACCGGCAGCCGGATGGACGCACCCTGCGGGGCGCTGTACGTAGCGAATGGCCAGAAGCACGATGGGTGCGGCGGCCGGAAGGATGTGGCGGACTGCCGGAAATTCGACAAACAGAATGGCGGAGATATAAGGGCCGGCTAGCCAGACCAGCAAGAAAAGCGAATCCAGAGCATCGGCTTCGGGCGGGCGGTTCCACCAACGGCCGCCGGCGGCTACTCCGGCAACCACGACCCACCAAACCACCACCGCCCCGCTGATTGCCCACAGATAGTATTGGAAGTTGCCTTGGCCCGGATAGTTCTTTTTCAAATACTCCGACAGGGCGTAAGCGGTTCCAGCAGCTACGAGAACAGCGCCCAACGGCGTCAGCCAGTCGCGGCGGCGGACGGCGCCGGCCAGCAGGCCGGGAACCACGAGAAACGCGGCTCCAGTGATTACCAGTGCCGCCGTCAACATGTTGCGAACATTGAGATTCGCCTTTTCCGCAGTCTTGAAGACGAAGAAATGCACCTGTCCGTGAACGAGATAGTTTTGCAGATAAAACAAACCGAGAACTGCCAGCGACAGAAGCACGGCGGCCATGAATCTCGGCTTGNGCTGAAGGAGCGGGTAGAGGAGCAGAACGGGGACCATGATCAGTGCCGAATATTTGGTGATCATGGCAAGGCCGGCGAGGAAAGTTCCGGCCAGCGCCGTCGTCCAGCGGTCGCGGTCGGTGCCATGGACAAACAGGGCCACGGCTGCGGTCGCCAGCGCCGCCGCCGGCACGTCGCGCATCACATTCGGCGAAACCACCACTGCCGGACTGAGGAGAACAAACAAAACCGGCCACACCGAGCCGTTGGCGAACCGCCGCGACAGCGAAGCCATCGCCCACGCCAGCAGGAGCATGAACGGCAGCATGGCAAGATGGAGGGCAATTTCAGAAGTGCCAAATGCTTTGATCACGGGTGCAATCCAGTAGCTCAGGAAAGGCGGATTGGTCGTGATCTGGAAAATGGGCATGGGATCGCTGAACCAGTCAAACGTGCCGCTGAATGGCCGCAGCGGGTCGCGCAGAATCTGTTCGGCGACAGCCAGCACAAAGGGATCGTCAATGTGAATTGGCTTGTTCAGAAAGGGAAGCGAAACAGCGAGGGCTACAAGCAGCGAAACAATCGTAACGGTAGGTTTGTGTTTTTGGTTGGTCTCCATGTTTGCGGTCCTTTATGCAAAAGAATGACCCACGCATAGAAAGGCAAATGGAGAAATGCAAGAAAGATCGCCCGCGCGAGGCCGGTTTTTGCCTGCTTGCTGCGGGAAGTGGGCGAGTGCCTCCACTTTTGACTTGAACCACCAACCTTTCGAGGGTTTCATCGGTCCGTATGCTAGGATAAGCGGACTGTGCGATGGGAAACCGGCAAGAACATCCGATGGACGATCCGCCGCTGAGCCAAACGGCACCGGATGTGCGCAGCAAAGTGAACGACCGCACTATGGGGGTTCTGGAAGTTTTCCCCGCGCCCTCGCCGCGGGTGCGCGCTTTTTTCAAATCATTTGTTTTCGCCTATTTCGGGATTCTCCATGTCGTAGCTACACAACGCAACATGGTGGTCCACTGCGTGATTGCCATCCCGACTCTCTTGGCCACTCAGTTGCTCGGATTGACGTGGATGGAGAACACAGTAGTTCTCCTGTGTGTTGCGCTGGTGCTGGCCTGTGAACTGGTCAACACCTCGATCGAAGAGCTGTGCGATGTCATCTCGCCCGAATACCATCCGGCCGTGCGGCGCGCCAAAGATGCCGCCGCGGGCATGGTGCTGATCAGCGCGATTGCGTCGGCGGCAATCGGCGTCATTTTGTTCACCCGCGAGGGCAGGTTTGCCCGGCTTTTGCGCTGGGATGTAGCGTGGCACTGGGGCGGTTCGATAGACAGCATTCTCATCAAGTTGATTCTTCTCGGCCATATCTGGTTGTTTGTTCATGCGTGGATTTATCGGCGGCGCGCCGCGCATGGATAGAACCGGCAGCGGTTGCGTTGGCGCCGCGCGCCCGATTCCTGTAGTATTTTGTTGAAGGAGCAGAGTTGCAATGAGCCTCGAAACCGAAATGGAGACGGCCCCGCTGGCCGGCAACTTTGTCGCTCTGGTCACACCCTTCACCGCCGAGGACCGTGTGGATGAAGCGGCATTGGCCCGGCTTGTGGAATATGTCATTGACGGCGGGGTGGATGGCATTGTCCCTTGCGGCACGACCGGCGAGAAATCCACACTCACGGTCGAGGAACACAAGCGCGTCATCGAACGCGTGGTGGAATTGGTTGCAGGACGTGTGCAGGTTATCGCCGGCAGCGGCAGCAACGACACGCGCCATGCCATCGAAATGGCGCGCTTTGCCCGCGAAGTCGGCGCCGATGCCAGTCTCTCCGAAGTGCCTTATTACAATCGTCCCACGCAGGAAGGACTCATTCGCCATTTCTGCGCGATCGCTGAGCGCGCCGAAATCCCGATGATTGTATATAATATCCCCTCGCGCGCAGGCACGCGCATCAATGCCGACACGCTGCTTCGCCTTGCCCACATGTGCCCGTGGATTCAGGGAGTCAAAGACGCCACCAAGGACCTTGACTTCACGGCCGAGGTGCTGCGCGGCCGGCCCGACGGCTTTCGCGTGCTGTCCGGCGACGATTCCGCCACTCTGGCCATGATAGCCATGGGCGGCGACGGCGTGATTTCCGTTGTGGCCAACGAGGTGCCCGACCGTTTCAGCGAGATGGTGCACGCAGCCATGCGGAATGAATTCGAGCGCGCCCGTGAAATCTATTTTGAACTCCTGCCGCTGATGACGGCAAACTTTTTGGAAACCAACCCTATTCCTGTCAAGGCAGCCTTGGCCATGATGGGCCTGATCGAGCCGCACATCCGGCTGCCGCTAACGCCGATGTCGCCCGGCCCGCGCGAGAAATTGCGCCAAGTCTTGGCGGCGCTGAACCTTCTTCCGCCCACCGCCGAGAAGTGAAGTAACGGGATGCAGTCGGGGGAATAAGGTGCGGTCGGGGTGGAACCCGACCCTCCACGATGTGTGAATCCATGTACGGTTGGGGTGGAACCCGACCCTCCACGATGTGCAAATCCATATCCGGTCGGGGTGGAACCCGACCCTCCAGTCTTTTGGACTGCGGCAGCCATGCTGCCGCTTTGCCCCCGATTGTCTTCACCACCCCGATGCAGCCTAGCATGGCCACCTCAACCGTGTGTTTTCCGGTGAGCCATGTATCCCCAAATGTCCATCCCATAGGCGTTCCACAACCCGCTCTTGACAGAGCGGCCGGAGCCGCCGACGCTCACGGCAACTGAGCGGGGCAAAACGGTTCAGCATGACGCCGGAAATCAACCGCTATTTGCAAGAGATCGAAAGCCTTTGCGCGGGCGGTCAGGCCACCGAACATACC
>JAOAGV010000147.1 GCA_026415575.1 Candidatus Sumerlaeia bacterium
AGATGTGTATAAGAGACAGCGACTGGTATGTGGGCATGGTGCGGCGCTTGCGGGCGGAGTTTCGGTCGGTCCACATCAAGGCGTTCACGGCGGTCGAGATTGCAGAGATGGCGGAGAAGAGCGGTTGTTCTGTCGAAGAGGTTCTTGGGGAGATGAAAGAAGCGGGCCTTGATTCGCTTCCGGGTGGAGGGGCGGAGATTCTGTCTGACCGGCTACGCGCGGTGCTGTGTCCGCAGAAACCGTCGGCGGCCCGCTGGCTGGAGACCATGCGCACGGCTCATCGCCTTGGGATTCCTTCGACAGCGACGATGCTCTACGGGCACGTGGAAACCATCGAGGAGCGCGTGGATCATTTGCTGGCCTTGCGGGAACTTCAGGACGAGACGGGCGGGTTCACGTGTTTTGTGCCATTGGCGTTTCAGCCCGCACGAACGGCCATGAGCGAACTGCCGCCGGTGGGTGCCCCAGACAGTTTGAAAACAATTGCTGTGGCGCGATTGCTGCTCGACAATTTCGACCACATCAAGGCGTATTGGGTTGTGCTCGGAATCAAATTGGCGCAGGTGGCGTTGTCGTGTGGCGCGGATGATTTGCACGGCACGGTGATGGAGGAGCAGATTGCGCACGAGGCGGGTGCTCCGACGCCGCAGTCGCTGTCGGTGGAGGACCTGACCTATCTCATTACGGAAGCCGGTTTTGTTCCTGTCGAGCGGGACGGAGAGGGCCGGGCGAGTCAGACAAGTCAGGCGGGTCAGACAGATTGCTTACCGCAGCGAGAGGCATCCGAGGGCTGGCCCGGTCGCTTTAGCGGCGGCAGTTTGAACCACCGATTGACTGAGGATGAAGCGATAGAACTTTTTCAGCACGGCGATCTTTTTTCGCTCGGCCAGGCTGCCGACGCAGTTCGGCGTCGGCTCCATCCGGAGCCGGTTGTAACGTACGTGGTTGACCGCAACATCAATTACACAAACGTGTGCGTCAGCGGCTGCCGATTCTGTGCATTTTATCGGCGGCCGGGCGATCCGGACGCGTTTGTTCTCGATTGGGATACGCTTCGCACCAAGCTGGCGGAAACCGTGGCTCTTGGCGGCACGCAAATTCTTCTGCAAGGCGGGCTGCACCCCGATTTGCCGCTCGAATGGTATGAGCAGATGGTGCGCATCATTCATGGCGAGTTCGGCCTGCACGTTCATGGGTTTTCGCCACCGGAGATTGTGCATCTGGCGCGGCGGAACAACTTGGCCCTCGAAGAAATCATTGCGCGGCTGCAGCGCGCCGGACTTGCCACCATTCCGGGCGGCGGTGCGGAGATTCTCAGCGACCGCGTGCGCGCCGAAGTCAGCCCGCACAAATGCAGTGCCGACGAGTGGATTGCGGTCATGCGCACAGCGCATCGGCTCGGCATGCGCACGACGGCCACGATGATGTTCGGCCACGTGGAAACCCATGCCGACCGCGTCGAGCACCTGCGGCGCGTGCGGGCGCTGCAGGATGAAACCGGCGGCTTCACGGCATTCATCCCATGGACATTTCAGCCGCGCAACACCGCGTTGGGGGGGCACGCGGTTGGGGCGCATGAGTATTTGCGGACGCTTGCCGTTTCGCGCCTCTACCTCGACAACATCGCCAACATCCAAGCCTCGTGGGTTACTCAAGGGCGTGAAATCTGCCAAACTGCGCTGTATTTCGGTGCCAATGACGTCGGCAGCACGATGATTGAGGAGAACGTGGTTCGTGCCGCCGGCTGTGAATACCGCTTGACCCGCGCCGACCTCGAAACGATGGTTCGACAAATTGGCCGCGAACCGCGCCAGCGTGATTGCTACTACAATCTTCTCGTATAACGTCTCCAGTCGAAACCGGACGGATTGGAGATTATCCGGCACGCAGGTCAAACTTCAGTCTGCCGTATGTCAGCCGCACTTCAGCGGGGTTTTTGAATCAGGGCTGATGTATAAAAGGCTTCACTGAAGCAGGGATGTGAAGGACGAACTAGAGTTTGGACTGCGAACACCACGCTGAAGCGTGGAGTACGTGCGGTGAAACTACATCAAATTTGGCTGGAAAAACTACTGGATTGAGCGGTGTTGCATGTCTTTGCCGGAGTCAATGAGAAAGGTTATTGTTGTTTTGCCGGCCTACAACGAGGCGGCAGGGTTGCCGGCGTTGTTCGAGCGTTTTCGCGCCGCGATGGACGGCAGCCGTCTCTCGTGGCAGATCATCGCTGTGAACGATGGCTCGAGCGATGGAACGGGTGCGGTTATGGACCAATGGGCCCAACGGCTTCCGCTGATTCGCGTGGATCACGAACAGAACAGAGGACTGGGGCCGGCCTTGAAAACCGGCCTTCGGCGTGCGTTGAGCGAAGCATGGTCACCGGATGATGTTCTGGTTTGCATGGACGCCGACAACACCCATGACCCGCAGTATGTGCCGGAGCTGGCGGAGCGGATTGCTGCCGGGGCGGATATGGTCATTTGTTCGAGGTTCCGGCGCGGCAGCCGTCAGGTGGGTGTGCCGCTGTATCGGCGGATTCTAAGTTTTGGGGCGCGGATGGTTTTTGCCGTGTTTCTCCGATTGCCCGGCGTGCGCGACTACACCTGCGGGTATCGCGCCTACCGCGCCGTGCTGGTGCGTCAAGGCTTCGAGCACTACGGCGAGCGACTGATCGAACGGTCGGGTTTTGCTTGCACGGACGAACTGCTTGTGAATCTTGCTCCCTTCGCACGGCGGATCGAGGAGATTCCGTTTGTGTTGCGCTATGATCAAAAACAGGGCCGCAGCAAGCTGCCGCTGATGAGAACCGTTTGGTCCACGTTTCGATTGCTGCTGCACGGGCGTCGGAAGAAGATGCCATGATTCGCGGTCTGCCATTGCCTTGCGCGATGACGCTATGCGTCGGAATTGCTCTGGCGAGTTTTGGGGCGGCGGCAAGTGAAGCGCCATCGCAACAAGCCGTCAATCTTGCCCGGTTCGGCACGCCGCTTTCGGGCAAGGATTTTTTGGGCGTTGAATGGACGAATCCCCGCGACGTCCGGCGGGTTGCTCTTCAATTTGCCGAAGGTGCGAAAATCCCGCCCGCCGATTCGCTTCATCTTCAGTGGTGGGCAAGTGTCTGGCCGAATAACGGCACCGGCGGGTGGATGCGATTGGACGACCCATGGAACGGGCAGTGGACCACGGCGCCCGTCCGCGCCGTGCAGGATGAAACCGCGCGGATGGTACGATTCGTTTTTCCGCCATTGGACAAGGAGGAATGGCGCGAGGCGCTGGCACCGTCGCAATATCCCGACGGGAAAGCGCCGACGTTCCGCCGGACGCTCAAGGTCCGGGTTGTGGCCGGAAAAGATGACCTGCCGGCCGGAACCCGCCTGATTGTCGAAGGCGATTCCGTCTGGCGGGAAGATTCGTTCGACATCGAAATCCGCTTCCAGCAGGATGGAACGATCGCGGGCCGGATCGAGGTGCTCAATGGCGAGTTGCTGAGTCTGACTCCGCTACCGCCGCCGCGCAGCGTTACACTTCGAGGCGCAACATGGCAGGCCGAGGGCGTGGCGGGTGCGTCGGCAGGGGTGCGCGCCCGAATCCGCTACGCACACCACATGGATCCCAATTCCAACGATTTGACGCGGGTGACGGTTCGGTTGGGACAAGGGCCGATCGCCAACGGGTTTTCGTTTGTTCCGGAAGATGTGTTGCGCGAAGGGGCGGTGCGCCTGCCGGATTTTGGCGTGCTGGTTTCTCCGACGGCGCGTGGGATTACTTTTCTCAACGATCCGGGGACATCGGGCCCGCGTTGGATGGACACGGTCCGACGGCGGATTCATGAGCGGCCGGAAGCCTCCTATGCGTCGGCGATGGGTGGACTGCCGCGCTTGACTCCGCCGCCGTGGATTGCCATTGGAGTGCCTGCGGCACGGCAGGAGGTTTTTATCAGTCCCCGCGGCGATTGGGCCATGTGGAACGCCAGTTTGCACACGACGGCGACGGACTCGCTGCGCATTCCCTACCGCCGCGAAAAACTCGAAGCGCTCTTGGACATGCGGGCGGTTCCCGCCTTCGACGGAAAAGACCGGCAAAGCGCCGTGCGGAGTCTGGACGAAAACTGTCTGCCGATCGTGCATGTTCGCTGGCAGAACGGGCCGCTGTGGTTTCATCACACACTGGCGGCGACGGTGCTGACCGGCGAAATCGGCAATGAGGCCAAGCGGCGCGGCGACGAAACCGTTGTTCTGCTGACCAAACTCGATATTACCAATCTGAGCGATCGTTCCGAAACCGCCACGGTCAATCTCCGGTTCTCTGACCCGGCGCCTGTGATGCTGCGCGAGGATGGGACAATCGCGATTGTGCTTCCATTCGCGGGCGAGGAAACCTCGCCCCAACTGCGGGCGGTTCGTGGACAGGTCGGGCCGGCGCACGACGGGTGGAGGGTAATTCCCGCCACCACCGCGACCGTATCGGCCACGCTGCGGTGGCAGGGTGTTCTACATGCCGGCCAAACGCGCTCGCTTTACTTCAAGGCGCCGTTTGTGGACTTGCTGACCGACGCCGAATACGCGCGCCTGCAGGCGATGGAATATGAGCAGGAAGTGCCCAAAGTGCGGGAGTACTGGCGCGGGCGGCTTGCACGAGGGATGCAAATCCAAGTTCCGGAGCCGGCGCTCAATCACTTTTATGCCGCCCATCTCTGGCACACGCTCATTTCGACCGACCGGGATCCCGAAACCGGCCTCTATAATGCCAACGTGGGCACGGTCCGCTATAAAGTGTTTGCCAACGAGACTGTCATGATTGCGCGCGCGATGGATATGCGGGGCGAGGCACGCGAGGCCGAACGCTATCTCGAACCCATGCTGCGCTATCAGGGCACGGAGCCTCTGTCGGGCCGGTTCTCGACGCGGGACGGCGTGTTCCACAGCGCGGGCGCATATACCCACGGCAAGTATGCCATGAATCATGGTTTTGTGCTGTGGGGAGCGGCCGATCATTATTTGTTCACGCGCGACCGGAAGTATCTCGAACGCATTGCGGACAAGTTGGTTCGGGCCTGTGATTTTCTCATTGCGCAACGCAAGGCTACCGTGGGCGAAGCCGGCCAGCCGCGTTCGCCGGTGCACGGCCTTGCTCCGGCTTGTTCGCTCGAAGATGTTACCGAGTTCCAATATTGGTTTGCCACAAATGGGTATTTCTATCTGGGAATGAAACGCGCGGCCGAGGCACTGGCCGACCTCGGCCATCCCGACGCCGCGCGATTGGCCATTGAGGCCGAAGCGTTTGGACAGGATATTGACCTCGCGGTTCGGGAGGCGGCCACGCGGTCGGCGGTGGTGCGGCGCCGCGATGGTTGCTATGTTCCTTATGTCCCGTCGCGGGTATTTCACTGGCGCCACCTGACCGAAGGGTGGATTCGCGAGGCGCTGTATTGCGCGCTTCATCTGACCACGGCGGAAGTGCTCCTGCCCGACGATCCGCTGGTGACGTGGATGCTCGATGAGCTGGAGGACAACATATTCTTTTCCCGCCAGTCGGGCTTCGATGTGGCCGATGTAGAGAAGACATGGTTCGAACGCGGAGGCATGACGCTTCAGCCGTGTCTGCTGGATTTGCCGGCGGTCTATCTGGCGCGCGACGAAATTCCGGCGGCCCTGCGCGCTTTCTACAACACTTACGCTCTGTTGATTTACCCTGACGTGCAGTGTTTCGCCGAATGGGCTCGTGACTTTGGCCGGGGTGCGGGTCCCGTCTATAAGACTTCCGACGAGTCGCGGTTTGTCATGTGGCTGCGCCAGCTTTTGGTCTGGGAAAACGGCGCCGAGCTGTGGCTTGCGCGGGGCACGCCGCGCGCATGGCTCAAGGATGGCAACACAATTCGCATCGAGCAGGCGGCCACATTTTTCGGGCCGGCGGGACTGGTCATCCGTTCACAGCTCAAGGAAGGCCGGATCACGGCGACGGTGACGGTTCCCACGCGCAGCGTGCCCAACGTGGTATGGCTGCGCCTGCGGCATCCTTCAGGACGCTGGCCGGCGAGGGTTTGGGTCAACGGCCGGCTATGGGATCCGGACCGGATTGTCGGCGAAAACATCCGACTTCTGCCGGGCGATGTTGACCCAAAGCAGCCAATTGAAGTGGTGGCCGAATATTGATCGAAGGAGCAGCGGCATGTCTGCCTCAGTGAATCGTCAAATCATTCTTGCGGCGCGGCCCGACGGCCTGCCGAAAGAGTCGGATTTTCAACGGGTGGAAAGTGCAATACCGCAACCGGCGGACCGGCAGTTCCTTGTCCGTATCATTTTCCTTTCTGTGGACCCTTATCTGCGGGGGCTGATGAATGAAGACGCGCCTTATTTGCAGCCGGTGCCGCTTGGCGGGGTGATGTTCGGCGATGCCGTGGGCGAGGTTGTCCAATCGAACCATCCGCAATTTGGCGCGGGCGAGATTGTGGTCGGCCCGTTTGGCTGGCAGGAGTACGCCGTTTCGGACGGCGCGGGAGTCCGCAAAGTGGACCCGTCTCTTGCGCCGGTTTCAACCGCTTTGGGCGTGCTGGGAATGCCCGGCATGACGGCCTACTTTGGCTTGCTGGACATTGGTAAGCCGAAACGCGGCGAGACTGTGGTTGTATCGGGAGCGGCGGGAGCGGTGGGTTCGCTGGTGGGTCAGATTGCACGTGTGCAAGGGTGCCGGGTGGTGGGCATCGCGGGCAGCGAGGAGAAGGTTCGCTACGTGGTGGAAGAATTGGGTTTTGACGGGGCGATCAACTACAAGAACCCTCCGGGCCACTACGTCGAGCGCCTGCGGGAACTGTGCCCTGCCGGCGTGGATGTCTATTTCGACAATGTGGGGGGAACGGTCAGCGACGCAGTCGCCATGCTGATCAATCCGCGCGCGCGGATAGTGCTGTGCGGCCAAATTTCGCAATATAACCAGAAGCGGCTGGAGCGCGGCCCGCGGTGGCTGTTTCAACTGGTCATCAAGCAGGCGCGGGCGGAAGGTTTTCTGGTCTGGCAATTCGCGGACCGGTTTGCCGAAGGTATTGCACAAATGGCCCGATGGTTGCGCGAGGGCAAAATCAAATACCGCGAGACGGTTCTGGACGGCATCGAAAACGCGCCCAAGGCGTTCATCGGCATGTTGACCGGGCAGAATATCGGCAAGCAGCTGGTGAAGGTCGGTGCGTAGGGCGACGGTCTAAAACCGCGCGGCCGTATTTTACCCCGTTAAAAACACTACCTGCCTCGCTTGCTGTTTTTGCGCGAGGTTCTCCCTGAATGCCTTTGGATGGATTCCGTTGTGAATCCTTAGCGCTGCACGCGCGCGTTGCCCTGCCAGATGCTCCAGATTTGTTCTTCGTCGGCCGGCTGGGCATAGTCGGTCAGGAGCGTGGTGGCCAGAGCGCCGCTGGCCCAACCGAACTGAATCCACTTTTCCGGTTCCCAGCCTTTGAGGATTGCGTAGAGCATGCCGCCGACAAAGCCGTCGCCGCCGCCGATGCGGTCGAGCACGGTGATGTCGCGCGGCTCGACGATGTGCCAGTCGTCGCCGGCGGCCATGATCGCGCCCCACAGGTGATGGTTGGTGTCCACGACCTCGCGCAGTGTGGTGGCGAAGACGCAGGCGTTGGGATAGGCTTTCTTGACGCGTTCGATCATGCCTTTGAAGCCTTCGATTTTGCGCGCCAGACCCTTGCCGCCGGCTTCGGGGCCTTCGACGCCAAGGCAGAGTTGGAAGTCCTCTTCATTGCCGACGAGGAAATCGGCCACGCCGGCGATTTCGGAGAACAACGCGCGCAGTTCCTTTTCGCGGTTTTTCCAGAAGGAGGCGCGATAGTTGAGATCGAAAGAAATGCGCGTGCCGTGCTTCTTGGCCGCACGTGCCAGTTCGAGGCAAAACGTTCCCGTCTCCGGCGACAGCGCGCCGATCAGCCCCGACATGTGGACGATCTGGACGCCTTCCTTGCCGAAGAGGCGTTCGAGGTCGAAATCCTTGACGTTCAGGGTGCGGCCGACCTCGCCGGCACGGTCGTTCCAGACGCGCGGGCCGCGCGATCCGTAGCCGCTGTCGGCGATGTTGATCTGATGGCGGTAGCCCCAAGGGCCGCCCTGCGGCACCTCGACACCTTCGTAGTCCATGTGGCGGCTTCGGAGGTTGTCCTTGATGAACTGGGCGATGGGGCTGCCCTTGACAAATGTGGTCAGGACTTTGACGCGCAGGCCAAGAAATGCGGCCACGCTGGCGACGTTGGTTTCGGCGCTGGTTGCCTGCATGAGAAACGTGTTGGCGCAATGGACGGGTTGACCATGGAAAGGCGTAAGCCGGATGCCCATGCTCGACGGAACGACGAGCGCCCATGCACAGTTTGGCTTCAGTTCGACTTTCATCGCGTTGAAGTCTCCTTTTGGTTTTGAGAGTGCGTCGCGCAAATGTTTGACAGAATTTACAAGATTTACCGGGTTCGGCAGGGAAAGCCGGAAATCTCGTGCATCCTGTCAAAACGTGTATTTTCTTCTAATGGGTACTCACTGACAGTCAACCGATTTTGGTGTGGAGGGTCGGGTTCCACCCCGACCGGATTGGGATGCGATGGAGGGTCGGGTTCCACCCCGACCGGATTTGGTTTTCGGACGCCGTGCAAGGCGTCCCTGCGAGGGATGACCAACATCCCGAACCTCACTCGCGATGCCGCAAAAAAGAGATTTGCGGCTTGGCCAATGGCGTTCAAAGCGGGCAAAGTCCAAGTTCTGAGATTTTCAGGTTCACAAGGAAGGCAAAACCGATAGCCGTGTCACGATGGCAGCGGGGCTTGTGCAAGCAAGTTCAACTTGAAAAGGGCGGACTGTGTGCATCCAATTACAGGGCGACGCGAGGAGGAGCAGTGAACGCGAACGAAAAGCGATGGCTTGTTATCGCGGGGGTGTGTTGGGCGGTCATTCTGTCCTTGGCATTGACGGCGGGGTACCTTATTCACCGCCGCGCCGTTGCGATCGTTACACATCTTGTGAGCGCGGATCCCAAGGCGGAGCGGCGGTCGGTTTATCTGCGGCTTGAGGCCGACCGTCTGGTAAAAGAAGCGCTCGAACGGCACGAGGCGGCCGCGTCAAAGACAGGCGTGCAGGAGCGGCCGACGACGGGAGTTTTGATTGCCGAAGTGCACCCACTGCTGGAGCAGGCCGAGCGCCTCTACTTGGAGTACTACGACACGGGTACGAGTCCGGCGACGGTTTTGTTTCCTCTGGCCGAAGTGAACCTGTGGATCTGTCTCTTATACACATCT